>JAJDVH010000230.1 GCA_022826185.1 Alphaproteobacteria bacterium
AGGGTATCGACCCGGCGCTGGGTGAGACGGATGGCTGCCACGATTGCGGCTCCCCGATCGGTTGCACGGTGTGCAGGACCGGGTTCGCTCTCTCCGCCCGGTTGCACCGGAAACGGGAAAATTCCACAATCATGTCAGATAGTTAGCACCAACGGTGCGAGATATGTGTGCGCCGTCTCGCGCGCGCAATCAGGTGCGCGAACCGCGCCGGCGCCGACACCCGCCCGCGCCCGCACGCGAAACGCGCGCAAAACAGGGACACCCCTGTCCCGCCCTTTGCCCGAAAGGAGGCACGCATGACCGAAACCGACCCCCGCCCCGCCCTGGCTTATGCGGAGGACATGAACGCAGCGCCGCCGCCGGAGGACCGCCGCGCATGCGCCGACCACCACCGCGCCGGAGGCGGCGGCACGCCCGCAGACGCTCCCGGCGAGCCGGGCGCCGAGAGGCCGGATGCGGGGGCCGGCCATGACGGCGGCGAGGACGAGTTCCACCATGGCGGCAAGGTGTGGAAAGGCAGCATCGCCGCGCGTGACCATGACACATCATGACATTTCATGACACTTATGCAGGGGTCCCCGCCGCGTACGCTCCCCGACCGCCGCCCGGGCCCTCTTCACGCCATGCCCGTTCTCATATCGTCATGCCCGGACTTGTTCCGGGCATCTCCATCGGGGCCATTGCGGCGGCGGAAACGAATGCCCGGAACAAGTCCGGGCATGACGGAAAGGGGGAAGCGCAAGAGGTGCGCGGACCTCCGGTCGCGGGAGGGCGGTCACGACAGAAACATGACCTTTCATGACATCGCGCCGGAGAGGGCCCTGTCGGCAGCCGCCGGCCATCGGCCGGCCGGCG
Organism: Alphaproteobacteria bacterium; assembly: GCA_022826185.1. Taxonomy (GTDB): domain Bacteria; phylum Pseudomonadota; class Alphaproteobacteria; order Bin95; family Bin95; genus Bin95. Next base: position 856 of record JAJDVH010000230.1, read on the forward strand.
AAGCCCCGATGCGGCGGTCCGGGGTCGAGGCATTGCGGCGGATTTCGCTTTTGGCCATAGTCCGGCGCCTTCCGCCAAAAGACAGGATACCGGCCGTCATGCTCCGCCTCGCCGACAATCTTGACCGACTGGGAACCGAGACCGCCTTCGAGGTGCTTGCGCGGGCGGCGAAGCTGCAGGCGGAAGGCCGCGACATCGTCAATCTCGGCATCGGGCAGCCGGACTTCAAAACCCCGGCCCATGTGGTCGAGGCGGCGGCGAAGGCGCTGCGCGACGGGCATCACGGCTACACCCCGGCCAACGGCATCCCGGCGCTGCGCGAAGCGGTGGCGGCGGATATCGCGCGCTTTCGCGGCGTCGAGGTCGATCCCGACCTGGTGATGATCCTGCCCGGCGGCAAGCCGACCATGTTCTTCGCGATCATGATGTTCGGGGAGCCCGGCGCCGAGATCGTCTATCCGAACCCCGGCTTCCCGATCTACGAGTCGATGATCGCATATACCGGGGCCACACCCGTGGCCATGGCGCTGCACGAGGAGAACGGCTTCGCCTTCTCGGCCGACGAGGTGCTGGCGCAGATCGGCCCCGCCACGAGGCTGCTCATCCTCAACAGCCCCGCCAACCCGACCGGCGGCGTCGTGCCGAAGGCGGAGATGGACAGGCTTGTCGCCGGGCTCGAGGACCATCCGCATGTCGCCGTGCTCTCCGACGAGATCTACAGCCGCCTGCTCTACGGGGACAACGAGCATATCTCGCTGCTCGGCTATGAGAGCCTGCGCGAGCGCACCATCCTGCTCGACGGCTGGAGCAAGACCTATGCGATGACCGGCTGGCGGCTGGGCTACAGCGTCTGGCCGGAGGCGCTCTTCCCGCTGGTGGAGCGGCTGGCGGTGAACTGCCATTCCTGCGTCAACGCGGCCACGCAACATGCCGGCATCGCCGCGCTGAACGGCCCCCAGGACGCCGTGGAAACCATGCGCCGGGCCTTCGATGCGCGCCGGCGCATCATCGTGCGCGCCCTCAACCAGCTGCCGGGCTTCCGCTGCGTCGATCCGGGCGGCGCCTTCTATACCTTCCCCAATATAGAGGGCACCGGCATGAGCGCGCGGGAGCTGCAGAGCCGGATGCTGGAGGACGCAGGCGTCGCCACCGTGGCCGGCACCAGCTTCGGCGCCCACGGCGAAGGCTTCATCCGCTTTTCCTACGCGGCGAGCGAGGAAGACATCGAACGCGCGGTCGAGCGCATCCGGACCGTGCTCTGACCGCCCGTCAGGCAGGCATTCGGGGTGCCCGCCGAATGGGCATTTGGCGCAAACATGTGCAGGAGGCGTTGCGGGCTGGCTGAAAAACCGTTGATTTGCAAAGGATACGCCGGCCTTGCGGACTGGCATGGAGTGTGCTTTGCAACAGGTTCGGCAGGACGCCCATTATCGGCAGGACGGCGATGAAGAAGATTGAAGCGATCATCAAGCCCTTCAAGCTCGACGAGGTGAAGGACGCGCTGCACGAGGTAGGCATCAAGGGCATCACCGTGCTGGAGGCGAAGGGTTTCGGGCGGCAGAAGGGCCATACCGAACTCTATCGCGGCGCCGAATATGTCGTGGACTTCCTGCCGAAAGTGAAGATCGAGGTCGTCGTGGAGGACGCCGCGGTGGAACGGGCCGTCGAAGCCATCCAGCAGGCCGCCTATACCGCGCGCATCGGCGACGGCAAGATTTTCGTCTATCCGATCGAGGAAGCGATCCGAATCCGCACCGGCGAAACCGGCGTGGACGCCATCTAGGAACACCGGCGCGAGCGCCGCCCCGGAACAGAGAGGGAGCCTCTATCTCATGTCGCTCAACTGCAAGACGCCCGAGGACGTGCTCAGGGCAATCCAGGACAACGACGTCCGCCATGTGGACCTGCGCTTCACCGACCCGCGCGGGAAATGGCAGCACACCGCCCAGTATGTGACGACCATGGACGAGGATGTCTTCGTGGACGGCATCTTCTTCGACGGATCGTCGATCGCCGGCTGGAAGGACATCAACGAGTCCGACATGATCCTCATGCCGGACCCGACGACAGCCACCATGGACCCGTTCATGGCGGAGAACACCATGGTGCTGTTCTGCGATGTCCATGAGCCGTCCACCGGCATGTCCTATGAGCGCTGCCCGCGCTCGGTCGCCAAGAAGGCCGAAGCCTATATCCAGGAAGCGGGCATCGGCGACACGGCCTATTTCGGCCCCGAGGCCGAGTTCTTCGTGTTCGACGACGTGCGCTTCGACGTGTCGATGAACCGGACCTTCTATGCGATCGACAGCGCGGAAGGCCCCTACAACTCCGGGACGGAGTTCGACGAGGGCAATCCCGGCCACCGGCCCGATGTGAAGGGCGGTTATTTCCCGGTCCCGCCCGTGGACAGCGGCGCGGACATGCGCGCCGAAATGGTCTCGACCATGGCCGAAATGGGCCTCGAGATGGAGAAGCACCATCACGAGGTGGCGCCCTCCCAGCATGAGCTCGGCCTCAAGTTCGGCACCCTTGTCGGGGCGGCCGACTCGATGCAGATCTACAAGTATGTGACCCACATGGTCGCGCACAGCTACGGCAAGACGGCCACCTTCATGCCGAAGCCGGTGATCGACGACAACGGGTCCGGCATGCATGTGCACCAGTCGGTCTGGAAGGACGGCCAGCCGCTGTTCGCCGGACACGGCTATGCCGACCTCTCGGAATTCGCGCTGCACTATATCGGCGGCATCATCCGGCACGCGAAGGCCATCAACGCCTTCTCCAACCCGCTGACCAACTCGTACAAGCGGTTGATTCCGGGCTTCGAGGCGCCGGTGCTGCTGGCCTATTCGAGCCGCAACCGCTCGGCCTCCTGCCGCATCCCCTATGTGGCGAGCCCGAACGGCAAGCGCGTCGAGGTGCGCTTCCCCGATCCGGGCGCGAACCCCTATCTGGCCTTTGCGGCGATGCTGATGGCGGGCATCGACGGCGTCATCAACAAGATCCATCCGGGCGAGCCGATGGACAAGAACCTCTACGACCTGCCGCCGGAGGAGCTGGAAGGCGTGCCGACGGTCTGCGGGTCGCTGCGCGAGGCGCTTGAGAGCCTCGACGCGGACCGGTCCTTCCTGACGCGCGGCGACGTGTTCTCCGACGACCTGATCGACGGCTATATCGACCTCAAGTGGAACGAGGTCTACGCCTTCGAGCACACGCCGCACCCGATCGAGTTCAAGATGTATTACAGCGTCTGACCCGGCGGCAGGCTCCAACCGGCGCGAAGCCCCGCTCCGGCGGGGCTTCGTCGTCCGGCAGGATCAGGGATCGGCCTCGGCGGCCTCCAGGTCGCGGATTTCCGTCTTCACGACCTTGCCGTAATTGTTCTTCGGCAGCGCCTCGACGAAGCGATAGGCCTTGGGGCGCTTGAAGCGGGCGAGATGGTCCAGGCAATGGCGGTCGAGCGCGTCCGGGTCCGGCCGGCCGCCGGCGGCAACGACATAGGCGATGACATTCTCGCCCCATTCCGGGTCGGGCCGGCCGATCACCGCGACCTCGCTCACGCCGGCATGGGTCAGCAGCACTTCCTCGATCTCGCGCGGATAGATGTTGGTGCCGCCCGAGATGATCATGTCCTTCGAGCGGTCCTTGAGCGTGACATAGCCCTCTTCGTCCATGATTCCGAGGTCGCCCGTGTGCAGCCAGCCGCCCCTGAGCGCCGCCGCCGTGGCTTCCGGATTGTCCCAGTAGCCGTTCATCACGACCTCGCCGCGCACCTGGATCTCGCCGATCTCTCCCGGCGCCAGTGCGCGTTCGTCGGTATCGGCAACCCGGACCTCGACATTGGAGAATGCCCGCCCCGTCGACGCCAGCCGCTCCTCGTAGCGGGGATGATCCACATCCGCGATCTCCTCGCGCCTGAGGCTCGTGATCGTCATCGGGCACTCGCCCTGGCCGTAGATCTGGATGAGCTTCGGTCCCCAGAGCTCGAAGGCGCGCTTGGCGTCCGCCACATACATCGGCCCGCCGCCATAGATGATCGAGCGCAGGTTCGCGACATCGGCGCTCGTCGCCGCCGGGTGGTCGATCAGGCGCTTCACCATGGTCGGCGCGGCGAAGAAGCTGCTGCCCCTGTAATGGCGGATCAGCTCGAAAATCTCCTCCGGGTCGAACCCGCCATGCGGTATCACCTGCGGGCTGGCGCGGACGACATAGGGAATGCTGTAGCAGCCGGAGGCGTGGCTGAGCGGCGCGGGATGCAGGACCGCATCGCCCTCGGCGATGTCGTCCACATCGGAGAAATAGCCGAGCGTGCAGTGCATGAGGTTGCGGTGCGAGAGCGTCGCGCCCTTGGGCCGGCCGGTCGTGCCGCTGGTGTAGAACAGCCAGGCATTGTCGGTCGGAGCGACGTCGGCAAGACCGATCCGCTCCCCGTCGTAGAGCGTGCGGAACTCCGCCTCGCCCGCCACGAGCATGCGCTCCACATCCGGCAGGCCGTCGCAGACAGGGGCGAGCGCGTCCGCGAGGTCCGGCGTCACTGCGACGAGTCGCGCGCCCGAATTCCCGAAAATCCAGGCGAACTCGTTCGGGTGCAGGCGGGCATTGACCGGCACGGCGCAGAGGCCCGCATGCCAGACGCCGTAAAGCAGCTCGATGAATTCGGGACAGTTCTTCATCGCGATCGCCACACGATCGCCCGGCTTGAGGCCGGCGGCGCGAAGCGAACCGGCGATGGCGGCGGCGCGGTCGGCGAGCGTGCGGTAGTCGGAATGCGGTTCGAGCCCCTGCGCCAGCGCGAGGCTGTCCGGCCGGGCGCGGGCGGCGCGAATCAACAGGGCGGCCAGGTTCATCGGAGGTCTCCGGCAAGGGTCCGCCGCCAGTCAAGCAAGCCTCGCCCCACTGCCGCAAGCCCCGGCGTTCGTCCGGCGCCCTCAGCCGATACCGAAGCGCAGCAGCCGGCCCTCGGCGAGCATGGCGGCGGGGCGGGGAACGGGGCCGGAGGGGTCGACCAGCAGAATGTCCGCACGCGCGCCCTCGGCCAGCGTGCCCCGGTCGGCGAGGCCCGCCGCGCGCGCCGGGTTGGCGGAGACCAGCGGCCAGGCATCCTCCAGCCCGAGGATGCCCTCTTCGGCCAGGCGGAACGGCGCCAGCAGCATGGCGGGGTAGTAATAGTCCGACGCCAGCACCGTGCAGAAGCCCTCGCGGACCATGTCGGCGGCTCCCGGACAGCCGGCATGGCTGCCGCCCCGCAGCACGTTGGGCGCGCCGAACACGACCGCCTCCCCCGCCCCGGCGGCCTCGCGCGCCACTGCCACGATTTCCGGGAACTCGGAGATCAGCGCCCCCAGGCTGCGGTAGAGGCTGCGGTCTTCCAGCGTCTCCTCGTCATGGGCGAGCCGGACGACGCCCGCCGCCTCCGCCGCGGCCGCGACCCGCCGCATGGCCGCCGGCACTTCTGGCGCTCCCTTCCGCACTTCCTCCAGCAGGTCGAGAAAGGCATCGTGCGCGAGCCCCGCGCGCTCGGCATATTTCCCGATCTTCTCGGCGTCGCGGCACTGCTCGTAGATCTCCTCGAAATGGTCGTTGAAGGCGAGCAGATCGACTTTCCCCGCCGCCATCCAGTCGCAGAGCTCGTCCACGGCGCCCAGATTGTATGTCTCGATGCGCAGGTGCAGGCGGGTGTCCACGACCAGCCGCCCCGCCAGCGCCTCCAGCGCCGCCATCAGCGCAACCAGCGTGCCGCGCCCCCGCAGCCCCGGCTCCCACGACCAGGTGACCGCATGGTAGGCGGTGGTGATGCCGTTGGCGGCCATCTGCCGGTCGGTGTCCAGCAGCGCCACATCGAGCGGGAAATGCACGCCCGGACGCGGCATGATCTGGCGCTCGAAGGCGTCGCCGTGGACATCCACCATGCCCGGCAGGACCAGGAGCCCGGACGCATCCAGGACCTCCCCGGCGCCTGTTGTGTCCACGATGCGCCCGTCGGCGACGGCGAGGTCGCGCCGCTCGAAGCCGCCATCCGGCGACAGGACCTGCCCTCCGGAGATCGTCAGCAAGCGCCTGCAGCCTCCCTGAACCGCGCGAGGGCCTGGATGCGTTCGTCCACCGACTCGACCCGGTAGAGCGGGTAGAGCGTCAACAGGCTTGCGCCGAGCGCCCGCCAGCCCTCGGCGGCGGCCGCCCATTTCTGGACGTCGGGCGAGGAGGCGCGCAGCCAGGCGTCGATGCCGAACGAGGCCGGATCGCGCCCTTCCGCCTCCAGCAGGCCGTGCAGCGTCTCGACCAGCTGCTTGCCGCTGTCGTCGGCGCGCGCGATGGGAATCCAGCCGTCGCCCATCTTCGCCGCACGGCGCAGCACCGCCGGATGCGTGCCGCCGAACCAGACGGGGATCGGGCGCTGCACCGGCAGCGGGTTGAGGCCGGCCTCCGAGAATCCGTGCCAGCGGCCCCCGGTCGTCACCAGCTCCTCGGTCCAGAGCCGGCGCATCAGCGCCACCTGCTCCGCCTGCCGGGCGCCGCGCGTCTCCCAGTCCTCGTTCAGCGCCTCGTATTCGACGAAGTTCCAGCCCGTGCCGATACCGAGGCGGAGCCGGCCGCCGGAGAGGATATCCACCTCCGCCGCCTGCTTGGCGACCAGCGCCGTCTGGCGTTGCGGCAGGATCAGCACGCCCGAGGCGAGCCCGATGCGCTCCGTGCAGGCGGCCAGATAGCCCATCGTGACGAAGGTCTCGTGGAACTGGTCCAGGTGGGTATAGGGCGGCTTCCATCCTTCGCGCGAGGCGGGGTCCGCGCCCAGCACGTGGTCCGGCACGGTGATCCAGTCATAGCCCAGCTCTTCGGCCGCCTGCGCCCAGTCGCGGACGGCAGCGAAGTCGGAGCCGAAATCCCTGGTCGGAAAAAAGGCGCAAAGCCCGGTCATGCGCGCGGTCCTGTCATTTCGGAGGCGGCAGTATAGAGCGGATGCGGCGCGCCCGCTCCCGCCCCGCACCCGGCAGGCTGGACGCCTCCGGCCCACTCCGGGGGCTGCCGCATACGCACATCTGGTTCCGCCCTGTATCCGGTGCGCGTCCTGCTCTACGCTCCTTTTCGTCACCCCGGACCCGATCCTGGACCTCGGCGTGAAGCGGGCCCCTTGGTCCGGACAGTAGACTTGAAGCGGTTCGGGCCCGGATCTCGGAGCGCAGAATGCTGACGCCGGTCGGATGGCGAATGCCGTTGCCCTCCTTCCTTATGCGATCAGCGGCATGACTTCCTCGGCGAAGCGGGAGAGGCGCTCTTCGGTCCGCTCGACGGAACGCGCGGCGAAGTTCAGGAAGACGCAGCCGACCCCGAGCTCGCCGAGCGCGCGCAGGTCGGCGGCGCGCTCTTCCGCGCTTCCGGTGAGGAACCGCCGTCCGCCCTCGCCACCGTCCGCCGCCTCCTCGAAATGCCACGGTGCGGAATAGGCGAGCCCGATGGTGGCAGGATCGCGCCCGGCAGCCTCTGCGGTGCGGAGCAAAACGTCGCGCCGGGCCTGGTAGCGGTCCAGGCTGTCGAGCATGGCGCGCGGATTGTTGCCGATGGGATACCAGGCATCGCCCAGCGCCACGACCCGGCGGAGCGCCGGCGCGCTCTCGCCGCCGATCCAGAGCGGCGGGTGCGGCTTCTGCACCGGGTGGGGCAGGGTCGAGACGTTGGAGAAACTGGCGTACTCGCCGGCGAAATTGGCGGGGTCCCCGGTCCAGACCGCCTTGAAGACCCGGAGATATTCGTCCGCAACCCGGCCGCGCTCGTCGAAGGGCGGCAGGCCGACCGCCTCGAACTCCTCGCGCATCCACCCCACCCCGCAGCCGACGGTGACGCGCCCGTTGCTCAACAGGTCCGCCGTCGCAAGCTGCTTCGCCGCCAGAACGGGATTGCGGTGCGGCAGCACCATGACGGAGGTGATGAGCCGCGCCGTCTGCGTGACGCCGCAGAGGAAAGCAAGCAGCGCGATCATTTCCAGCGCCTCGCCCGAGCGGCTGCCGGGGAAGTCGCCTGTCTCCGAGTAGGGATATTTCGACTCGATATCGCGCGGGATGACGATGTGGTCGGAGACCGTGAGCGCCGCATAGCCCAGGCGCTCGCCGGTTTGGGCAAGGCGTTTCTGGTCCGCCGGGTTGGCGAGCGGTCCCCTGTGCGGAATGCTGAAGCCGAAATCCATCCTGTTCCCCCTCGGGCGCCGGGCCCGGCATCGCGCCGGAAATCGGCTTCCAGCATAGCCCAACCTTTCCGCTCTGCGCGTCCTCCGCGCTTCGGCATTGGCGAAACGGGCGGGATGCGGAATGCTGGAGCGGTCCACCCTGCCGGAAGATCGCCGCCGCCAGCCGATGAAGCCCGCCCGCCCCGCCAGCAACACGCCGATGATGGCGCAGTATCTCGCCATCCGGGACGCGCATCCGGGCTACCTCCTGTTCTACCGGATGGGCGACTTCTACGAGCTGTTCTTCGAGGATGCGGTCAAGGCCGCCGGCGCGCTCGACATCGCGCTCACCAAGCGGGGCCGCCATGACGGTGACGACATCCCGATGGCCGGCGTGCCCGTGCGCGCCCACGAAGCCTATCTGGAACGGCTGATCCGCAAGGGCTTCAAGGTCGCCATCTGCGAGCAGACCGAAGACCCGGCCGAAGCCCGCAAGCGCGGCAGCGGCGCCGTCGTGGCGCGCGATGTGGTGCGGCTGGTGACGCCCGGAACGCTGACCGAAGACGCCCTTCTGGAAGCCCGGCGGCACAATTATCTGGCGGTGCTGGCCGAGGCGAACGGCGCGACGGCGCTGGCCTGGGCGGACATCTCGACCGGCGAATTCCGGGTCGAGAGCGTGGAGGATGGCGGCCTGCCGGTCTTGCTGGCGCGGGTCGAGCCGTCCGAGCTGGTGCTGCCCGAAGCGATGCTGGAAGAGGCCGCGTTCGACGGGGCGGCGACGCCGCTGCCCGCCGCCCGCTTCGACAGCGAGAATGCGCGCCGCCGGCTGCTGGATGCCTTCGGGGTCGCCACCCTGGAAGGTTTCGGGCGCTTCGACCGGGCGCAGCAGACCGCGTGCGGCGTGCTGGTGGACTATCTGGAACTGACGCAAAAGGGCCGCCTGCCCCGCCTGGAGCCGCCGCGCCCGGCCGGTCCCGGCCGGGTGCTGGAGATCGACCCCGCGACGCGCCGGAACCTGGAGCTGACCGCAACGCTCGCCGGAGAGCGCCGGGGCAGCCTGCTCGCCACCATAGACCGGACGCGCAGCGCAGGCGGCGGGCGCCTGCTTGCGGCCTGGCTCGCCGCGCCGCTCACCGACCCCGATGCGATAGCGGCGCGTCACGACGCGGTGGACCGGCTCTGCCGCGAGGAACGGCTGCGCCCCGAACTTGCAGGGCGGCTCGGGCGCGCGCCGGATATCGAGCGTTCGCTCTCGCGGCTGGGCCTCGGCCGGGGCGGCCCGCGCGACCTGGCGGCGGTCCGGGACGCGCTGGCCCTGGCGGGCGAGATCGCGGACCTGTTCGACGCCCCGCCGCCGCTGCTGGCCGAAGCCTGCGCTGCGCTCCGGGGCCATGAGGAGATCGTTGCGGCGCTGGCGGCGGCGCTCGGCCCCGACCTGCCCCTGTCCGCGCGCGACGGCGGCTTCGTCGCCTCCGGCTATGACGATGGCCTCGACCGGCTGCGCGCGCTGCGCGACGACAGCCGCAAGACGGTGGCCGGCCTGCAGGCGCGCTACGCCTCCGAGACCGGGGCCGCCTCGCTCAAGATCCGGCACAACAATATCCTCGGCTATTTCGTCGAGGTCACGCAGGCCGCCGCGGGCCGCCTGCAGGCCGACGACGCCTTCATCCACCGGCAGACCATGGCCAACTCGATGCGCTTCACCACGGTCGAGCTCGGCAGGCTGGAAGCGCAGATCGCAGGCGCGGCCGAACAGGCGCTGGCGGCGGAACTGGCAATCTTTGAGCGCCTCGCCGCCCGCGTGCTGGAGCAGGGCGGGGCAATTGCGGCGGCGGCGCAGGCGCTCGCCCTGCTCGACGCGGCCTCCGGCCTGGCGGCGCTTGCCGTCGAATGCGGCTGGAGCCGGCCGCTGGTGGACGACGGCCTCGCCTTCGAGATCGAGGGCGGGCGACATCCGGTCGTCGAGGCGGCGCTGGAAGAGCCCTTCGTCGCCAATGGCTGCGACCTGTCGCCGGAGTGGCGGCTCTGGCTCGTGACGGGCCCGAACATGGCCGGCAAGAGCACCTTCCTGCGCCAGAACGCGCTCATGGTCATTCTCGCCCAGATGGGGAGCTTCGTGCCGGCGGACCGGGCGCATATCGGGGCGGTGGACCGGCTGTTCAGCCGCGTCGGCGCCTCCGACGACCTCGCCCGCGGGCGTTCGACCTTCATGGTCGAGATGGTCGAGACGGCCGCGATCCTGAACCAGGCAAGCGAGCGCTCGCTCGTCATCCTGGACGAGATCGGGCGCGGCACGGCGACCTTCGACGGCCTGTCGATCGCCTGGGCGGTGGTCGAGCAGTTGCACGAAGCCTGCCGCTGCCGGGCGCTGTTCGCGACGCACTACCATGAACTCACCCTGCTGGCCGGCAAGCTCGAGCGCCTCGCGCTCCGCACCATGCGGGTCAAGGAATGGCAGGGTTCGGTCGTCTTCCTGCACGAGGTCGCGCCCGGCGCGGCGGACCGCTCCTACGGCATCCATGTCGCCCGGCTTGCGGGCCTGCCGCGCCCGGTGGTCGAGCGGGCCGAAGAGGTGTTGCGGCTGCTGGAGACGGGCGAGCAGGGCAGCGCCATCGCGCGCCTTGCCGACGATCTGCCGCTCTTCGCCGCCGCCCGCAACCCGCAGGCCGAGCCGGAGCCGTCCGCGGCCGAGAAGGCGCTGGCCGCCCTCGACCCCGACGCGCTCAGCCCGAGGGAGGCGCTGGAGCGGCTCTACGAACTGAAACGGCTGCTGGATTGAGCGACCGTGAGGAAACGGCAGCCCTACCCGGACGGGAGCGCCAGGATGCTGTCGAGGACGGGCAGCAGGTAGCGCCGGAATACCTCCGGATTCTCGGACATCGGGAAGTGGCCCACGCCCTTCATCACCTCGAAATGGGCGGCCCCGATCAGGTCGGCCAGTTCGCGGCCCATTTCCGGCGTGGCGGAGACATCGTAGTCGCCGCTCAGCAGGTAGATCGGGCAGTCGGAATCCGCCAGCGGCGCGGCGCCGCCGTTCCGGAGGTCGCCGTCCTCGAAATAGTAGTGCAGGTCGCCGGCGAAAATGCCCGGCCCGCCCTGCATGTAGTGCCACATGGTCTCCCACCGCTCCGCCGCCGGGGACCGGGGCGCGGTCATGCCAGCCATCGACGCGCCCGCGGCCATGCCGGCGTGAATGTCGGGCCGCGCGAGCGCCATCTCCGGCAACGGGTCTCCAAGGCTCCGGTCCTCGGCGTAAAGCGCCGACTGCAGCCCGATTGCCGCGCGGAAGCGGGCGCCGTGCCTGAGCGCCAGATGCAGCACCGCCCGCCCGCCGATGGAACAGCCCATGACGACCGGGGCCTCCAGCGCAAGCGCGTCCGCAACCGCCATGACCGTCTCGACATAGGAATCGGTCGTGAGCCGGTAAACCTCGGCCTCGAAGCCCCTCGGCGGCGACGACTTGCCGTGCCAGGGCAGGTCGAAGGCGATGACCCGGAAGCGGTCCGTCACCTCGGGGTCGTTCAGGATGTGGCGGTACTGGCGACCGTCGCTCCCGGCCGTGTGCAGGCAGAGAAGCGGCACGCCTTCGCCCGCCTCCTCGAAATAGACCCGGTGCGGACGCCCGCCGATGGCGAGGCGGAGATAGCGCCCGGTGACAGGCTCGATGGCGGGGGCGGCGGCTGCTTCGGGCGCCGCGCCGTCTTCCAGATGCGAGAACAGCATCTCCAGCAGCAGCAGGTGGCGATAGAATTTCGCCATGTCGCCCGTGACGGTGAGATGCCGGGCGCGGCGCATGGTGGCGAGCGTCTGGAACCCGGGCGCTGGCTCGGCCTTGCGGAGTTCGGCCCAGGCGTCGGCCGCGGCGCTCAACACCAGGTCCGCCGCCTTTGAACCCGGCGGCTCGAAGCGAACGCCCTGCTCGTCGATGGTCGCGACGGTCCTGTCCTCCCCCGCGCGGAGGTCGAGCGTCAGCGGCCCGAAGCCGCGTTGCAGCGCGATATGCGGATTGGCGTCGGAACGCTGCTTCAGAAACTCGAACATGGGCTGCAATCCCTTCCGGCGCGGTCGAGACGACCATAGCAAGGGCGGCGGGCCAGCGACATTGTCCCGGCACGAAGTTAATTTTTCTTGCAACGGCATCCATAGCGGCATAAGAAGTTCCTATTCGATCTGCCGCTGCGGGAGAACGATGCCGATGCCCGTTACCCTGCGCCAACTGCACTACTTCCAGGCCCTCGTCGAGCACGGTTCGTTCAGCCGGGCGGCCGAGAGCGTTTACGTGTCCCAACCCGCGCTTTCCCTGCAGATCCGCGAGCTTGAGGAGACGCTCGGCGGGCGGCTGGTGGAGCGGAAGAGCCGCGGTATCAACCTCACGCGGCTGGGCCGGGAGGCGCATGAGCAGACGCTGCGGATCCTGGACGAAACCAGTTTCCTCGAACTCATGGGGAAGCAATTCGACGAGGGCCTGGCGCGTGTGACGGTGGGCATCGTCTCGACGCTCTCGTCCTACCTGCTGCCGGGCCTCCTGGACCGGTTGCAGCAATCGTCGCCCCGCATTGAACCCACCGTCGTGGAGGCGACCGGCGCCGACCTCGTTTCGGACCTTCTCGCCGGCCGGCTCGACGCGGCGATCATGTCCCTGCCGCTCGGCATGATCGAACTCCCCGAACGGGAATTGTTCGAGGACCGGTTCCTGGTCGCGGGCCGCGCGGGCGCGCTCGACGCCGTCCGGTCGCATTCCGACAAGCCGCGCCCCGAGAACCTGGCGCGGGCCGATGTCGGGCCGTTGCTGACCCTTGCGGACGGGCACTGCCTGGCCGACCAGGTTCTGGGGGCCTGTTCGATGTGGCGCCAGCAGGACGTCCACCGCGGCGCCGGTTCCCTCGCCACGCTGGCGCGCCTGGTTGCGGGCGGGGAGGGGATTACGGTGCTTCCCGAAACGGCTGCAAGCTGCGAGCGCGCCATTTCTCCCGCACTGAGCTTCCTGCGCCTGGCCCCGCCCGAACCGTTGCGGCGCATCGGCCTGGTCCACCGCCTGGCCGCTCACGGCCAGCGCTGGATCGACCCGCTGGCCGAGGCGGCCGCCGATGCCGGCCGCGAGCTCACGCGGCAGGCGCGCGAAACCGTCGGCGAGAGCCCCCGTCGCGCCTGACGGCATGGCGGCGCCCGGTCAGCCGGTTCGCTGGCCGCCGGCTTTCGCCATGAAGTCGAAATCGCAGCCCCGGTTCGCCTGGGTCACGGTCTCCAGATAGAGCTTGAGATAGCCGCGTTCCGCGCCCGCATGGGCCGGCGGACGCCAGTCCGCCCGCCGCCGCGCGAGCTCCGCCTCGTCCACCAGCAGGTCGAGGCGCCGCGCCGGCGTGTCGAGGCGGATGCGGTCTCCGGTGCGAACGAGGGCGAGCGGCCCGCCGACGGCGGCCTCCGGACAGCAGTGCAGCACGATGGTGCCGAAGGCGGTCCCCGACATGCGCGCATCCGAGATTCGCACCATGTCCCGAACGCCCTGGGCCGCCAGCTTCTTCGGGATCGGCAGCGAGCCCGCTTCCGGCATGCCCGGCGCGCCCTTCGGGCCGGCATTGCGCAGCACCAGTATGTCGTCCTCGGCGACGTCGAGGCCGGGGTCGTCGATCCGCGCCGCCAGGTCCTCAAGGCCGTCGAACACCACGGCCCGGCCCTCGTGGACGAGCAGCTCCGGGCTGGCCGCGGATTGCTTGATGACCGCCGTGTCCGGGGCGAGCGTGCCGCGCAGCACGGCGACCCCGCCTTCCGGCCAGATCGGGTCCGCCAGCGGGCGCACGACGGTCTGGCCGGGATCCTCGTCGGCGGCTTCGTCGATCTCCTCGCCGAGCGTGCGCCCCGTGACCGTCAGCGCATCCAGGTTCAGCATGCCCCGGAGTTCCCTCAGGATCGGCGCCGCGCCGCCCGCGCGGTGCAGGTCCTCCATGTAGTGCCGGCCGGAGGGCTTGAGGTCCACCAGCACCGGCGTCTCCCGTCCCATCGCGTCGATGGCGGCGAGGTCCACATCGATGCCGAGCCTGCCGGCGACCGCCGCCATGTGGATCAGCCCGTTGGTCGAGCCGCCGACGGCGAGCAGCATCCGGAAGGCGTTCTCGAAGGCGGCCGGGGTCATGATCCGGTCGGGCGTGAGGCCTTCCGCGGCTAATGCCACGGCGCGCGCGCCGGTGGCCTCCGCATGGCGCAGCCGGTCGGCGTGGACCGCCGGAATCGCCGCGCCGCCGGGCAGCATCATGCCGATGGTCTCGGCCATCAATGCCATGGTGGACGCCGTGCCCATCACCATGCAGGTGCCTGCCGTCGGCATCAGCCGCCCGCCGGCGAGTTCGATTTCCGCATCGCTCATTTCCCCCGCCCGGTAAAGGCTCCAGAGCCGCCGGCAGTCGGTGCAGGCGCCGAGCCGCTCGCCCCGGAAATGGCCCGTCATCATCGGCCCCGTCACCTCCATGACGGCCGGCAGTCCGGCGCTCGCCGCGCCCATCAGCAGGGCCGGCACCGTCTTGTCGCAGCCGCCGATCAGCACCACCGCGTCCATGGGCTGCGCGCGGACCATTTCCTCGGTGTCCATGGCCATGAGGTTGCGCAGGAACATCGAGGTCGGGTGCGAGAAGCTCTCGTGAATCGAGATGGTGGGAAAGCGGACCGGCAGCCCGCCCGCATGCATGACGCCGCGCTCTATGGCGGCGATGAGGTCCGGCACGGTGCGGTGGCAGCCATTGTAGCCGCTGAAGGTGTCGGTGATGGCGACGATGGGGCGTTCGAGCGCTTCGTCGGAATAGCCCATCGCCTTGATGAAGGCCTTGCGCAGGAAGAAGGAGAGGCCTGCATCGCCATAATGCGCGAGGCCGGAACGGATGCCGTCGGTCACGGGTGAATCGCCTTTCGGGTGTCTGGGGTGGAGGGACAGGCGCGACGTGTCATGAAATGTCACGAAGTGTCATGTTTTGTCATGTTCCCCATGCGCCTGGCGCATATTCGGTAGTCCGTTCCGGCATGACGACGCAGCCGTTCCAGACGGAGGCGCCTGGTATTCCACTCGGTGCCGGTCCCTGTTTGTCTTCGGCATGGATCCCTCCTCTCGATCCGGTTTCGCTTCCGCCGCCGGCCTGCGGCGGGTCCCTGTTTCGCGCGTATCGCGTGCGGGCGCGGGCGGGTGTCGGCGCCGGCGCGGTTCGCGCACCTGATTGCGCGCGCGAGACGGCGCACGCACCTCGCCCGTCGGTTCCCGCCGGGGTCTTTTTCGCGGCCCCCAGCCATCGCTTTCTGCAGAAACGCCGAAAGGCGGCCCCGGAAGCCGCCTCTCTCTACTTTCATCATACACCATACCGCCAAATGTCAAGCCCGTCTGGGAACAAAAAATGAAAACATCGGAGATTTTTCATGGATTGCCGGTGGAAACAAGGGCCGGAGGACGGAGCAACGGTGGAGGCGGCTCCGCCATGGGTTCCGGTCAACGACCGCTGTTATACCAGCGGCATCGACTTCTTCTTCTCGTCATGCCCGGACTTGTTCCGGGCATCCATGCGGCCGTGCAGCGGAAGCGGTGGAGGGGGATGCCCGGAACAAGTCCGGGCATGACGGAAGGGGGCGATCGGGCGGCGGGCGTCGAAGCCGTCATGGGTTCCGGTCAACGACCGCGGGTATTACAAGCGGGCTGCGTCCGAAACGCGATACAGCCGGAACGGATTCCGCTCTGGCGCGGAGGCAGGGGGCTGCCGCCCTCAGTGCCGCCAGCGGCCGGGTTCGGGGTAGTCCAGGCCCAGATGGTCGCGGAGCGTGGGGCCGGTGTAATCCTTGCGGTAGAGGCCGCGCTTCTGCAACTCCGGCACGACATGCCGGATGAGGTCCTCGAAACTGCCGTGGAAGTGCGTGGCCCCGATGACGAAGCCGTCCGAGCCGCGCTCGACGAAGAACTCCTCCATCCTGTCGGCAACCTCCTTCGGGCCGCCGACCCAGGGGTCCTTGAGCAGCCCGCGCCCGGTGGCGGTCATGAAGTCGCGCACTGTCGGGTTCGGATTGCCGGTCACCTGCACGGCGCGGTCGCGCATCGACTGCATGCCCGTCAGGCCCTCCATCTCCTCGTCGCTGAACGGCTCGTCCATGCCCTTCTTCGCGAAGTCGTAATTGAGCGCCTCGGAAAGCAGCGAAAGCTGGTCGGTCTCGTTGGGCAGCGTGTCGTAGAGCGCGCGCTTGTCCTCGGCCTCCATCAGGCTCTCGCCGACTATCGGGTAGAAGAGGCTCGCGATCTTCATGCCGTCCGGGTCGCGCCCGTGGGCGGCGCAATCGTCCTTCAGCGCCTTGTAGGCGGGCTTCGCCGCTTCGAGGCTCGGATAGGCGACGAAGATGAGCTCGCCCCAGCGCGCCGCGAAGCGCCGGCCCCGCCCGGACTGGCCGGCCTGGATGACCACCGGATGGCCCTGGGCCGAACGCGGCACGGTGAACGGTCCGCGGGACTTGAAGAACTCGCCCTCATGGTCGAGCCGGTGGACCTTGTCGGGGTCGGCGAAGACGTTGTTGTCCTGGTCCAGCACCAGCGCATCGTCGTCCCAGGCGTCCCAGTGGCCGTGCACCACCTCCATGAACTCGTCCGCCCGGTCGTAGCGCAGGTCGTGCGCGGTCACGCCCTCGCGCCCCATGTTGAGCGCCTCGTTCTCATTGACGGAGGTGACGACGTTCCACGCGGCCCGGCCGTCGGACATGAGGTCGAGCGTGGAGAACAGGCGCGCGACGTGGAACGGGTCGTAATAGGTGGTCGAGCAGGTGGCGCCGAGGCCGAGCCGCTCCGTCGCCATGCCCATCGCCATCAGGGTCACGATGGGGTCCATCTTCACGCAGCGTATGCCGTGCTCGACCGTGTGCGCGTGGTCCTTGCCGAACATGTCCGGCATGGCGAGGCGGTCGTCGAAGAAGCCGATATCGAACTTGCCGTGCTCCAGCAGCCGGGCGAGGTCGCGGTAGTAGCCCGCCGACATGAAGTCCAGCCTTGCGTCCGGATGGCGCCAGGCGGCGGGCAGGGTCGAGCAATTCTGCGCCTGGAGGAAGGCGACCAGGGCGATCTGGCGGTCGGGTTTTCGGCTCATCTTTCTCGGCTTCTGTCTCCGGTGTTTCCCTTTCAGCCTGCCGTCATTCGCGAACGCCGTCCAGCCGCCTCCGCCCCGAACAGGGCGCGGCGCCAGTGGAACGCGATCAGCGCCGTGCCGGCGAGGCCCGCAAGCGCATAGCTCAGCACGGCGGCCCGGTAGCCGACCGTCTCGATCAGCGCGCCGCCGAGCGGCAGACCGATCGCCATGCCGTAAACGGCCAGCATGCGCACGCCCATCACCATGCCCCTCAGCCGGGCATTGCTGCGGCGCAGGAGGAGAACGGAGAGTCCGATCATCGCTCCGCCCTGCACCGTGCCGACCGCGACCATCACCGCCATGCCGGCCCATTTCTCGGTCATTTGCGAGAAGACGACGAGGAGCAGGTACCAGACCGCGACGCCCGCGAACACGGCGCCGACCGGAGACCGGCGCGGACCGCCGCCCACGGCCATCGAGAAGGAGCCGATGAGCGCGCCGGCGGCGTAGCTCGCCAGAAGGTGCGAAAGGCCGATGGCGTCCAGCCCGTAAACCTCGCGCGCGGCATAGGGCATCAGCCCGCTGGAGACGGGGAAGCCGGTGAGATTGACCAGGAAGGCCAGCCACATGGCGGCCATGAGCGCAGGCGTCCGCCGGATATGCCGGAAGCCGGCCCGGAGTTCCGCCAGCATGGACAGGCCCCTGCCGCGCGGACGCGCGCGGCGCCCGCCGACGCCGAAGCTCACCGCGAAGGCCGCCAGGTAGAAGGCGGCGACGACCAGATAGGCCGGGCCGATGCCGAGCGATTCGAACAGCGTGGCGCCGATAAGCGCGCCCGCGATGCGGGCGAGGTCCTGCGTCGTGCGCGAGAACCCCATGGCGTTCACCAGCAGGCGGTCGGCCATGGTGTCGCCGACCAGCGCGTTGCGCATCACAAGGTCGGACGGGCGGACCAGCCCGGCGAGCGCGGCGATGACGAACACGGCGGTCGGGTCCAGCCTGTCCGTGAGGCCGAGGCCGGCCAGACAGCCCGCGAGCACGAGGTAGAAGCCGCGCATGGCCGCGATCATGGCGCGCCGGCCGAGCCGGTCGGCAAGCGAGCCCATTGCAGGCGCGAGCAAGGTGCCGAGGAACTGGAGCGCGGCGAACGCGGTCTGGAGCATCACCGACCCGGTCGCGACGAGCACGAACCAGTTGAGGATCAGCGTCTCCATCTCGAAGGCGAGCGAAGTCAGCAGATCGCTGGGCCACTGGAACCGGAAGCTGCGCACGGCAAACGGCGCGAACACGCCGCGCGGCGGGGAGGGGCGCCCTTCCCGGCCCGCCGATCCGGAGCCGGCCTGCCGGCCGGTTCCTATATCCGAAAGCCCGGCAGACCGAGCCAGAAGGAGACAAACACCCAGAACATTGCAATGAAACCGATGGTAAGTGGTATCACGATATTCGGCGCATCCACATTGTCGAACTTCAGAAAACTTCGATTATTGTTTCTGATCGATTGTTTGGTTTCTATAGACTGGATCGGCAATTCCTTCTCAATAGCGAATAACAGATCCTTTTCCTCTTGTAATAATTGCCTGATTGAAAGGATATACCAGACCCAGACTATCGAAACCTGGATAACACCTACTATCATCAGCGGCTCTGGAAATCCCATTTCAAGCTTCGCGGCCGTCAAGGCGCCGATAACCAATGCAGACGTCATTGCAAAATATATAGGCGCTACCCTTTGCTGCCGCGCTTCCAGAGCGATAATCATGTCGATTGCCGCTCGGTGCTGGGCCATGACGATATTGTGATCGGCCGAGCTCATGGAAAGTTGTTTCAGCTTCGCGAAAAATGCGATCCGATCATGTTGCGATCACCTTCTTTGAGGTGTCTATACTTGTTTAT
The DNA here is from genome assembly GCA_022826185.1 of Alphaproteobacteria bacterium. Classification (GTDB taxonomy): domain Bacteria; phylum Pseudomonadota; class Alphaproteobacteria; order Bin95; family Bin95; genus Bin95. The sequence continues at coordinate 19,981 of JAJDVH010000230.1, forward strand.
ACGCCACCCGCAATATGAGTAGAATCCAAGCAGGTAAACGACCATTGCATAAACTCCTGCATCATAGACAATTCCTGCAGTCTCCGGATACCCCTTCACCAGCAGCGTGTACGCAACCGCGTAAAATGGAAGAGACATCAACGGAGTCGCCAGCGTCCCGAGAAATAGTGCTTCCCAAATGCGCATGGTTTTTTCCTTGCCCGGAGCCCGGTTGGCCGCAAATGTCCATCGGATAACATTGAAGCTCGCGCACCGTGTCAAGGGGCAGACCTTTCCGGCCCGCCGCAGCCCCGGTCGGCTCCATGCTACCTTGCGTGTCAATGACGGACGAGAACGACCGCCTTGTCGATGCGATAACCGGCATTCTGCCGCCGCTTCTGAATGCGTTGGACGGCCTCGAATTCGCCGCCCGCAACCTCCATCCGGAGGGGTTGGAGCGGCTCTGGTCGATCCTCGCGCCGCTCGACGACGCGCTCCGGCAAGCGCGCCCGGCGCTGGAGGAAGCCGCCTGGCCCGACCGGCTCGACGGTCCCCGGCATGCGCTCTCCGGCAGCGCCGACACGGCGCTCGATGCGCTGGCGCGCATGGAGGCGGCGGGCGGAACGGGAGACATGCAGGAGGCGCTGCGCGGCACGCGCGCCCGCGCCCCGGCGCTGGAATATCTCTATCCGCTCGCGCCCATGCTGCCGCCGGTCAACAAGTTCTTCCTGGAGCCGTCGGCGCGCGGGGACGAGGACCGCCTGGAGCGGCTCGCCCGGCCCGGGCGGCCGGAGGCGGGCGTGACCCATTTCGGCAACGGCCGCGGCGAGCGCGGCGGCTGGTCGCTGTTCGTGCCGGAGGACCTCGACCCGGAGGAGCCCGCGCCGCTGGTAGTGGCGCTGCACGGCGGCGGCGGGCATGGGCGGCTGTTCCTCTGGAGCTGGCTCCGGGCCGCGCGCACGGCGGGCGCGGTCCTCGCCGCGCCGACCTCGACCGCCCGGACCTGGGCGCTGATGGGCGACGACCGCGACACGCCGCGCCTGCTGGAGATCGTCGCGCAGACAAGGGAGCGCCATGCCGTGGACCCGGCGCGGCTGCTGCTGACGGGCATGAGCGACGGCGCCACCTTCAGCTATGTCTCGGCCCTGCCGTCGGAGGGGCCCTGGACGCATCTGGCGCCCTTCGCCGGCGCGTTCCACCCCATGCTGCTCGAATTCGTGGACGCCGGGAGGCTGCAGGGGCTGCCCATCTACCTCGCGCACGGCGTGCTGGACTGGATGTTCCCGGTCGCCATAGCGCGCGCCGCCCGCGATGCGTTCTCCGCGCGCGGGGCGGCCGTGACCTATCGCGAACTGCCGGACCTCGCCCACGCCTTCCCGACCGAGGAATGCGCCGCCGTGCTCGCCTGGCTGAAGGAGACGCCGGCTGCCGGCGGGGCCGGATGATGGGATTTCCCTCCGATAGGGGCTATCGTTCCGGGGCAGGCAGGCGGAGGCGCCGCACGGCCCCGAGAGAAGCCCAGGAAGCGGAAGACCGGTATGACTGAACCAGCCAGCGAAACGGCCCCGGAGAGCATGCGCCTCGGCGTGTTCCACTACATGCAGCCTTCGGCGGAAACGTCGCTTTACCGCAACGGCAGGGTGCTGACCCGGCGCGACCGGGACGGCAGCGACAGCGGCCGCGTCGGCGTCGATCTGGAGGAGCGCGAGATGGCGGTCCTCGATGCGCGCTCGCTCCCGCTTTCCGGGCAGCCGACGCTCGCCGCCAACGGGTTCGAGCTGGTCCGGCAGCCGATGGCCGACCCGGACCTGGACTTCCTCGACCATGAGGCGGTCGTGCGCGCCTACTACCCCGAATGCGCCGGGATCGTGCAGGCGGCGACGGGGGCGGCAACCGTGGCCGCCTTCGACCACAATGTCCGCTCCGCCACCGGCAAGTCCGGCCAGCAGCGCATCGCCGGCGGCCAGCAGGTGCAGGGGCCGGCCCATCTGGTGCATGGCGACTACACGCTGACCAGCGCCCCGCAGCGCCTGCGCGACCTCGCCCGGCCGCCGACCCTGAACGACACCTACCGCACGGCGCTGCCCGAGGGCGCGACGCTGCTGGACGGGCAGGCGGTGGAAGAGGCGGTGGAGAGCGGGCGCTTCGCGATCATCAATGTCTGGCGCAACATCGCCCGCGAGCCGGTGGCGACCCGGCCGCTGGCGCTCTGCGACGCCGCGAGCGTGCGCCCGGACGAGCTGGTCGTGTTCGAAATCCACTATGGGGACCGGGTCGGCGAGAACTATTTCGCCAAGCACGACCCGCGCCACCGCTGGGTGTACTGGTCCGCCATGGCCCGCGACGAGGCGCTGCTCATCAAGCAGTGGGACTCGGCGGGCGAACTGGCGCGCTCCGAAGGCGCCAGGGCCGACACCGGGGACGCGGACGGGCCCTGCACCTTCAGCTTCCACAGCGCCTTCGAGGACCCCGCAACCCCGCCCGACGCCCCCGACCGCTGGAGCATCGAAGTCCGCTGCGCCGTGCTTTACGGGTGATTGAGGAGAGGCGCGGGGGCGCCTTGGCGGACCGCGCTACAGAGGTTTCGGCAGGGGGAATCCGGTCTGGCGCAAATTGCCGGCCGATTCGGAATCGCAGCCCGGCCGATTCGGAATCATCGTCCGTCCAATCCGGAATGCAACGCCGCTATCCGGCAGTCGCTCTCGAAACTCGCCCATGATTGTGCGCCGGGGCCGCGCGGGCGGTTGCGAGAGCCGCGACCGGCGCCGGCAAGTCCGGCAAGCGGAAAGGACCGGTCTGCAAGACAAGCTTCAAATGGCCGGCCCGGTGCTCGAGATTCGTCCTCTGGAGACGACGGACATGCTCAACATCAAGCCCCGCTACCTTGTCGACGGTGCCGGCCGAAAGACCGGTGCGGTGTTGTCGATGAAGGATTACCGGGCGCTGATGCAACGCCTGGAAGATCTGGAGGACAGCCTAGAACTGGACCGCGCGGTCGAGACAGCAACCGCTTTTCGCGCAATGAGGAGATCAGATGACGGCCTAAGAGTGTGTCTCTGATGGACAGGGGCATTAATTCTTGCCTCGCTCGGGCAGCCACACTTCTATATCTTCGCCCCAAAGTACCGTTCCACCGTCCTGCTTCTGCGTTTGGTCGCACCACCGCTTCAGGCGGAGTAGTTTGTTGCTATTCTGCAAGTTAACAAAAGCCCAATAGCCGCGTCCAGGCTCCACTTCCCGATAAACGCCTTCCTTGCCTTCCGGTACAGCCTCGATGAAGAAACGATCTCCCCAGTAGCTCACGATGCTTCGATAGAAGCCATCCACTCCTCTCCTATCGACCGAGGCTAGCCATCGAGCCACTGCCAGCAACAGTACTCTGCCATTCTTCTCCACGCGCCAATCTCCCCCTCGAATACGCCATGCCGGTCCGTCTGGCTTGTTGGGAGTAGGTCGATCTTCTTGCGTAACGGTGGATGATTCCTGCCACTCGCCGGCAGTGTTGGGTTTGTCTTCTTCGTCGATTTGCTCGCGGGCTGCATCTAGAACACGGTTCGTTTCTCCGTCAATATAGTTTTCGAATGTGTTCCTGAAGTGCTCCTTGGACTCTTCCACACGAGCTTTGGTCACAAGGCCGAAATTCAGGCCGTCCTTCTTCAGGTCATTTAAGAGAAATCTTATGAACCCATCGCTCGGCGAATGGCGAACCTCCCTGATCCATTCCTGAAAAGCAGACCTCATGCGCTCCGCCTCCGCCTGCTTGATGGCTCGCTGGGAGTCCGACACGTAGCCCGAAACACTCCAAAGCCAATCCATATCCGTCAGTTCCGGGTGACGCACGTCATGCGTCTTGAACGGCGTCTCTTCCAGCTTCGGGCCTGAATAGGACATATACCAATTCCAGACGATACCGTTTGTGAGGACAGCGAATTCTGCTTCCTCAGAAATGAAATAACGCTGCAATTGGCCGGGAACGGGATCGTGATTAGAAAATTGCCGCGTAGCCGCCTTGGCTTCGATGAAGATGGCAGGCTTTCCATCACGCATTATGGCGTAATCGACCTTTTCACCCGATTTTCCGATATCCGCCGTGAATTCGAAGCGGCAAATATCCGGATCCCTCACGTCATAGCCGAGAATTTCCAGATAGGGGTTTATCAGCGAAACTTTGGTTTGCTCTTCATTCGTGCATTTGGGGGCCAGACTCCGAGCGGTGGAGGCGAAGGTCTGCATTCTGGCCCACATATCTCCCCTGTTTTTCGCCATCGGTACAACCCCCCAAGCGCAGCCTCACGTAAGAAGGGTATCACAACGGCCACTGCAACCGAAAACGCGACCTGCCCGGTTTGCGCGGCGCGGCGAAGCCGCTAGGCTTCCGGCGAACCGGGAGGCTTGAGGGCGATGCCGTTCGATCTGGTCGAAGAACATGTGATGCTGCGCGACCTGGTGGCGAAGTTCGTGGACAACGAACTGATGCCGCTGGAGAAGGCCGTGATGGCGCGCGAGGCGGCGGGCGGGGAAATCCGGCTGACCGACGAGGAGCTGGCGCCGCTGCTCGACAAGTGCCGGGAGCTCGGCCTCTGGGCGCTCGACGCGCCGGAGGAAGTCGGCGGCATGAACCTGCCGGCCGTGGCGCTGGTGGGCGTCAACGAGGAGCTCGGCCGCACGATCACCCCCTTCGTCTTTCCGCCCGACTCGCCCAACCTCCACATGCTGCTGGCCGTTGCCGACGAGCGCCAGAAAAAGCTCTACATGGAGCCCTATGCCAGCGGCGAGGCGCACTCCGCCATCGCGATCTCCGAGCCGGGCGCGGGCGGCGACCCGGCCGGCATGACCACCCGCGCCGTGAAGGACGGCGACCACTGGGTGATCGACGGGCGCAAGATCTGGATCAGCCGCGTGCCCTATGCCGATTTCACCATCGTCATGGCGCTGACCGACCCGGAGAAGCGGGCGCGCGGCGGCATCACCGCCTTCATCGTCGAGAAGGACACGCCCGGCTTCATCGTCGAGCGCGAAATTCCCATGCTCGGCGGCGCGCGCACCTATGAGGTGGTGTTCGAGAACTGCCGCGTCCACGAGCGCCAGGTGCTGGGGCAGGTCGGCAACGGGTTCGGGCCGATGCAGCTTCGCCTGACCGTGCGCCGGCTCCAGATAGGCGCCTGGTGCGTGGGCATGGCGCGGCGCGCGCTCAAGATGCTCTGCGAACATGCCAGCCAGCGCGTGACCTTCGGCGAGCGGCTTGCCGACCGGCAGGCGATCCAGTGGTGGATCGCGGACGGCGCGACCAGGGTCCATGCCTGCTCGCTGATGGTGATGGACGCGGCGATGAAGCAGGACCGGGGCGAGGACGTGCGCACCGAGGCCTCGATGATCAAGGTCTATGCCACCGAGATGGCGACCGAGATCGTGGACCGCGCCCAGCAGGCCTTCGGCGCGATGGGCGTCACACGGGAGCTGCCGCTCCAGCTGATGGCCCAGAAAGTGCGGCTCATGCGCGTCTATGAAGGCCCGAGCGAGGTCCACCGCATGGTCATCGCGCGCCGCATGCTGCGCGCGCATGGTTGAGGAGGCCGGACCGATGCCGGACAGCGCCCGCTCCATTGCCGAACTCGGCCGCCGGATGCCGGCCGCGCCGGCGAGCCCGGCCGAGGCCCGCGCCCGCTATTTCAACACCGCCAACGCCTTCGACATGAAGCTGCCGCCCGTGCCGGACGCGGTGTTCACCGAGGAGCCGGCGCGCGCGCTCGATCCCGCCGCGCCCACGGGGTTCGTCGCCTGCGACATCTCGGCGGAACTGGCCTGCGCCTTCCCCGCCACCTCCCCGCTGGTGCTGGCCCGCTATGCCCGCATCCGCGCGGGCGAGGCGCTCAGCGCTGACTTCAACGCGACCGGCGTGCTGGCCTATGTCATCCGGGGCCGCGGCAGCGTCGAGAGCGCCGGGGAGGCGCTGAACTGGGCGGCCGGCGACCTGATGCTGCTGCCGGGCGGCGAGGCGCATCCCTTGGCGGCGGAAGAGGACGCCGTGCTCTGGCTTGTCACCAACGAGCCGCAGCTCGCGTTCGACCATGCCCGCGCGCCGGGGCCGGGCATGGCGCCGACCGACCCGGTGCATTATCCCGCCGCCGAGATCGCGGAGCAGGTGGACCTGCTGATGCGCACCGGCCGGGGCGAGGAGATCCCGGGCTCCGCGCTTATCTTCTCCGCCGAGCGCCAGGAGGCGACGCGCAATGCGCTGCCGACGCTCACCTGCGCCATGAACGCGCTGGAGCCGGGCCAGAGCCAGCGCCCGCACCGCCACAACTCGGTCGCAGTCAGCCTCATCGTGCGGGGCGAGGGCTGCTACTCGGTCGTGGACGGGCGGCGCAAGGACTGGGCGCCCTGGGCGACGACGATCACCCCGCCCGTCTCCTCGCATTCGCACCACAATGAAGGGCCCGCCCGCGCGCTCTTCCTGATCGTGCAGGACGGCGGCATCTTCTACCACGCACGCGCCATGGGGTTCGAGTTCACCGATGCTTGAGATACGACCGCTTGCGCCGGAGATCGGCGCGGAAGTCACCGGCTTCGACATGGGCGAGCCGCTGACCGACGAGCTGTTCGAAGACATCCACGCCGCATGGATGCGCCACAAGGTGCTGGTGTTTCCCGGCCAGCCGGTTTCGGACGAGGCGCTGCTCGCCTTCGGGCGGCGCTTCGGCGAGCTCGAAGTGTTCCACCAGGACATCATCCGCTCGAAGCGCCTGCCGGAGATCTTCCGCGTCTCCAATGTCGATGAGGACGGGAACCTGATGGCGCAGGACGACCCGGTCCAGCACCAGATTTCGCTCGCCCGGCGCTGGCATACGGACAGCAGCTACCGCGAGAAGCCGTCGGTCGGCTCGCTGCTGCACGGCGTCGAGGTGACGGAGGAGGGCGGCGTGACCATGTTCGCGAACATGGCGGCCGTGCTGCGCGCGCTGCCGGAGGAGCTGCGCCGCGAGGTCGAGGGCCGGCGCGCGCGGCACGACTTCGAGAACCTCCACCGGCTGAAGCCGCTCAAGCCGCTGACCGACGAGGAGCGCGCGCGCATGCCGCCGGTCTGGCAGCCTATGGTCCGCCGCCACCCGGAGACGGGCGAGGCCTCGCTCTATATCAGCCCGATCTACAACGACGCCGTGGAAGGCATGGACCCGCAAGGCGCGGCGGCGCTGGTCGAGCGGCTGGAGGCGTTCATCGACGACGAGCGCTTCATCTACCGCCACCGCTGGCGGCCGCATGACGTGCTGCTCTGGGACAATCGCTGCACGGTCCACCGGGTGACGCCCTACAATCCCGCGCACCGCCGCATCATGCACCGCACCACCATCGCCGGCCGGGACCGCGTCGAAGCGGCGTAGGCTACCCGCTGCCGATCTTCGCTCTTTGCCGCTTGGTCTCGAGATCGGCGATGCTGTCGTCCCGCGCGCCTGCTACGGCGCTCATCCTGTTGCGGCAGTGCCGGGTCAGCGCCGTGCCGCATTTCCTTCCGATCCGGGCGATCTCGTCGGCCGCCTGCTCCGCGACGTTCGCCTTCACGCGCCGGTAGTAGCGATCCCGTTCCTGCGCGCTTCCGAACGATAGCGGCGGCAGGTAGAGGGTGATCGAGGAGGGATATTCGCGCGCCGCGCCCGTGCCCGCATCGACGGCCAGCCCGACCGGGCCCTTGACCACGATTTCGCCGATGGTCAGGTCGCGGCGCGAAGAAGCCAGCACGGCCGTCGCTTCCTCGTGCAGCGCCTTCGAGCAGCGGACCGAAATGTCGCTCTTGCTGTTGTTCACGCGCAGTAGGCCGGGCGACGACGAAACGACGCCGACCGAGCGGCCGTTCCGGCTCAGCATGCAGTAGGCGCCGGGAGGATCGGTAAAGACGGTAACGGGCTGCTCGGCCTCCTCCACAAGTCCGTCACAGCCCGCAAGCAAAGCCGGACCGGCCGCGGCGGCCAGCATGAAGAGGACCGGCAGGACGGGGCGGGCTGGAAAGAACGGCGCCTTCATCAGCTGTACCGGACGCACACCAATATCCGGGAGGGAGGGCCGGACCCTACCAGCGATTCGACCGGGCGGCGCTATCCCCTCCCGGGGGGCGGTGCGCCATCAGCCGCCGGGACGATCGATCCCATACGCGCCCGACCCGCGCCTGAAGGGCTGGGCCAGCATATTGTGCAGATGCAGGTCGGAGTCTTCGCCCGGATTTCTCACCGGGTGTAGGTGCATCGGGGCTCTGCATGTGAGAAAGTACTTCTGCTTCAAAGACTTGTCCTGTTGCAGAGGAGCGCCCCGATGCGTACAGAGTGTAACCTGACCCCGATGCGATTTGCACGCCTGA
>JAJDVH010000229.1 GCA_022826185.1 Alphaproteobacteria bacterium
CCGTATATGTATCGACACGGTGGGCTGGCTGATCCCGGCCGCCCTGGCGGCGTGACTGGCGGCGCCCCGTTCCGCCGCCGCAATGAACGAACGCAGCCACCGGATGTTCAGGGTCTTCGGCATGATCGCAGTCGTCCTGTCGCCGTGCTGAAGGACAGATGAGGATACCAGTGCCGCTTGCCGGCGGCCGGCGCGGCGCAATCCGCCGCAGGGGACGGCAGGCGGCCGGGAAACACGGCCGGTGCCGCCGCCGGCTCATATGCTCCTGCCGCCGCCCTCGGAGAGGCCCCGGCTCAGCTCCCGCAGGCGCTCCTCATGGCGGTGGTGTCTGGCGACGACGTCCCTGAACGCCTTCTCGCGCTCCGGCGTCAGATGCTCCGAATGGCGGGTGGTGAGACTGCGCATCTCCCCGACGACGGCCGTGCTCTCCGGCAGGGCGTACGGACGCAGCCTCTGCGCCTTCGCCCGGGCGAGAATCCCATCCCACTGCGCTGCCGCCGCCTCGCCGCGCCGGGCGACCTTCGGCTGCACCTCCTCGCGCTCGCGCAGAAACGCCCGGAGCTCCTCCTTCGCCCCGTCGTCAAGGTCCGGACTGCCGAGCAGGTCGCGGGCCACCTCGAAAAACGTCCCGGCCCGCTCCTCCGCGAACGCGACCTTCCCCTCCGCCCGCAGGCCTTCCTGGAAACCGTCCCATAGCGCGGTCAGATTGTCATACCGCTCCCGGACCGCCTCGCGCCGCTTCTGCGCTACGGCGGCGGCGGCCTTCTCCTCGTCCCGGAACGCGCCGCCCGCGCCCTCCAGCACCGTCTCCGCCGCCTCCGCCGCCGCCTTCCATGCGGCCGCGTCGTCCAGCGTGGCCTCCGCGGTCCCCACGAGCGCCGCCAGACCGTCCAGTGCCTCCAGCGTGCCGCGCATCGCGCCGGCCTGCCTGCGGTAGTCGGCGGCCTGCCCGCGCCACCGGGCCGCTACCTCCGCGTTCTTCGGCTCGACCGCCGCCGCGACCGCCTCGGCCGCGTCCGCCGCCTCGGTCCGCGCGTCCGCCTGCCGCTCGCGCAGGTCCCGCCAGTGCCGCACGTCCCAGACCGTCCGCGGCGGCTTCATTTTCCGTTCGGCCCGCCACGCCAGGGCGAACCGTCGGCTCGCCAGCTTGTAGCTCCAGTGCAGCGCCGACCGGCCGAGCTCCGAAGCCCTCTCCTGCGCGTCTGTGGCCAGCGACATCTCACCGGCCGCCTGCGCCTTTCGCGCGAGGGCTTCGAAGGCGGCGGCGGCTTCCTGGGCGGCGGCGCCATGGCGCTGCCTCGAAGCCTCGTCGATATCTTCGTCGCGGAGTGCGCCTTCAGGAGCCAGCCGTTGCGACGCCCTGTCGGCTGCCGACATGGCCCTCTCCAGCGACCGGTATGCCTCCAGGCGCGCCCCGGCCCCGGCTTCGTCCGTGTTCGCCGCCTCCATCGCGGCATCGTCGAGCGGCGGGGCGCGGCCCGCCGCCTCTGCCGCATCCAGCACCGCATCGGCGGCGGCGACCTCATGCGCGGCTTGTTCGGCAAATTCGGCGGCCGCAATGCGGTCGCGGAGAGTCTGCCTGTCGTCGAGCGCGACCGCCGGCAGGGCGGCGAAGGCGCCTTCGGCCTTTTCCGCCGCCGCACGCGCCGCCATATACGCCGCTTCGGCCTCCGCCAGCCGGCGCAGGGCCGCCTCCGTTTCGGCGTGCCGCTCCCGCTCCGCGCGAAGGCCGTCCAGGAACGCCGTCGCGGCCTCTTCGGACACCGCGCGCTTTTTCGGCGCCCTCATCGTCTCCGTTTCGCCGATGGCTTCCAGCGCCGTCAGCCGCTCGCCCGTGTTCGCCTCCAGCGTCTCCACCAGCTGCTCGCGGTTGTCGGTCAGCACCACCGCCTCCTCGCGCGCCCGGCTCAGCTGCACGTAGAGCGTCTGCTGGTTCACCAGCGGCCCGGCGCCCGTGTCCAGCACCGCGATCACCCGGTCGTGCGTCTGCCCCTGGGCGGCATGCACGGTGGACGCATAGGCGTATGCCAGATGCCGCAGTTGCGGGTCGTCCCGGGCGAACAGCATCTCGCGCCCGTCCGAAAGGCGCATGCGGAGCGCCCCGCCGCGGATCTCCAGGACTTCCATCCGGTCGCCGTTGACGAGGCCGCGCTCCCGGTCGTTGCGCGTCCAGCGCAGCCGCTCGCCCTCGCGGACGGTGAGCATCTTCGCCTCGAACAGGTCGAGCCGGTAGCGCAGGTCGCCGCCGGGCTTCAGGTGACGCGGCCGGCCGTCGGGATGGGCGAGGATCACCCGGTCCTCCTCCACCTCCATCACGGTGCAGGCGTCGTCCTTGGCGATGCGGTAGTTCTTCCGCTCGCGGTTGAAGAGCGCGATGTCGCCCTCGCGCCAGTTGCGCGGGTCGCCCGTCTCGGCGCGCGTCAGATTGAGCGGAACCAGGGTTTCGATCTCGATGGAAGCCCCGCCAAGCGCGCCCTCGGCTTCGAGACCCTCGCGCACCGCCTCCTCGACCCCGGCCCTGAGCGCCCGCGTCGGCACCAGCAGCGCCGTCCCTTCCCGCGCCCCGGGCGAGAGCCTGAGCCAGAGCCGGGCCGCCATGCCCGCGATCTCCTCGGCCGGCAGTTCCCGCAGGTTGCCCCCCAGCCGCTCCAGAGCCTCGCCCGGCTCGCCCTCGACCATGTCCTGGAC
>JAJDVH010000191.1 GCA_022826185.1 Alphaproteobacteria bacterium
CCCCAACTCACGCCAGCCAGACGGCAAAAGCGACCGTAAAACCCACCAGTCCTCTTCCATCTCTCACCCCTCGCCAAAACAAACACCCGACACAATACGAAAAAGACAAACATCATGCAAAACAAGTTAGCGCTTATGGGATCGGGGTCCGGGGCGACGATTGGGGGCTTGGAGCTCTTTATGGGCCGGCCCGGCCTGTGCATTCCGCCAGCGCCCGGTCGAGAATGTCCATGGCGGTGTCGATCTGGCCGCGCGTCACGGTCAGCGGCGGCGCGATGCGGAAAATATGCGCGCTCGCCGCCCGGGCGATATTGAGGCTCGCACCGAGTTCGATGCAGCGCCGGCCGACCGCGGCGCCCAGCTCGTGTGCGGGCGCCTTGCCGTGCCGGTCCTCGACCAGCTCCATCCCGATCAGCAGCCCCCGGCCGCGCACATCGCCGATGCACTCGTGGCGTTGCTGCAGGTCGAGCAGGATGTCCTTCATATACCGCCCGAGTTCCCGGGCCCGCTCCTCCAGCCGGTCGCGGACGACGATCTCCACCACCTTGGCTCCGACAGCCGCCGGCAGCGGGTCGGCCGTGTGGGTCGTGTAGAAGAGGAAACCGTTCTCGTAGCAGGCCTCTTCCAGCTCGGCCGAGGCGATCGTAGCGGAGAGCGGCAGGCCCGCGCCCAGGGTCTTGGAGAGCGTCAGTATGTCGGGGACCACGCCTTCGCGCTCGAAGGCGAACCGGTCTCCGGTGCGCCCGAGGCCGGTCTGCGCCTCGTCGTAGATGAGCAGCATGCCCCGCGCCCGGCAATGCTCCGCGAGCGCGGTCAGGTAGCCGTCGGGAAGTTCGATGACGCCCGCCGAACTCAGGACGGGCTCGAGGATCATCGCGGCGAGGCTGCCGGTGCTCTGCCGGTCGATGCTCTCGAAGCCCCAGTCGAGCTCGGAACGCCAGTCATAAGCGCCGTTGGACGCGAAGGGCGAGCGGTAGGCATGCGGGGTCGGCAGCGCCAGCACGCCGGGTATCGCCGCCCCGTAGCCCCGCCGCGCGCCGTTGAAGGTCGCCGAGCCCTCGCCGCCGGTGACGCCGTGCCAGGACCGGTCGAAGGCGACAATCTCGTAACGGCCGGTCGCGAGCTTGGCCATCCTGAGCGCCGCATCGTTGGATTCGCCGCCCGTGCTGAGTGGCAGCACCTTGCAGAGCGAGTCCGGCAGCAGGCCGCTCAGCGCATTCGCGAGCCCGATGACGGGGTCGGAAAGGAAGCAGCTGTGGATATGGTCCAGCCGCTCGACGGCGTCCCGGACCGTCGCGACGATCTCCGGGTGGGCATGGCCGAGAATGGAGCTCATCTGCCCGGAGGTGAAATCGAGGATCTCGCGCCCGTCGCGGTCCCGGACGACCGCTCCGCCCGCGCTGGCGATGACGGTGTCCGAGAACTCGGCGGTATAGCGGAAGACATGCTCGGCTTCGGACAGGGACATGGCGCGGCGCTCCGGTTTCGGTCCGCAGGATATCATTTCGGCGGCGGCAGGGACCGCCCGGACCGTCACTCCGCTCCGATGCGGGCGATGCGCAGCACATTGGTGGCGCCGGGGGTGCCGAACGGCACGCCGGCGGTGATGACCACGGTGTCGCCGGGACCGGCGACGTCTTCCAGCGCGGCGGCGGCGACCGCCTTGCGCACCATCTCGTCGAAATCGCGCACATCGGCCGTATGCACGCTGTGGACGCCGCAGGTGAGCGACAGGCGCCTTGCGGTCTCAAGCTCGGAGGTGACGCCCAGAATCGGCTGCTCCGGGCGCTCGCGGGCCGCGCGCAGCGTCGTGGAGCCCGATGTGGTGTAGGTCACGATGGCGGCGGCGCCGATCGTGTCCGCCACCTGGTGGGCTGCGGCCGAAATGGCGTCTGCGGACGTGGCGAGCGGACGGCGCCGGTCGGCGTCCGCGATGCGCCGGTGCGACGGGTCGCGCTCCACGCGCTCGATCACCCGGTCCATGATCTCGACCGCCGCCATCGGATGGGCGCCGGCCGCCGTTTCCGCCGAGAGCATCACCGCGTCGGCCCCGTCATAGACCGCGGTCGCCACATCCTGGACCTCGGCGCGCGTGGGCGCCGCGGCATGCACCATCGATTCCAGCATCTGCGTCGCCACGATCACCGGCTTGCCGGCGTCCCGGCAGGTGCGGATGATGGTCTTCTGGGCAACCGGCACTTCCTCGGGCGGCATCTCCACCCCGAGATCGCCGCGCGCCACCATGATGGCGTCGGCGGCCTCGACGAGCTCCTCGATGCAGCCGAGCGCGGCGGGTTTCTCCACCTTGACGAGAACATGCGCGCGCGGGCCGATCAGACGGCGCGCTTCCGCCACATCCTCCGGGCGCTGCACGAAGGAGAGCGCGATCCACTCGACGCCGAGCCCGAGCGCGAAGCGCAGGTCCGTGCGGTCCTTTTCGGTCAGCGGCGAGATCGGCAGCAGGACTCCCGGCAGGTTGATGCCCTTGCGGTCGCTGAGCCGCCCGCCGTCCACCACCTGCGTCTCCAGCGCCGTCCCGGACTTGGACAGCACCCTCAGCCGGAGCCTGCCGTCGTCGAGCAGCATGTCGTCGCCCGCGCCCACGGCCGAGAAGATCTCCGGGTGGGGCACGCAGGCGCGGGCGGCGGTGCCGGGACGCTCCGAGCGGTCCAGCATGAACCGCCGGCCCGGCTCCAGTTCGACGCTTCCCCCCTCGAAGGTCCCGACCCGGAGCTTCGGCCCCTGCATGTCGGCCATGATTCCGACGGGCCGGAACGAGTGGCGCTCCAGCTCGCGCACGATGCGGTGCCGGCGGGAATGGTCCTCCGGCCGGCCGTGGCTGAAATTGAAGCGGAAGACATCGACGCCCGCCTCCAGCAGTCCGCCGATGGCCTCCGCGCCGGAGGTCGCCGGCCCCAGCGTTGCGACGATCTTGGCCCTCCGCTTGCGGCGCATCGCCTCTCCTCCCCCTAAGGCTCGACCAGAATAGCCCGGAAGTCGTTGACGTTGGTGAGTGTCGGCCCCGTGACGACAAGGTCGCCCAGCGCGGCGAAGACGGCATGGGCGTCATTTTCGCGCAGGCGCTCCGCCGGATCGAGGCCGAGCGCCCGCGCCCGCGCCAGGCTGTCCGGGCGGAGCAGCGCGCCGGCGCAGTCGCTGGCGCCGTCGATTCCGTCCGTGTCACAGGCAATGGCGTGGATGCCGGGCGCGCCGTCGAGCGCGAGCGCGAGCCCCAGCAGGAACTCCAGATTGCGCCCGCCCCTGCCCCTGCCGCGCACCGTCACGGTCGTCTCGCCGCCGGAAAGCAGCAGGCAGGGCGGCGGGAACGGGCCGGCGAAGGCGCGGGCATGGAGCGCGATGCCGGCCATGACCTTGCCCGCCTCGCGCGCCTCGCCCTCGATGCGGTCCGAGAGCAGCCAGGCGGGCGGCCCGTCAGGCGCGGCGTCGAGCAGGCATTCCCGGGGCGTGGCGACCAGGCGGAACCCGGACCGCTCCAGCCGCTTCGGCGTTTCCCCGAGGCCGGCCACCGGCCCGATCCCGTTGGCCTCCAGCACGCGCCCGGCATCGGCGAGCGTCGTCGGGTCGGGCACGGTCGGGCCCGACGCGATGACCGCGGGGTCGTCCCCCGGCACGTCGGATATGGCGAGCGTCACGGTCCGGGCCGGAAAGGCTGCCGCCGCCAGCCGCCCGCCCTTCACCGCCGACATGTGCTTGCGGACCGTGTTGATCTCGTGGATCGAGGCGCCCGAGGCGAGCAGCCGGGCCGTCACGGCCTGCTTGGTCTCGAAGGAAATGCCCGGCAGCGGCAATGCCAGCAGCGCCGAACCGCCGCCGGAGGCAAGGAACACGAACAGGTCGTCCGGTCCGAGGCCGTGCGCCGCTTCCAGAATCCGCACCGCGGCCTCGCGCCCGGCGGCGTCCGGCACGGGGTGTCCGGCCTCCACCACCTCGATCCGCCGGCAGGGGGCGCCATGGCCGTAGCGGGTGACGGCTATGCCCTCCAGCGGGCCGGGCCAAGCCGCCTCGAAGGCCGCCGCCATCGAGGCCGCCGCCTTGCCGGCCGCCGCCGCGAAGGTGCGCCCCGCCGGCGGCTCCGGCAGGTGGCGGGCCAGCGACAGCGCCGGGTCCGCCCGCGCGACCGCGCGCTCGAAGGCCCGGCGGAGAATCGATTCCGGCTGCATGATGGGCTAGTTTAGCCGGGACCCCGTTTCCTGGCGATTGAGCAGCGAGACCGATGACCGACAAGACAACGACCGAACTGGAGGCCGCCGCCTTCCGCACCCTGGTTCAGCATCTGCGCGACAACCCGGATGTGCAGAATATCGACCTGATGAACCTCGCCGGCTTCTGCCGCAACTGCCTGTCCAAATGGTACCGGGCGGCGGCCGAGGAGCGCGGCCTCGACATGGACTATGAGGCGGCGCGCGAGATCGTCTACGGCATGCCCTACGGCGACTACAAGGCGAAGCACCAGAAGGAGGCGACGCCGGAGCAGATGGCCGCATTCCAGACGAAGGCGCACTGAGCCGTGGAGGATATGGCCGGCGGCGGCGGGCCGTCCGAGAGCGATGTCCGGGGCGTGACCGCCGGACAGCTCCGGTCCTTCGTCGAGCGCGTCGAGCGGCTCGAGGAGGAAAAGGCCGCGCTGATGGGCGATATCCGGGAGGTCTATGCCGAGGCGAAGGCGCATGGCTTCGACGTGAAGACCATGCGCCAGATCGTGCGGCTCCGGAAGATGGACAGCGACGACCGCGCCGAGCAGGAGGCGCTGCTGGACCTCTACAAGAGCGCGCTGGGCATGGGGCCGCCGCCGCCATAGCCGGGGCCCGGCCTCCTTCGCAGGCCGGCGGCGCATTGCGGTCTTGGCGCGCGGCGGGCAAAGTCGGGCCGTGCGGCCGCCGCTCAGGCGGCCGGCAGGCAAGGCAGGGAGGAGGCAATGTCGAGAATAGCGATAACCGGTGCGCAGGTGTGGGACGGCGAGACGGACGCGCCCGTCCCGGCGACCGTCGTGGTGGAGGGCAACCGCATCGCTGCGGTGGCGCCCGCCGGCGAACCCGTGGGCGACCTGCCGGAAGAACGGATCGACGGCGCCGGCATGACGCTGATGCCGGGCATGGTGGAAGGCCACTGCCACCCGAGCTTCACCGGCATCATGGCCCCGCCGGACCTGGGCCGGATCAGCCCCGAGCGCCACATGCTGCTGACCGCGCAGAACCTGCGCCTGTTGCTGGAGCACGGCTTCACCTCGATCTTCGAGGCGGCCTCGGCCAAGCCGCTGCTCGGCGTCAATGCGCGCGACGCCATCGAGGAGGGAATGCTGGCCGGCCCCCGGATGCGCGCCGGCTCGCCCGAGATCACCACCACGGCCGGCCTCGGCGACGAGCGCCAGCGCCATCTCCACCAGGAGAGCTTCGGCCTTGTCGCCGACGGGCCGGAGGAAATGCGCAGGGTGGCGCGGGAATGCGTCCGCGACCGGGTGGACCAGCTCAAGATCAACCTCTCCGGCGACGATTTCGTGCCGTTCGCCGGGGGCGAGGTCACGCCGACCAACGATGACGAGGTGGCCGCGCTGGTCGGGGTCGCGCGTGATTTCGGCAAGATGGTGGCCTGCCACGCCCGCTCGTCCAAGAGCGTGATGATGGCGGTCCGGCACGGCATCGAGTGCATCTACCACTGCGACTATGCGAACGAGGAGGCGCTCGACGCGCTGGAAAGCGTCAAGGACACGGCGTTTGTCGGCCCGGCCTTCGGGCTCGTCCACAACTCCACCCGGGAGGGCGAAAAATACGGCCTGGACCGCGAGACCGTGGAGTCCCTCGGCCTCTTGCGCATGTTCGACCTGACCTGCGAAACCTATCACGAGCTCCGCAAGCGCGGCGTGCGGGTCGTGGTCGGCGGCGATTACGGCTTCGCCATGACGCCGATGGGCCAGAACGCGCGGGATATCGAGCATTTCGTGCGGTATTTCGGCTACTCGCCGGCGGACGCGCTGCGCTGCGCCACCGTGGTCGGCGCGGAGCTCATGGGGTTTGCGGGCGAACTCGGCAAGGTGAAGGAGGGCTACCTCGCCGACCTGCTGCTGGTGCGCGGCGACCCGGTGAAGGACGTCTCGCTGGTGCAGGACCGGGACAATCTCGCGATGATCATGAAGGATGGCGCGATCTGCAAGGACCCGCGCCTCGGCACCGCGCCCATGGACGAGCATCTGGTCCAGGCCGCCGAATAGGAGGAACCGCCCATGACCGCGATTACCCCGCTCGACGCCGCGTTCGGCGCGGAAATCCGGGGCGTCGATCTTGCCGCCGGGGCCGGTGAGGCGCTCATGCGGCTGTTGACGGGCGCGCTCTACGACCACCGCGTCATCGTCATCCGCGACCAGTCGCTCGACGAGGAGAGCTATCTCGGCTTCGGCCGGCAATGGGGCGAGCCGATCCCCCATGTGCTCGACCATATGCGGATGGCCGGCTATCCGGAGCTGATGACCGTCGGCAATACCGAGAAGCGCGACGAGGACCCGAAGATCCGCAACGGCGCCGCGCTCTGGCACACCGACCAGTCCTACGAGAAGGCGCCGGCGAGCGCGACCATGCTCTACTCGATTGTCGCGCCCGCCGAGGGCGGCGAGACGCAGTTCTGCGACATGGCCGCGGCCTGGGACAATCTGGACGAGGCGATGAAGCGGCGCATTGCCGGCATCCGGGTCGCGCACAAATACGGGCGCGGCAAGCGGCGCGCGGACGAGCCGCCGGCGAACCCGATCGCCAATGACGAGCAGGACAGCCGCGTGCCGCCGGTCTGGCACCCGCTGGTCATGCCCCACCCGGTGACGGGCCGCAGGGCGCTCTACGCGCTCGGCCACGGCGCCTACGCCATCGAGGGCATGGCGGACGCGGAGGCCGAGGCGCTGCTCGACGAGCTCAAGGACCACGCGCTGGAGGAGCGGCACATCTACCGCCACAAATACGCCGCGGGCGACCTGGTGGTGTGGGACACGCTGCAGACCATGCATGCCGCCACCCCCATCGGCGTCGCGACGGGCAAGGCGGATTCGCGCCTGCTCTGGCGCATCAGCGTGCGCGGCCGCCCGGCGGTCCACGCGGAAGCCGCCTGAACGCCGTGGCGGCGCTCCCCCTCGAAGGCGGCTGCCTCTGCGGCAGGGTGCGCTACCGCATCGGCGCCGCCCCGCTCTGGACCGGCTATTGCCACTGCGCGACCTGCCGGCGCAGCACCGGCGCCCCGGTCACCATGTTCGTCGGCGCCGCCACGGAATCGGTCGCGTTCACCGGGGGCGAGCGGGCCGTATTCGCCTCCTCGCCCGGCGTCGAACGCGGCTTCTGCGCCGCCTGCGGCACGCCGCTCACCTACGAGTCGGACCGCTTTCCCGGCGAGACCCACTTCTACATCAGCACCCTCGACGACCCCGAGCCCCTGAAGCCCACCTTCCACGTCTTCTACGAAGAACGCATCCGCTGGCTCGAAATCGCCGACGACCTCCCCCGCCACGCGACGGTGACGGGGCGGGCGGACGGATAACCCCGGCTTCCGGTCAGGCGGCCGGCGAGGGGAACCTCTTTACGGCCCCGTCAATCGCCGGACCTGCTTCCAGGGTTGCGAGTTCCAATTCGTAATGCGACTGGAGATTGAGCCAGAACGCGGCCGAGACGCCGAACGCATGTTCCAGCCGAAGCGCCGTGTCGGCGGTGATGCCGCACCGCCCGCGCAGGATATCGCCGATCCGGTTCCGGGAGACGCCCAGCGCCTCAGCCAGCCCAGCGGCGCTCAGTCCGTGCGGCTCCATGAAGTCTTCGCGGAGCGTCACCCCGGGATGAATGGGTCCGGTCATCGGTGGTAATCCGTCAGTTCCACATTGGCAGGTCCGTCATCCCGGTCGAACACAATGGCATTGCACGTTGACGACAATAAGCCCAGCAGCCAGCGCTATCTCCCTAGAATAGACCAAGAGGGCTATTTGCAGGCGCGCGCCTCCACGTCCCGAATGAAATCCCGAAGATTCCATAGCCAGTCCCGCTGACCGTCCGTATAGCTATCCTGAATCGACTGAGGGACAACCAGCTGCAAGCCGGAAGTTCTCATCTGCTCCGTCTGCAGTTCGGAAATTCCTGGCTCAAGCGTCAGCAGATGTTTCCGGTTTACTTTCGACGCCTCGGCAAGCACTTGCCTCCATCGATCCTTGCAGGTCGATTTCGCGCCCAGCATAGTCAGGCATGTATGGCCTTGAGGGGCCGTCCGGTACGCCTCCTCGCTCGGAAACAAAAAATCCGGCCTTTGCTTGTTCTCTGTTATCGCTCCCCTGACATGGGCAACGCCGTATGCCCGAAAGACCGCCTCCAGGTGATGTTCCAAAGATTGACCCATACGCGATTTTCTCCGGTTCTGAACGCTCAAGGAGAACTGTATGAATCCGTCCACGTCGATGACCCCGCTTCCATCGACAAAACCTTTCTCAAGGTGCGCCGAGACGATCCGGCGTTCGAGACGCCGAAACAGCGCTTCTTCATGGCTGAGCCAGGCTACAAGAGCCATGTCCGGATCGTCCTCCGCCCTGACCTCCGGCAGTGTCAAGCGAGCCAAATCGGAGAATTCCGCAGTTCTCGGAAAATTCGTTCCATATCGATCTATAATTTCATCAAGCTTGTCAGCATCCGGGTCCTCAAATTCAATTCCGATCTCATCGAGTATAAAACGCGCCGCGAAATCCAGATCGGCCTCGCCCTCGGCGACCTCCCGCGATACAAACAGGTTGCCCTGCGGCTGAACTCCGAACAGCCAAGAAAGCTGTCGCTCGCTTGTTGACCCCTCCGGCGCCACAATAAAATAGAGAACTCCGTTATTGGCTAATGCCAAAAACAGTGTATCGCCTGCTCGCATGGCCTCTGTCACGGGATTGGAAAGATAGTAAAGGCGCCATTCCGCTGCCCGGTTCGGATTCAACGCCCGCGCGTCGTAATGAGTTGCTGTACCCTGTACCGAGAATCCATCCTGTTCCCGACCCAGCCAGACATAAATTGTTTGAAATTCGTGTTTTCTCTCGCCAAGGAAATGACGCCGCATAGCGCGCGTAGTGCCGACCTCATGTTGATGAGATCGCCGAGGTTCCGCATCCACCGCAGACAGGCGTTTTGCGCCTACCCCGGCGAAGTAGTCACGCAACTGCCCGCGCTTCATCGCCACTCAACTCCATTTCTTGCTCTTCCGACATCAACCAAGCGGCGCATCGCTCCGCCAAAGTCTCGACTGGAAGCCGCGTCCGCCCCTTGAGCGCACATTCCCATATCGTAGCCACCCGCCATCGATCATTCCTCAATGCCAATAGGTGTCTCCGGTCTCGATCAATGTTCGAATGAATTTTTTCCTTCCAGAATTCACTCCGGGTTCGCGGCCATTTGAACAGGTGACAATTGTGGCCATGCCAGAAACATCCATGAACGAAAATGACCGCGCGGAACTTCGGAAACACCAAGTCGGGTCTTCCAGGGAGACTCGGAGAATGAAGCCGAAACCGAAGGCCACGACCATGCAACGCCGACCGGATTGCCAACTCGGGCCTGGTGTCCTTGCCCTTGATCCCTCCCATCATCCGGCTGCGGACTTCCGGAGTCACAACATCCGCCATCGTGTTTCGCCGTGCCTCGTGCTATTCGGAGAAAGCGAATTCGCTCTGGTGGCATAAAGCTGGAGTGCTACCGTCGCTAGTAAGCAGATCGTCTATGTGCGGCTTCATCAATCGAGCCACAGAACGGACAACCGGTACAACTACAGCATTGCCGAATTGGCGATAAGCTTGAGTATCCGATACCGGGATTTCGAATTTGCTTTCTCCGGGACCATCGAAACCCATCAGCCGCGAACACTCTCTCGGAGTTAAGCGACGGGGGCGCTTGCCGCTTTGTTTGATAAGTATCTCCGATCCATCCTTGTAGTAGCGGGCGGACAGCGTACGGGCGACTTCATCAACTCCAAACAATGAATATCCAAACCCGTTTCCAGCACTTCTATGCCGTTCCTTGTAGTCCTGCAAGTAATTCCACAAATGTCTGGTAAGAGTATATTTCGGATTTACATCAGCATCGAGAATTGCTCCGAGCGTGGGCCCATCACCTTGGGGTATCTCCAGTTCATCGAAATCGAAGGTTGTAGGCTTGCGAAAACCGACGATGAAAATTCGCTCACGCTTTTGGGGAACCCATGGCGAGGAGTTGACAACGCGAGTACTAATGCTGTAACCTAGCTCGGTTTTAAGGACATGCATGATAGTTGCAAAGGTGCGACCGCCATCATGTCGTTCAAGATTTTTAACATTTTCAAGCAAGAAGGCTGGCGGCTTATGATGATCGATGATTTTTGCAAGATCGTAAAAGAGAGTACCTTGCGTGTCGCACAGAAAGCCGTGAGGATGGCCAAGAGCATTTTTCTTCGATACGCCAGCAATTGAAAATGGTTGGCAAGGAAACCCCGCCAGCAAAACATCGTGTGCGGGTACGGTGTCGGGGTTTTCCGCATACGGGCGTATGTCACCGACAAATTGGTGATCGCTGCCTGTTAGCTCCGGGAAATTGGCGGTATAGGTTTCTCTGCAAAACCGGTCCCATTCCGACGTGAACACACAGCGCCCGCCGATTTCCTCGAACGGAAGGCGCAACCCGCCTATCCCGGCAAACAGATCGATAAAACGGAAGCCTTCCGACCGGCACATGGGAACAAAAGCCTCTACGGCATCGGTCGGCTTATCCGTCTTTGCCCGGTCGATATGAACCCTCACGCCGCGAACGTGTTGTTGCGGGGTCTTTGGGGTCACGGCCGGCACTCCGGCAGCTTGCATCCCGGTATGGATCATCGCCTCCGAATATCCTTATGCCCCGCACATGCGCACCTTGTGTCGCAGTCGCGGGATAGGGAGGTCAACCTACGGCGATTCGGCATGACTTGCAAACATAAGGCAAACATTGCCGAAGTCGTTGCATGTCCCTCCCTGGTTTGACGTGCTTGCAGGGAAACCCATTATGGAGAGCCAGTCGCCGCTTCCTCACCCCAACAACCCCCGTCCCGCCAAATTCCCCATCAGCGCCCGCGCGCCGAAGGTCCAGCGGGGGGCTTTTTCGCAGGTGGTGACGCGGTTTGTGAGCGCGCCGAGGCGGGGGCTGGAGATCGTCACCAGGTCGCCCGGCTTGTGGGTGAAGCCCTGGCCCGGCGCGTCGCGGTCCTCGACCGGCGCGAACAGCGTGCCGGTGAACAGCACGAGGCCGTCCGGATAGTCGTGCGCGGCGCCGATGGTCTGCGCCGCCAGGTCCTCGATGTCGCGGCTGATCTCCGCCATCGAGCTTCTGCCCTCCAGCACGAAGCCGTCTTCGCCCGCCACATTGAGCGCGATCTCCGCGCTGCGCATGTCGTCCAGGCCGAACTCGCCGTCCACGAAGCGGATGAAGGGGCCGAGCGCGGTCGAGGCGTTGTTGTCCTTCGCCTTCCCCAGCAGCAGGGCGCTGCGGCCCTCGATGTCGCGCAGGTTCACGTCGTTGCCGAGCGTGGCCCCGACGATCCGGCCGGTGGGCGCGATGACGAGCACCAGTTCCGGCTCGGGATTGTTCCAGACCGAGTCCGAGCGAATGCCGATCTCCATGCCCGGCCCGACCGCCGACATGGGCTGCGCCTTGGTGAAGACCTCCGCGTCCGGTCCGATGCCGACCTCCAGATAGGCCGACCAGAGCCCGCGCGCCACCAGCGCCTGCTTGAGCCGCGCCGCCTCCGCCGAGCCGGGCGCGATGCCCGCCAGGTCCGCGCCGATCTCCTTCGCCAGCATGCTCCTGACGCCCTCGGCCGCGGCGGGGTCGCCGCGCGCCTGCTCCTCGATCACCCGCTCCAGCATGCTGGCCGCGAAGGTGACGCCGCAGGCCTTGACCGCCTGCAGATCGACCGGCGCCAGCAGCGAGCCGCGCGCCTCGAGCGGCCCCAGCGCCTCGCCCGGCGCCGCGCGGAGCGCCGACGCCGGGTCTTCGGCCGCCAGCAGGTCCGTCATGGTCGGGAAGCTCCGGGTCACATCGACCAGCGCGCCGCCCCTCAGCGCGACGATGGACGGCCCCTCGGCATCGTCTCGCCAGACCCGGCCGGCAAGCGCGGCGCTGTCTGCGTCTTCGGGCGGGCGGATGCTCATCGCGGGACCTCCGGCGGCGTTGGCTGCCGCCCTGAAAACAAGGTCCGGATTTCATCGGCGCCCATGGTTTTGAAGTCGTCGGGCACGGATATCTCACCGGCCATGAAACCGATCCGGGAACGCGGCTCCGGCGCGTCCAGCGCGACGACCTTGACCAGCGGCTTGCCGGCGCGCGCGATGACGAACGGCTCGCCCTCGGCGGCGGCCCGGACGAGGCGCGAGAGATGCGTTCTGGCTTCGCTCAAATTGACGATGCGCATAAGGCCGCCTCCCTGCTGTCCGGCGCGTCCTGTTTGGCCGAACGGCGGCGTTCCCGCAAGCCCGCGCGGCACTGTCCGGCGGCGTTTCTTGCTGTCATACCCTCCTCCCGTCATGTCTTCTTTTCGTCATGCCCGGACTTGTTCCGGGCATCCACTTCCGCCGCCGCAATGGCCCCGATGGAGATGCCCGGAACAAGTCCGGGCATGACGGAGGAGGGGCGTTCGGGCAGGACGGAAAGGAGCGGCTCGGACTGGAACAGCGCACCGCCCTACCCTCCGGCTCCGGCCACGTCTAAACTGCCGGCGTCGCGATTCATCGGGGAGGCATGCGCCATGCCGTTCGAAGCCGTTCCGCTGTCCGGGTCCCTCGGCGCCGAGATACGGGGCATCGATGTCGCGAGCCTCGACGATGCCGGATTCGCCGAGGCGCATGCCGCGCTGCTGGAATACGGGGTGGTCGCTTTCCGGGGCCAGGAGCTCGACGCGCACGCCTATCTCGCCTTCGCGAAACGCTGGGGCGCCATCCATCTGCATCCCCACCTGAAGGGCCTCGACGACCGGCCGGAAATCATCGAGATCGTGCGCGAGGCGGACGACCCGACGGGCTTCGCCGACCACTGGCACACGGACCAGAGCTTCACGAAGACGCCCGCCATGGCGACCCTGCTCTATGCGAAGGAAGTGCCGGCGGCCGGCGGCGACACGCTGTTCGCCAATCTCTACGCCAGCTACGACGCGCTCTCCGACGGCATGAAGGCGATGGCGGCGAAGCTGCGCACGCACAATCTCTACAACAAGCACGCGCCGCGCTCGGAAAAGATGCAGATGCGCGTGACCGAGAAGGACAAGCCCGCCGAGCCGGCCTACCACCCGCTTGTGCGCGTCCACCCCGAGACCGGCCGCCCGGCGCTCTACCTGAGCGACTCGCGCAGCACGAGGCGCTTCGAGGGGATGACGGAGGAGGAGAGCCTGCCGCTGCTCGACTGGCTGATGGGCCACGCGACGCGGCCGGAGTTCACCTGCCGGCTGCGCTGGGAAGCCGGCACGCTCGCCATCTGGGACAACCGCCGCCTGATGCACATGGCCGTCAACGACTATTTCGGCCAGCGCCGGGTCATGCAGCGCATCACCGTCAAGGGCGGGCCCACCGTCGGCATCCTCGACACGGACGCGCCCCGGCAGGCGGCGTAGGGCGGAAGGGCAGCAAACACCGATTGACGGTTCAGAGTCGCGTTCCTATTATGTCGGCAGGAACTCTAGATTGCTGACCCCATTGCGGGCAGCGGACCCTATGGCCACCGCGAGGTGGCCATAGCCATGTTTGGGGGGAAGATGAAGGTTTGCTTCGTCGACGAGGCGGGCGACCTCGGAGCGTTGTCCGATCCACCACGGCAGAACGATCAGCCAGTCCTGGTGATCGGCGGCCTCGTTCTCGATGCCGGCAACCTCCACGATTTCACGGCGCGCTTTCTCGATCTGATACCAGCGGTCGTTGACCGGAACCGATGACAGATTCGACGCCCGCCGCCCGATCGCTCCCTTCCGTCATGCCCGGACTTGTTCCACGGCTGTCCGGTTTATTTTTGTGGACGGGTTGCATGGCATTGATTCTACTGGCGTCCAAGCGTTTGCGAACGTTTTGGACACGAAGGAGGCTCAATGCCATGCGCCACCACAATA
>JAJDVH010000278.1 GCA_022826185.1 Alphaproteobacteria bacterium
CCTGCCCCCGGCCGACGACCCGCCCGAGCAGGTCTATGAGGACTGCCCGTGGGCCGGGCGCGACCGGACCGGCGATGCGGACTGGATCGACGACGACCGGGCCGACGGCGCCGAACATGACTGGCTCTACCAGCGCCGCAACGGCTATGCCGACATCTACGACCCCTGGTCCCCGGAGGCGGTCGAGGAGCGCAGGCGGGAAGAAGAAGCCCTCCGCCCCCGCGGTCCGGACGGGGACGAGGACCGGGACGAGGACGACTGGGACGATGGTGATGAACACCGGGACGACGCCCCGTACCGGCAGGACGGGGACTGGTTGGACAGCGCGGAATTCGCGCCCGCCCATGACATCGCATGACAATTCATGACGTTTCGCAGGGGGTCGCGGCTGCCCGGAGAGGCCGCGCCCGACGGAAGCGCATGGAGCGGCAACCGGGCGACGAAAAGGGGCGCGGTGATGCGAAGGGGAGCCGACGCAGCCGCCGGCAGCGCTTCAGCATAATCGTCTTGGCCGGAACCCGACTCTGCGTTAGGGTGCGGCCTCCAGTGTGGCCTCCAGTGTTTGTAGGAGCAGGTTTGTCGCCATAGGCTCTTGCAGCACTACCATTTCAGGGTTTCGTTATGGTTCGCCCTGCCGACCCACCGCAGAGAGAGAGGAAAAATATCAATGGCCTCGACGCAAGACCGTCTCAAACAGCTTATCGACGAACACCTGGACATCGGCCGGGACCCCGATTTCGACGCTCAGTTGGGTGATTCCGGGGTGTCTTCCGTGGACGCGGTCGCCTTCTTCAAGGAGGTCAACCGGGAGTTCTCCCTCGCTCTGCAGGCTGAGGATTGCCTGCAGTTCAAGACGCTGGGGGAGCTTGTGACCTACATCGACGCCCGTGCCGGCTGAACTCTTCCCGTCGATCGGGGGCGTCTGACTGTCTGCCCCTGCTGACGCACGGACGGAATCAGCCGCCTCCGCGTTCGGGGGCGGCTGATTTCTTGTGCGGCGCATCGCCGGCTATCGCCGATATCCGTTCCCTGCCCGAATAGCAGGAATGGGGGAAACCGACCTTGCCTGCCATGAAAACGGAAACCGAGTGGATAATACCCGAGCCGCTGTCGGTCTTCGAAGCACGTCTCGATGACCGCACCGTCACCACTATCCGGCAGCACGGAAATGCGTCGGGACCGCGGCTGGTTCTGAGTCACGGCAACGGGCTTGCGGTCGATCTCTATTTTCCGTTCTGGTCATTGTTCGCTGACGATTACGAACTGATCGTCTACGACATCAGGAACCATGGCTGGAATGGCGCCGATCGGCTGAGCGACCACAATATTCCCACCCTGATTCACGACCATGACCTCATTCTTGACACGGTTGACCGCGTCTATGGGAACAAGCCGACGGTTGGCGTCTTTCATTCCCTTTCCACGATCATCCCTCTTCTTTCGTTCTCCAGACTCTACTCGGCTCTGGTTCTGTTCGACCCGCCGCTCTGCAAGCCCGGCGCGAGCCAGGTCGAGCTCCATTCGGCTGCCGAGCAGATGGCCAGGAGGATTCGGAATCGAGGAGACCGGTTCAAGACAAGAGAAGAGTTTTCCGACTTTCTTCAGTACATCCCGACCTTCTCGCGGGTCGTTCCCGGCGTGCGGGAACTCATGGCGGAGACCACGCTTCGGCCGGCTGAAGACGGGGAAGGGTACGAGCTTCGGTGCCCGCCCGACTACGAAGCGCAGTTGATGGACTATGCGAGAAGTTTCTTTCCGCTTATCGATCTGGACTTTGTCCCCTGTCCGATCAAGATTATCGGGGCCGATCCGACCCTTCCCTATTCATACTTGCCGACCCTGGACTCGTCCCTGCAATTTAGCGACGTGGTCAAGGTAGACTATGATTTCATTCCCGATGCGACGCATTTCCTCCAGCTCGAAAAGCCGCGGGAATGCGCCGCAATAGTCCGCGAGTTTCTTGACCGGAACGAACTGTCCTAGCCCGGAGCCGCCCGGTCCTGGAACCTGATCCAGTGGCGTCGGCGCTCGAACGGGTAGTCCGGCAGCGAAGTCCGGCGGCGGCTTTCGCCCGCGAAGAGCCCCGCGAAGGACAAGGCGAGCCCCGCCTCATAGGCCCTGGCGACCGCGCCCGCGAAGCCGTCGTCGCCCAGGCTGGCCAGAACCACCGGCAGGCGGGCGCTGCCGTTCGCGTCCGGGGCCCCGCCAGACCCTGTCCCCGGTGCGGCGCCCGGGCCGATCTCGACTATCACGCCGGCGCCGGCCGCGGCCAGCGTACCGACGCAGTTGTCGGAGGGTTCCGTTCCGGTCGCCGCGCGCTGGCGCCAATACGCCCCGTCCCGTAGCTCATCGGGCCCGAGCGCGCGGCCCGACACGCTGTTGATCAGTGTCAGGCGCGGCGGGTTCACCGCGATTTCGGCTTGTTCGCCGCCGGGATCGTCGAGGCCGGCAGCCAGGAGCAAGCCATCCTCAAGCCCAAGCACGCCGGCGGCCTGCGCGGCCGCAAGCTCTCCTGCCCCGTGACCGAGCACGATGCTCGGCTGCACGCCGACGCTCGACCAGAGCGCCGTGAGCGCGCATTCGAGCGCGTAGGCCGCGGACCGCTCCCACTGCGGCCGGGCCGGATCTCCCTCCGGGCCCGACCGGCCGAACATCGCGTCCAGCAGCGAGGCGCCGCGCGCGTCGCGAAGCGCCTCATCGCAACGGTCGAGGACCGCCCGCACGACCGGCTCGCTCCTGTACAACGCCTCACCCGTTCCGGCCCATCCGTTTCCGTGGCCGGCATAGGCGAAAGCAACGGCTCCCGCCGGCGTCGTCGGTTCGAATCCCTTGCCGGCTTCCGCGAGCGCCCGCAGGCCCCCGCGCAGCGCCTCGCAATCGGCGAACACCAGGGCCGCGCGGTGGTCGAAGTGACTCCGTCCCGTGCCGGCGGTCCACGCTATGTCGGACAGCGCCGCATCGGACGCCGCCTCTTCCGATGCAAGCACTGACTGGCGTTGGTCGAGCCATGCAAGATAACGGTCCGCCAGCTTCCGGAGCGATGCATCGGACTTGCCGGAGAGCGGCAGAATCCGCGTTGCGCGCGCAACAAGGCCGTCGTCCGCCTGCAGCGGCTCCGCGGCGGCATCCATCGGCGGGACGCAGACCGGTCGCGGCGCGCCATCCGGACCGGGCCGGTCGTTTTCCGGATCGCCGTATCCCTCCACCACGACATGCGCGTTCGTTCCCGAAATTCCGAAGGCGCTGACCCCGGCCCGCAGCGGACGGTCCGGCCGGCGCGGCCAGTCCGTTGCCTCGGACACCACCTTCACGGGCAGCCGGTCCCAGTCCAGATGCGGGTTCGGGTCCCGAAAATGCAGATGCTTCGGGATCACGCCATGGCGCATGGCCAGGACAACCTTGATCAGCGAGGCGATTCCCGCGGCCGATTCGAGGTGCCCTATATTGGTCTTGACCGAACCGATCAGCAGCGGGCGGTCCTTCTCGCGTCCCCTGCCGTAAACCGCCGCCGCGGCCTGCACCTCGATCGGGTCGCCCAGAGCCGATCCCGCCCCGTGCGCCTCCAGATAGTCGATGTCCGAGGGAGGAACGCCCGCCTGGGACAGCGCGTCGTCGATCACCCGTTCCTGTGCGGGGCCGTTCGGCACCGTCGGGCCCGCGCTCACCCCGTTCTGGTTGACCGCCGCCCCCCGGATCACCGCCCAGATGCGGTCGCCGTCGGCCTCCGCCTCGTCCAGGCGCTTGAGGACCACCATCCCGCAGCCCTCGCTTCTCACGAAGCCGTCCGCCGCAGCGTCGAAGGTCTTGCACCGACCCTCCCGGGACAACATCCCCAGCTCCGCCATTTCCCGGGTCAGACCGGGCGAGAGGACCGCGTTGACGCCGCCGACCAGGGCGAGGTCCACCTCTCCGTCCCGCAGGGCAGCGACCGCCTGCTGCACCGTGACCAGCGACGCCGCGCAGTTGAGCATCACCGGCATCGCCGGCCCGGTGAGCCCCAGTTTGAAAGCGACGCCGCCGACCGCCATGCTGCTTGCCGTGCCGAGATAGTTGAGGCCTTCGCCGCCCGCCGTCATCATCAGATCGCGGTATTCGCTGGTCGCGATGCCTGCATAGACCCCCGTTCGGCTGCCCTTCAGCCCCTCCGGGTCGATCCCCGCATCCTCGAGCGCACGCCAGCTCGTCTCCAGCAGAAGCCGTTGCTGCGGATCCATCATGCGGGCGCCGATCGGCGTCATGCCGAAGAAGCGTGCGTCGAAACGGTCGATCTCGTCGACGTAACCGCCTTGCCTCCAGGCGCCATCCCCGGCCTCCGGGTCGCCGGCTATTCCGGTCCAGGAGCCGTTGTCCCGCCGCGCGTTCGTCACCGCGTCGTGGCCGGCTTCAAGCTGGCGCCAGAATGCGGCGATATCCGGAGCGCCGGGAAGCCGGCAGGCCATACCCACAATCGCGAGTCCATCGTCCCCGCTCCGCACCGGCGGTCGCGGGGCCGGGTCGGGCTGGGCCGGAGCGGCGGATTCCAGTTCGGCCCCGCCGAGCACGTCCGCCAGATGGCGAGCGAGATCGGAGATGGTCGGGAAGTCGAACACGAGCGTGTTCGGCGCCACGTAGCTGTCGGAAAAGGCCCGGTTGAGGCGATTCCGCAGCTCGACCGCCATCAGGGAGTCCATTCCCAGATCGAAGAACCCTACCGCGGCGGCCGGCGCCGAAGGCAGCCTCAGCACCGCCTGCACTTCCCGCTGCAGGAAGGACACCAGAAGGTCCTCGCGTCCCGCCGCCGGTGTCGCGGCGAGTTGAGCCAGCAGGTCTTCCGACGAGGAGGAATCGTCGCCATCGTCCGCAGCGACGGTGAGCAGTTCCTCCAGGACGGACGGACGGCTTGCGAGGGAGTCTCCGAATACCGGCCAATCGACCGCGGCCACCACCGCGTTGGCCGCATCCTGCCGCAGCAGGCGCTCCAATACCCTGAAGCCCTGCTCCGGGGTGAACCAGCCGGTGCCGGATGCTTCCCGCCGCCCGGCGATCCGTTCCCGCTGTTCCTCCGCCTCGCCCAGCTCCGACCAGGCGCCCCAGGCGATGGCCTGCCCCGGCAGCCCGAGCGCGCGCCGGTGGGCGGCAAGCTGGTCGAGGAAGGTATTGGCCGCCGCATGGTTGGCCTGGCCGGGATTGCCCAGTATCCCCGCGACGCTCGAGAACAGGACGAACATGTCCAGGTCCCGGTCCGCCGTGGCCCGGTGCAGGTGCCAGGCCCCCAGCATCTTCGGCCACAGGACGGTTTCGAAGCTCTCCCAGCTCTGGTTTCCAAGAGCGGCGTCCGACAGCACGCCGACGCTGTGGATCACGCCGGCAAGCGGCGGCAGGGCTTCATCGATCCGCACCATCATGGCATCGAGCGCATCCGTGTCCGTCACGTCGGCAAGCTCGACCTCGATCCTGAACCCTCGGGCGCGCAACGCCTCGATTGCCTTTTCCGCCGCCTCGTCCGGCGGCCTGCGGCCGTTCAGCACGACCGTTCCGGCGCCGTATTCCGCAAGCCATTCCGCAAGGGCGCAGCCGATTCCGCCCAGGCCGCCTGTCACCAGATAGGTGCGATCCTCCCGCAGCCGGCCCGTCTCGATCGGAGACATTGCGAGCACTATCTTGCCGATATGCCGCGCAGCCCGCATGTAGCCCATCGCGGCGCCCGTCTCCGCGAGCGGCCACCTGGTGTGCATGAGCGGCGCAAGCTCACCGGTTTCGATTCGAGCCAGCACCTCTTTCAGGGCTCTTCCCGGTCCCGCCGGATCCTCCAGCTTCAGCTGGTAGAGATCGAGGATCGAATAGGCGACATCGGGCCGAAGCGCCGTCATCTCTTCCTCGCTCAGTATGTCCCGCCTGGCGAGCTCCACGAAGCGGCCGCCCTGCGCAAGGCAGGAGAGACTCGCGTCAATGAAACCTTCGCCCGTCAGGCTGTTGAGCACCACGTCGATCCCGGCGCCGTCAGTGGCCTCGAGGATTTCCCGGCCGAACGCGGTGGAGCGGCTGTCGAACACATGCTGCACGCCGAGCGAACGCAGATAGGCCTGCTTGGGCGCGCTCGCCGTGGCGAACACCTCCGCGCCCGCCGCCTGCGCCAGCTGGATCGCCGCAAGTCCCACGCCGCCCGCGCCGGCATGGATCAGGACCTGGTCGCCGGCCTTCAGCCCGGCAAGCTCGTAGGACAGCACGCATGTCACGAACACCGAAGGGATCGTGGCGAGCGCCGCTGCCGACACGCCCGGCGGCGCGAGCGCCACCAATTCTTCGTGCGTCACCACCTCCGGTCCGAACGTGCCGAACGCGAAGCCGGCCACACGGTCGCCCACCGAGACGCCGGTTACCTCGGAACCCGTTTCGATGATCCGGCCGCAGAATTCCTCGCCGAGCAGCCCTTCTTCGACCAGGCCCATCGCCCGGAACACGTCGAGGAAGTTGAGCCCGCAGGTCTCGACCGCGGCGCGCACCTCGTTCGCCTCCAGGCTGCGCGTCGTCACCGGCTGCACCTGCAGGGCCTCGATCGCTCCTCCCTCGTCGGGCGCCAGCACCCAGTCCGTTTCCTCCGGCAGGGCAAGACGGTCCGTGCCGGCTGCGGCCCGGACGAGCCGGGCCGACCGGCGGCGTCCCTGGCGGTACGCAATGTGGTTCTCGGAATCCGCGAACAGCAATTCCTCCGGGAGAACGGCCTGCGGCTCCGAAGCCTCGGGGTCGAGGTCGAGCATCCTCGGTTGAAGCTGGGGCGCCTCGCGCGCCATCACCCTGCCGAGGCCCCAAAGGGTGGCGCCGGCCAGTTGCCCGGTTCGCTCACGTTCCAGCACCTGCGCGCCGCGCGTGACGAACCACACGCCCTTCTCGGGCACCGCGTCCGCATCCGCGATGCCCTGCACGAGCGCGAGTGCGCTTGCCGTCGCCCGCCTTGTATCCGCGGCCATGTCCGCGGTCGTCGCGTCGGCTCCACAGCCGTCCTGCGCGGCGAGGTGCACGACGCCGGCGAGCGGCGCATCCGCAGGCAGGCCTTCCATGAGCGCTTGCCAGGACTCGCGCCCTTCCATCCGGACCGTTGCCGAAACGATTCCCGCTTCGGTCTCGCCCGCCGCGCCCGGACCCTCCGGGTTGTCGCTGGCCAGCACCACCCGCTGGTTCTGCGCCGCCAGCTGCTCCGCCAGCGCCGCCGCCATACCGCCGCGGTCGGCCGCCAGCACCCAGACGCCCTCCGGCAGGGTGATTTCCGCCGGACCCTGCGCCACGATCACGCCCCGGTCCGGCAATCCGGCCACTTCCGAGCTATCGATGCCGAGCACTTCGGACTCCGCGAACCCGGTGTCGGCGAGCGCCCGGCGCCAGACATCGGGTCCGGCGAGGGCATGGCCCGTGCGGTACTGGTCAGCGAAGCGCCACCATCCGTCGAGCTGGCCGAATATCAGATCCATCCAGCCCCTGCCGCGCTGGTTTTCCAGCGCCACCAGCAGCCCCGACGGAGCAAGAAGCGCCCGGCAATGGCCAAGCGTCTCGTCCAGATAGCGTGTGGCGTGCAGCACGTTGGCCGCGATTATCATATCGAAAGCGTGGGGCTCGAAGCCCTGGTCGATGGGGTCCTTCTCGATATCGAGCACCCGGTAGTCGATCGGACCGCCTGCATCGCTGAAGCGCGATTCCGCCTCCGCGAAAAAGCCGGCGGAGATGTCGGTGTAGGTATAGTCGAACCCGCCGGCCGACAGCTCGGGCAGGATGTATTCGGTCGCAGAGCCGATGCCTGCGCCCACCTCCAGCACGCGCAGCCGCCGTCCTCCCGGCAATTCTTCCACCAGAGTCCGGAACACCTCGCCCAGCATGCGGTTCGCCGCCCGCCAGACCGGCGCACGCCGATAGAGATCGCCGGCCTGAGGTTCCGCATCGCCGAACAGCAGCGACAGCGGGTCCTCTTCGCCGCGAAGCACCGCGGGCAGAGCGCCTGCACAGCGCCGGAACAGCCCTATTTCGTTCGCGGCGTGCGGGAAGCGTTCGATCGTCTCGACCAGGAACGCCTCGCGATCGTCCGGCATGTCGTCCGGCAGCGGATCGCCGGCGCCGACCGCAACTGCGAAGCCTTCGCCTTTCGCCTGCAGCACGCCCGAGCGGGCCAGGATCTCAAGTATCCGCCGGAACAGATGCGCGTGCTCGGGCAGAACCTCGAGGCGTTCGCGCAACTCTTCCGGATCGGCGGGCGAGCCGGCCTTGCGCTCCCACCCCAGCGTTTCCAGGGCCGCGAGCGCGTAGGACCACGACGCCCGCTCCATGACGCCTTGAAGATCGACCTCGTCCCTGACCTCGACTTCCTCATCGGCCAGATATCGAGAGAAAGGCTGCGAGCGGGATGCTGCAGCCGACGGACTCGGCAGGAAGTCGGCCGGCAGCATGCCCGGCGGCAAGGCGCTGTCACGCCATACGATTTCGTAGAGAAGGTCGTCGATTCCTTCCACGGCGGAGAGCAACGCCGCCCGCGTGGCCCGCTTCACCGTGAATCCGGTCAATTCGGCGACGAGCGTTCCTTCGGGTTCGTAAAGGCCCATATCCGCCGCCCAGACCTCGGGAACGCCGCCACGCTCCGCATCTGCCGCCGCGTTTTCCGGGCTTTCCCTCAATCGCACGTGGCAGACCAGCCGTTCCGGCAAACGGCCCGCCAGCCACAGCCGCTCCCACGCGAACGGGAGATAGGTGACCCCCTCTTCATCGCCGTCGGGATCGCGCGCCGCGCCGAAGGCCTGGAAGCAGCCGTCCAGCACGAGGGGATGGATGTCGAGCGGATTGCCGTCCAGGCCGGCAGGGAGGGCTACCTCGGCGACCGCCTCGCCTGCGCCGGCCCAAAGCGCGCTCAACGTGCGGAAGGACGGGCCGAGATCGATCCCGACGGCAGCCTTGGCGCGGTAGTAGGCCGCGAGGTCCACCGGGGAAAGCCCGGCTTTCAGCCCCTCGATATCGAGCCGCGAGGCCTGCTGCGCCGGACGGGAGGCGCCTGCCGAGACCTGGCCTTCCGCGTGGAGCGTCCAGCTGTCTTCGGCCTCGCTCCGGCTGAGGATGCGGACCCGGCGGGATGCGCTGTCTTCGGCCTCGGTGACCAGAACCTGCATTCGCCGGCCCGTGTCCGCGGATCCGTCTTCCGAGTCGTCGTCGGGGAAGACCAGGGCGCTCTGCATCTGGAAGTCCTCGACGGTCGCCCCTTCCGCCCCCTCTGCAAAGGCGGCCGATACGGCCATGGCGCCGTAGAGCGCGCCCGGCGCGATCAACCGGCCGAACACTCGATGGTCGGCGAGCCACGCCGGGTCGGAGGGAAAGACTTCCGTGTCGAAGGCGATCTCCCCGCTCGCAGATTCGTGCCGCGCGCCCAGCAACGGGTGGCCGGTGCCCGGCCGCCGCCGCTTGGGCGCTTCGACCCAGTAGCGCTCGCGCTGGAAGGGATAGCCCGGCAGCGCGATCCGGCGCCGCGCCTCGCCGGCGAAGAGTCCGTCGAAGCGAACCGGCAATCCGGCCGCGTAGACGCCGGCGACGGCCTCCACGAAACCGCCACCGGAGCCCGGCGCCGGCGGCTCTTCGCCTCTCGACGGCCGCCGGAGGCTCGACACGACCGCCGGCTCCGCGGTTCCGCCGGGCCATGCCAGCGAGACCATCGGCCCGAGCACCGCATGCGGACCGATCTCCACGACCGCGTCCACGCCCAGTTCCGCCAAGGTCTCGACGCAGGCGCGGAATGCCACCGGCGCGCGCATCTGCCGGCGCCAGTAGGCCGCGTCCAGGGCCTCGTCCGTACCGATCGCGCGCCCGCTGAGATTGCTGACGAATGGCAGAGACGGCGCTTTCAGGGGAAGCTGCGAGAGGGCTGTCTCCAGATCGTCCAGCGCGGGCTCGATCATGGCGCTGTGGTAGGCGGGGCTCCTGCGCAGCCGTGCAACCCGGATGCCGTCCGCCTCCAGCCGCTCAAGAAGCGCTGCAATTTCCTTCGCGGGGCCGCTGATGGCCTGGTGCGCCCCGTTGTCGGCAGCGATGCAGAGTCCGATGCCCTGCGACGCCGCATTGTGCCGGTCCAGCGCTTCCGAGACGCGCGCGGGCGGCGCGAATACCGCCGCCATCGCGCCCTCGCCGGGCAAGGCGCCGACCAGCGCACCGCGCACCGCGGCGAGGCGCAAACCGTCTTCCAGGCCGAACGCGCCCGCAGCGTGCGCCGCCGCGATCTCGCCCAGGCTGTGTCCGAGCACCACATCCGGCTGGATTCCGAGGCTCGACCACAGCGCGGTGAGGGCGCATTCGAGCGCATAGATCGCGGGTTGCTTCCACTGCGGATCGTCCAGATCGCCCGCAGCAGGGTCCCGGCCGAACATCACGTCCAGCAGCGAGGCGCCGCGTTCTTTCCGGAGTATGTCGTCGCACCGGTCGAGCACCGCGCGCACCACCGGCTCGCTGTCGTAAAGGGCCGCCCCCATGCCCGGCCACTGGCTGGCCTGTCCGGTATAGACAAAAGCCACGGTCGCAGCCTTGCGCAACGCCGGCCTCTCGTCCGTCCCGGCGATGGCTCGCAAGCCCTCGCGCAGCGACTCCGCGTCCCGGAACGCCACACCCGCCCGGTGGTCGAAGTGGCTCCGGCCGATGCCGGCCGACCAGGCCATGTCGGACAGCAGGGGATCGGACGCCGCACCGTCGGCCGCAAGCGTCGTCTCCTGTTGGTCGAGCCATCCGAGATAGCGGCCCGCCAGGTCGCGCAACGCCGCCCCGGACTTCCCGGAGAGCGGGAGCAGGCGCGCGGTGCGCGGGGAAAGTCCGTCTTTCGACTGCGGCGGCGAGTCCGGTACCGGCAATGAAGCGGAGACCGGCCTGGGAGCGCCGGCGATCCAGCCGTTTCCATCGCGGCCCGACGCCGCGCCGTCCGGCGAAACATATCCCTCCAGCACGATATGGGCGTTCGTCCCGGACCATCCGAACCCGCTCACGCCCGCCAGGGGCGGGCGGTCCGCATTGGCCGGCCATGGCGTCGGGTCGGACGTCACCTGGAGCGGCAGCCGCTCCCAGTCCATCTCGGGATTGGGGTTATGGAAATGCAGGTGCCTGGGGACGATTCCGCGATTCATCGCCAGCACGGTCTTGATCAGTCCTGCCGACCCCGCCGCCGATTCCAGGTGGCCGATATTGGTCTTGACCGAGCCGATCAGCAGCGGCCGGTCCGCCTCGCGCCCGCGCCCGTACGCCGCCGCGGTTGCGTCGATCTCGATCGGGTCGCCCACCTCCGTCCCGGTCCCGTGGGTCTCCAGATAGTCGATTTCGGAAGGGTGTACGCCCGCCCGCTCGAGCGCCGCCTCGATCACGCGTTGCTGCGCCGCCCCGCTCGGGACCGTCAGGCCCGGGCTCGCCCCGTCCTGATTGAGCGCCGAGCCCCGAATCACGCCCCAGATGCGGTCGCCGTCGGCCTCCGCATCGCGGAGCCGCTTCAGCACCAGGATGCCGCAGCCTTCGCCCCTGACATACCCGTTGGCGGAGGCATCGAAGGCCTTGCACTGGCCGTCCGGCGACAGCATGCCCGCATTGGCCCGGAATTCCAGAAGCCGGCCGGAAAGAATGACGTTCACTCCTCCCGCCAGCGCGAGGTCCGCGTCGCCCCGCTGCAGGCCCGCGACCGCCTGGTGCGTCGCAACCAGCGATGACGAGCAGGCGGTGTCCACCGCCATTGCCGGCCCGCCAAGGCCCAACGCATAGGCGACCCGGCCTATCGCCGTATTGAGTGACGTGCCGGTGACTGCATAGAGGCTGGCGGCCGGCTCGGCCGGCCCTGCATTCTCCCTCGCCTCCAGGATCAACCCGCGATAGTCGTTGTTGCTGATGCCGGCATAGACGCCGGTGCGGCTGTCTTTCAGCCCCTCGGGATCGATGCCTGCGTCTTCGAGAGCCCGCCAGCAGGTCTCCAGAACCAGACGCTGCTGCGGGTCCAGCAGTTCCGCCTCGACCGGCGAAATCCGGAAGAACGCAGCGTCGAACTGGTCAAGTTCATCGAGATAGGCGCCGAAACGGCAAGCTCTGGCCTGCACATCGGAGTGGGGAAACAACTGCCCGATTCGCCCGACGCCCGAACCGGGGTCGCCCTCCGTAACCGAATTCACGCCGCCGTCCAGCAGGCTCCAGAAGGCGTCGAGGCCCGTCGCGCCCGGGAATCGGCACGCCATGCCGACGATCGCGATCGGCTCGTTGCTCGGAGCATGCCGTCCATTTGCTCCGGTCGGGTCGCCCGCTGGCGACGCAGCCGGTTCCGCAGACCTTTTGCGTTCCATCAACAAGGTTTCCTTTGCCTGACCGGGCCGGCTCCGTTACTTTTCAGGCGCAGCGGCACCGGAAAATCGCGTCTGGACTTTCAGCTCGCAGTCTTCTGCACTTCCAGTTTGCAGTCTATCGCAGAAAGGAATGTATGCTGTCCAGCATGCATTGCAGGCAAGCCGACCGGATGACTGAATCGAATTCGAACCCCGGGGACTGCCGTCCGAACGGGGAATGGAACTGGCCATGAGCGGGAACGGTCAGTCCCGCGCCCCGGGGCTCCGCTACCAGGCCGACGAGCGTGCTCCCGCCGCGCTCACCATCGGCCTCGGCCTGCAGTTGGCCGTCACCACCATCGCGGTTCCGATCCTGGTTCCGACCGCGATCATGCGGGTTGCCGGCGCTCCCGATTCAACCCTGTTGTGGGCGGTGTTCGCCGCCGTCGCAATCAGCGGCGTCACCACCATGCTTCAGGCCATCCGGTTCGGCCGGATCGGCGGAGGCCACATGCTCGTGATGGGCAGCTCCACAGCATTCATCGGTTTGAGCATCGCGGCGATCACAGAAGGCAGCCCGGCGATGCTCGCCACTCTTGTCGTCATCGCAGCCCTGCTTCAACTGCTGCTGTCCGCGCGGCTCGCCCTGTTCCGGCGCATACTGACGCCGGCGGTCTCCGGCACCGTGATCATGCTGGTGCCGGTCACGGTGATGCCGATCGTCTTCCGCATGCTGAACGAGGCGCCGGACGGCAGCCCGGCTCACGCAGCGCCTCTGATCGCCGCGGTCACGATCCTCGTTATCCTCGGCATTTCGCTGAAAGGGGCGCCCGGTCTGCGGCTCTGGGCGCCGATCATCGGCGTCATCATCGGCGCGGCGCTTGCCGCCGTCTTCGGGCTCTACGACGTGGACCGCGTCGCCGCGGCGCCCTGGCTGGGAATGCCGGACATCGAAGCGCCGGGCTTCGATGTCAGTTTCGGGCCGGTTTTCTGGTCGCTTCTGCCCGCGTTCCTGCTGACGGCGATGATCTGCACGGTTCGGGCGATCAGCAGCAATGTTGCGCTGCAGCGCGTGTCGTGGCGCGGAGAGCGCCCGCCGGATTTCCGGGCCGTGCAGGGCACGGTGACGGTCGACGGCCTGAGCAACCTGTTATGCGGTGTCGCGGGAACCGTGCCTAACTGGACCTATTCGGTGGCCGCGCCGCTGGTCGAGATCACCGGCGTTGCGGCGCGGACCGTAGCCATTGCGACCGGGGCGATCTTTCTCGCTCTGGCCTTCATGCCCAAGGCGGTCGCGGTCGTTCTGGCGATCCCCGGCCCGGTCGTCGGAGCCTACCTTACCGTCCTGATCGCCCTGCTGTTCATCATCGGTATCGGACTGTCGATGCAGGGCGGCATGGACTACCGCAAGGGCATCGTCATCGGCG
Source organism: Alphaproteobacteria bacterium (assembly GCA_022826185.1). Taxonomy (GTDB): domain Bacteria; phylum Pseudomonadota; class Alphaproteobacteria; order Bin95; family Bin95; genus Bin95. Next base: position 13,709 of record JAJDVH010000278.1, read on the forward strand.
TGTCCTTCTGGCTCGGGCTCGGTTTCCACAACGGCGTGATCTTTCCGGAATTCGTCGCCGACTTTGCCGGCGGGATTCTCGGCAACGGGATCACTTCCGGCGGACTGGTAGCCATTCTCATGACCCTGTTCATGGACCTCCGACGGTCGCGTCCCAGTCGGATGGAGGCGGCGTTCGGCCCTGCCGCGCTGCCGGAGATACGCGAATTCCTGGCCGCCTTCGCGTCGCGCAGCGGCTGGGACGGAGCGATGGCCGACCGTCTCGACGCGGTTGGCGAGGAGGCGTTGCTGACCCTTCTGCGCCCGGAGGAAGAGGACCAGGATGAAGATGCGCCGCCGCAGGGCCGCCGCCTGCGGCTGGACGCGACCAGAAACGAAAGCGGGGCGGTCCTCGAATTCGTCATCGCGCCGCGCGACTACAATGTGCAGGAGCGGCTGGCGCTGGTCGGCGAGCAGGACGACGCGGCGACGATCGAGCAGGAAATCTCGCTCCGCCTGCTGCGCCATCTCGCGTCGTCGGTGCACCACCAGCAATATCACGATCTGGATATCGTCACCATTCAGGTGAAGGCGCTCCCATCCGCCGAGTAGCCGAATGCGAATCGCAGGCGTCGGGCGCGACGAACGGGCCGGGTCAGAAGCGGAGCGCCCGGGGGAAGCGCCTTAAGTCAACAGTTCCACCGGCTCGTCGAGCGGGTGGCGGCCTTCGCGGTCCTCGATTTCGAGCACCCAGATGTCGGGGTCCCGCGCGGTCTCGCGGGCGATTTCCTCGTCGGCTTCGGCCTCGGGGCCCGGCGGGTGGGCGAGCCAGCGGCGGCTGTCGCCCTCGGTCCAGGCCGGGCGGAGGAGCTGCGCCGTCCCGTCGAGGCGGTTGAGCTTCAGCAGCACCGCGCCCGCCCCGTCGAAGCCGCGCCGCGCCACCTGGGCCGCGCAGCCCCGGACCGATGCCGCCCGGATGCAGGCCTGGATATAGACGCGGGGCGTCAGCGCCATGGCGGCGCCGGGCTCAGGCGTGTCCGGGCACGATGTGCCGGGCGGGAGACGGGCGGAAGGTCGCGCGCTTCAGCCAGCGGTTCTGCGCCGGGTCGAAATCGTCGCGCTTGTGCAGGAGGAAACCGTTGTCCCAGAGCACCGTGTCGCCGACCTGCCAGTGGTGCCGGTAAACGAAGCGCGGCTCGGTCGCGTGCGCGATCAGCCGGTCGAGCAGGGCGCGGCCCTCTTCGGCGTCCATGCCTTCGATGCCGGCCATGGTGCCCGGGTCGAGATAGAGCGCCTTGCGCCCGGTCACGGGGTGGGTGTGCACCAGCGGATGGGTGACATCCGGCGTGCGCCTGCGGATTTCCGCCTCGGCCAGCTTGTCGATCTCGCCGTAGCCGGCCACGCGCACGGCATAGCTGAAGACGCCGCGCCGGCCGTCGATCCGGGCCTTCGTCGCGTCGTCGAGGGCCGCATAGGCGGCTTCCAGGTTCGCCCAGCTCGTCGGCGCCTGGCCGGCCCGGGACTCGACGCAGTAGAGCAGCGAGCCTGTCGCCGGATGGGTCATGTAGGACTGGTCGGAATGCCAGGCGAGTTCGCCCTGGCCGATGCCGCCGATGGTGTCGCCGCCGGGGCTGCGCATGTTGGAGATATAGGTGATCTCGGGCTGGTATTTCGACGCCCAGTCCTCGCGCACGATCAGCTCCAGGGCGCCGAACCAGGACGCGGCCTCCGCGAGTTCGGCTTCCGAGAGCGCCTGCCGGCGGAATATCAGCACGCCATGCTCGGCGAGCGCCAGATCGAGCGCCTCCCGCGTTTCCTCGACCTGCGGTTCGTGCAGCGCGATGCCTTCCACGAGTCTCGCGAAGCCGCCGTCGGCGGGCGTGAGTGTCAGCATGGCCGTCAAAGCTCCTTCAACAGCGCCTCGATATCGTCCGGGCCCGCGATTGCGACGCCGGACATCTCCCGGTCGATCCGCCTGACCAGCCCGGAGAGCACCTTGCCCGCGCCGAGCTCGACCACGCGGTCGACATCGTTGTCGCGCATGAACATCATGCTTTCCCGCCAGCGCACGGTCGCGGTCACCTGGCGCACCAGCAGGCCGGAGAGGTCGGAGGCGCGCTCCACCGGCTCCGCAGTCACATTGGCGACCAGCGGCACCGAGGGGTCCTCCATCGCGACCGGCTCCAGCGCCTCCGCCATGGCGTCGGCGGCGGACTGCAGCAGCGAACAATGAAAGGGCGCGCTGACATCCAGCAGGATCGCCCGGCGCGCGCCGCGCGCCTTCGCCAGCTCCACCGCGCGTTCCACGGCCGCGCGGTTGCCGCTCACCACCACCTGGCCGGGCGCGTTGTCGTTGGCCGGGTCGCAAACCTCATCTTCCGCGGCATCGCGGGCGACCGCCGCTGCCTCTTCGAAGTCGAGGCCGAGCAGGGCCGCCATCGCGCCTTCACCCACGGGCACCGCGCTCTGCATCGACCGGCCGCGCAACCTCAGGAGCCGCGCGGTATCCGCCAGCCGGAAGGTGCCTGCGGCCGTCAGCGCCGAATATTCGCCGAGCGAATGCCCCGCCAGGTAAAGGCAGGCGCCCGGCAGCGAAACGCCGCCCTCGCGCTCCAGCACCCGCATCACCGCCATGCTGTGCGCCATCAGCGCCGGCTGCGCGTTCTCCGTGAGCGTGAGCTCGTCTGCAGGGCCTTCGAACATCAGCCGCGAGAGGCTCTGGCCGAGGGCGTCGTCGACTTCCTCGAAGACCTCTCGCGCGGCGGCGGACGCTTCCGCCAGCGCCCGGCCCATTCCCGGGGCCTGGGATCCCTGTCCCGGAAAGACGAACGCTCGTGCCACCAACCCCTCCGAATCGCCTGTCGCCGGATTGCAATCAAGGCGCGGCGGCAAAGGCTGTCAAGGGCGGAGGCGGGCGGCTTGCGCGCTTTGCGGGTTCGTGTATAACGCCGCTCCCAGTGCAACATCCGGGACGAAACGCATAGGCGATGGCTCTCTACGAGAATGTCTTCATAGCGCGCCAGGACATGTCGCCCGCCCAGGTCGAGACCCTGGCGGACGAGTATGTGTCCGTCATGGAATCCCTCGGCGGCAAGGTCGAGAAGCGCGAACATTGGGGTCTGAAGACCCTGGCTTACCGGATCAAGAAGAACCGCAAGGGCCATTACGTCCTTTTCAATTTCGACGCCTCGGGCGATGCGGTCACGGAGCTGGAACGCAGGATGCGCCTGTCGGAAGACGTGCTGCGCTACCTGACCGTGCGGATCGAGGCGGTCGACGAGCGGCCTTCGGTCATGCTGCAGGCGCGTCCGCGCGACGATCGGGGCCGGCGCGACGCACGGCCGCCGCGCCGGGACGCCGGCGAGACGAAAGCAGAAGCGACCGGCGAGCAGCCTGCCGCCGCCGTATCGGAGGCCGCCCAATGAACGCTGCGCCGCGCCGTCCGTTCTTCCGCCGCCGCAAGAGCTGCCCGTTCTCCGGCCCCAATGCGCCCGAGATCGACTACAAGGACGTGAAGCTGCTGCAACGGTTCCTGTCCGAACGCGGCAAGATCGTGCCGAGTCGGATTACCGCCGTTTCGGCGAAGAAGCAGCGCGAACTGGCGCAGGCGATCAAGCGCGCGCGCTACATGGCGCTGTTGCCCTACGTCGTAAAGTAGGTTCCGGACTGCAGCCCGCGCGGGTTGGATGGGAAAGGATCTCGTCCTTTTGACCGTCGGCGGGCTGGCTGCGGGCCTGCTCTTCGGTTCGATTACGACAGGCTCCCTGGGCACTGCGCTGCTGGCCTATTTCGCCGCCGCGCCGCTCTTCCTTGTCGGTCTTTCGCTTGGCTGGCTGCCGGCGGCGGCGAGCGGCCTGGTCGGGGCCGTCACGGTCGCCGGGATGCTGGGGTTCTTCACCGCTGGATATTTCCTGCTTGTCGTCGGCGTCCCGGTCGCGGTCCTGAGCCGCCAGGCGCTGCTCAACCGGTCCGACGGGCAGGGCAGCGTCGAATGGTACCCGCCCGGCCATCTGGTCGCGGCGCTCACCGCTCTCGTGGCCGCGGCCCTGGCCGCGATGTTCGCCGTCGCCGTTCTCGAGGGCATCGATCCGCGCCGGGAAGTGCAGCAGACGCTCGAGGCCGTCCTGGATGCCGGGCTGCCGCCGGAGGTTGCCGAGCGCGCCAGGGAACAGGGCCTGGCGGAGCGCGGCGCGAGTTTCCTTCCGGGATTCGCCGCGGCAATCCTCTTTCTCACGCTGGCGCTGGACGGCGTGCTCGGTCAGGCCATTGCCGCCCGCCTGAACATCGCGCGGCGCCCGTCGCCGCCGTGGCGCGGCATGACGTTGCCGGCATGGCCGCTTTATGCGCTGGGCCTTTCCTGCCTTGCCGGGATTGCCGCCAGCGGGGCGCTGGAGTATATCGGCCGGAATCTGGCCATCGTCTTCGCCGTTCCGTTCCTGCTGCAGGGGCTCGCCGTCGTCCATGCCGTGACGGCCCGGCTGCCGGGGCGGGCGGTATGGCTGGTCGGTTTCTATCTGCTGGGGCTTCTGATGGCCTGGCCGTTCGTGCTGGTTGCGGCTTTGGGTCTGGCGGAGCCCTATATCGGTTTGCGCGCCCGCCTCGGCGGCGGTCCGAAGGAGAGTGAGTGATGGAACTGGTGCTTCTCGAACGGGTCGAGAGCCTGGGGCTGATGGGCGACATCGTCACGGTCAAGCCGGGCTATGCGCGGAATTACCTGCTGCCGCAAAAGAAGGCGCTGCGGGCGACGCCCGAAAACATGGCCGTTTTCGAGGCGCGCCGCGCAGAGCTTGAGGCGCGCAACCTGGAGCGCAAGGGCGAGGCCGAAGCGGTCGCCGGGAAGCTGGAAGGCTTCAGCGTCACGCTGATCCGGCGCGCCGGCGACACGGGCCATCTGTACGGATCGGTCACGGTGCGCGATATCGCGGAGGCGGCCAGCGAGGTGGGCGTCGAGATCGACCGCCGGCAACTGCGTCTGGCGCATCCGATCAAGTCGCTCGGCCTGCACGAAATCGGGGTGCAGCTGCATCCCGAAGTCCAGGTGCCGATTACCGCCAATGTAGCCCGCACGCTGGACGAGGCCGAAGCGCAGGCCCGCGGCGAGGATGTGCTGGCGATGGACGACGAGGACGCCTATCGTTTCGAGGGCGGACTGTCCGAGTTCTTCGAAGACGGGGTCGCGCCGGAAGAGGATGCCGCGCCTGCGGATGCGGCGGAGGAAGAACCGGCCCGGGAAGACTAGGGTCCCGCTTCCCGCGCGCAGCCGGCATGGGGAAGGGAGAGAGCAGGACCGATGCTGTTCGCGCCGTTGCTACGCCGGCTCGTCAAATTCGGTAAGCTGACCGTGATCGACCCGCGCGGGGGGACGCACAGCATTGAAGGCGCGGGCGGGCCTTCGGTCGCCGTCCGCCTGCACGATGCCTCGGTAGGCCGCGCGCTCGTCCGCAACCCGGCTGTCGCCGTGGGCGAGGCCTACATGGACGGGCGGCTGACCGTCGAAGACGGCACGCTGTTCGACTTTCTCACCATTCTGGTGGTCAATCGCCGCGAGGCGCTTCTCGGCCGCTCCGGGGGGCCTGCAACGCTTGGGCGGAAGTTTCTGGGCCGATTGCGCACGCACAACCCGGTTGGCGCGGCGCGGCGCAAGGTATCGCACCATTACGATTTGAAGCCGGAACTGTTCGACCTGTTCCTGGACAGCGACCGTCAATATAGCTGCGCCTATTTCGCGTCGGACAATGACGATATCGAGACGGCGCAGCGTCGGAAGAAGACGCATCTGGCGGCGAAGCTGCTGTTGCGTTCGGGGGACCGCGTGCTCGACATCGGTTCGGGCTGGGGCGGTCTCGGGCTTTACCTGGCGCAGCAGGCGGATGTGGACGTGACGGGGGTGACGCTCAGCCACGAGCAGCATGAGCTATCGAATGGGCGTGCTGCGGAAGCGGGCCTGTCGGAGCGGGTTCGTTTCAGGCTGCAGGACTACCGGGAGGAGACGGGCCGCTATGAGCGGATTGTCTCGGTGGGGATGCTGGAGCATGTGGGCCTGGGCCACTACCGTGAGTTTTTCGGGAAGATGCGGGAGTTGTTGACGGATGACGGCGTTGCGGTCGTGCACACCATCGGGCGCTATGACACGCCGGGGCCGGTCAATCCCTGGATCACGAAATACATCTTCCCCGGCACCTATGTGCCCACGCTTTCCGAGCTCATGCCCGCGATAGAGGAACAGCACCTGCTCGTGACGGACATCGAGATATTGAAACGCCACTATGCGAAGACGCTGCGGGCCTGGCGGGAGCGTTTCGTTTCCAACTGGGACCGGGCGCGGTCGATGTATGACGAGCGCTTCTGCCGCATGTGGGAGTTCTATCTGACCGGTTGCGAGGTCGGGTTCCTGTCGAAGGAGCTCAACGTCTTCCAGATCCAGCTTGCGAAGGATCTGGATGCAGTGCCGGAAACGCGGGACTATATCCACGCTTTCGAGGCCGCGCATTGACCGGCGCCGGGCAGGCGTAATGCGGCCGGAAAACCGGGGAGGGCGCGGCCATGCTGTATCTGCCGTTTCTGCGCCGTTTCGTCGAAATCGGCACTTTGACCGTAATCGACCCGCAAGGGGGCAAACACAGGCTGGAAGGCGCGGGCGGGCCTTCGGTCGCCGTCCGCCTGCACGACTCCTCGGTTTCGCGCGCCATGTTCCGCGACCCGGCGCTTGCCGTGGGCGAGGCCTACATGGACGGGCGGCTGACCGTCGAAGACGGCACGCTGTTCGACTTCCTCACCATCGCCCTCGTCAATCAGCGCCGCGCGAGGCTCAAGGGCGATTCGCGCATTCTGGACTTCGTGCGGAAGGCGGCGGGCCGATTGCGCACGCACAACCCGGTTGGCGCGGCGCGGCGCAAGGTTTCGCACCATTACGATTTGAAGCCGGAGCTGTTCGACCTGTTCCTGGACAGCGACCGTCAATATAGCTGCGCCTATTTCGCTTCGGACAATGACGATATCGAGACGGCGCAGCGTCGGAAGAAGACGCATCTGGCGGCGAAGCTGCTGTTGCGTTCGGGGGACCGCGTGCTCGACATCGGCTCGGGCTGGGGCGGTCTCGGGCTTTACCTGGCGCAGCAGGCGGATGTGGACGTGACGGGGGTGACGCTCAGCCACGAGCAGCATGAGCTATCGAATGCGCGTGCTGCGGAGGCGGGCCTGTCGGAGCGTGTGCGTTTCAAGTTGCAGGACTACCGGGAGGAGACGGGCCGCTATGAGCGGATCGTTTCGGTGGGGATGCTGGAGCATGTGGGCCTGGGCCACTACCGTGAGTTTTTCGGGAAGGTGCGGGAGTTGTTGACGGATGACGGCGTTGCGGTCGTGCATACCATCGGTCGTTACGACACGCCGGGGCCGGTCAATCCGTGGATCACGAAATACATCTTCCCCGGCGGTTATCTGCCCGCGCTTTCCGAGCTCATGCCCGCGATAGAGGAACAGCACCTGCTCGTGACGGACATCGAGATATTGAAGCGCCACTATGCGAAGACGCTGCGGGCCTGGCGGGACCGTTTCGTTTCCAACTGGGACCGGGCGCGGTCGATGTATGACGAGCGCTTCTGCCGGATGTGGGAGTTCTACCTCACCTCATGCGAGGTCGGCTTCCTGAACAACATCGTGACCGTGTTCCAGATCCAGCTTGCGAAGGACCCGGATGCAGTGCCGGAAACGCGGGACTACATCCACGATTTCGAGGCCGCGCATTGATGGATGCAGGGCAGACGACAGGGGCCGCCGATGCGCTGGCCCGGCGCGTCGCCGACGCCATGTATGCGCAGGACGATGCGTCGCGGACTCTCGGCATCCGCCTGGAGGCCGTCGGCGCCGGGTGGGCGCGCATGTCTATGCCGGTGACCGAGGAGATGCTCAACGGCCACCGGGTCTGCCACGGCGGCTACATCTTCTCCCTCGCCGATTCCGCCATGGCCTTCGCGAGCAACAGCCGCAACCGGGTCTCGGTCGCGCAATTCTGCTCGATCACCTTCCTGCGTCCGGGCCGGCCGGGCCGCCTCCTGCTGGCCGAGGCGCGGGAACAGGCGGACGCAGGACGCACCGGCATGTATGCGGTCGAGGTCTGCGAGAAGGACGGCGAGACCGTGGCCGTGTTCTCCGGGGCCGTCCGCCGGCTCGGCGACCGGACGATCGTCTGAAGGCGGCGCGCGCGGGCTCTCAGCCGCTGCCGAGCGCGGGGCCGGCCTTCGGCTTGCGCCGGTCCTCGCCGTTCAGGAACAGCGGCACGGCCAGCGCCAGCGAAGCGCCCGCCTCCGGGTCGTCGCAGGGGATGAGCGCCCCGCTTTCCCGCATCTGCGCATCGTTCGGAATGTCGGCGAGCGTGCCGATCTCGCCGAAGCTGACGGCGTGGCGGATGAGGATTTCCCGCCATTCCGGCCAGTCGCGGGCGGCGAAGACGGCATCGAGCTCGGCGATGAGCGCGCGGCGGTTCGCGACCCGCGCCGGCCGGTCCATGTAGCGCGGGTCGTCCAGCCATTCCGGCTTCCCCAGCGCCGCGACCAGCTTGGGCCAGTTGCGGTCCTCCGGCAGCAGCACGAGGTGGAACCAGCGGCCGTCCCGGCAGCGGTAGAGGTTGTGGAGCGCGTTGGCGGCGTCCTCGCGCGCCGGGCGGCGCTGGTGCTCGGCGCCGCAGAGCATGGCGCTGGTCTGGAAGGCGTTCCACCACAGGCCGTTCGCCATGAGGTTGGTGGAGACCGCGCCGCCCTTGCCCGTGCGCTCGCGGCGGTAGAGCGCCATCATCACGGCGGCGAACAGGGTCATCGCGGTCGGATGGTCGCCCATGCCGGGAAGCGAGCGGGCGGGCGGCGAATCCGGTGAGGGGCGCACCATGTCCATGAGGCCGCTGCGCGCCCAGAGCGCCGTGGAGTCGAAGCCGGTGCGCGCGGCTTCGGGGCCGGTCTCGCCATAGGCTGTGACCGAGGCGTAGATCAGCCGCTCGTTCAGCGCCATGAGGTCTTCAGCGCGGATGCCGAGCCGCGCGCGGGTTCCGAGCGGCGCGTTGGTGATGAAGACATCCGCCTCCCGCACCATGTCGTAGAGCCGGGCGCGCTCCGCTTCCTGCTTCAGGTCCAGCACGAGGCTCCGCTTGTGCCGGTTGTCCATGTTGAAGGGGTAGTTGTAGGGAGTGGGAGGGTTGCCGGGCGCGCCCACGGACTGGCGGAACGGATCGCCGTCGGGCGGTTCGATCTTCACCACATCGGCGCCGAACTCGCCCAGAATCATCGCGGCCGCCGGGCCGGCGATGAAGGTCGCCGCTTCGATTACCCTGATCCCGTCGAGCAGCACGGATTCTCTCCCCCGGAAGGCGCCGTCGACGCTAGAGTAACCAAGTTATGGAAATTTAGCCCGATATCGTCGTGCAGACACCGATGGTGTACGGGTGCACGGGTGCATTTGTCGCAAGCCTTGGAGTTAGCGGTGACAGATCGGATAAAATCGTCACCGGAGACTCGATTGGGAGAGGCGGGCAAATGGCGCGGGCGGAAGCGAACGGGATCGAGATCGAATATGAAGTGCGGGGGCCTGCAGGGGGCGAGCCGATCCTGATGATCGGCGGGCTCGGCATGCAGCTCATCTCCTGGCCGGATGCGCTGATCGACGGGCTCGGCGAGGCGGGCTTCCGGCCCATCCTGTTCGACAACCGCGATTGCGGGCTCTCCACCCGCTTCGAGGAAGCCGGGCTTGCGAATATCGGGCGGGCTTTCAAGCAGGCGCGGGCGGGCGAACCGGTGGATGCGCCCTATGCCATCGAGGACATGGCCGACGACGGCGCTGCGCTGCTGGACGCGCTCGGCATTGAGGCCGCGCACATATACGGCAGCTCCAATGGCGGGGCGATTGCGCAACTCGTGGCGATCCGTCATCCGGCGAAAACGAAGTCGCTGGCCTCCGTCATGGCGACCTCCGGCCGGCGCGGACTGCCGCGGCCGAGCCAGGCGGCGTCGGAGTGGCTGAACGCGCCCCGCCCGGCGGATATCGACCGCCAGACCTTCATGGACCTTGCCTGGGAGCAGAACCGGATCATGGGCTCGCCGGGCTTCCCGCGCGACGAGGCCGGAGTCAGGGCCCGCGCGGGCGCGCTCTACGACCGGGCCTACTATCCCCCCGGCCACGGCCGGCACCTGCTGGCCAGCATTGCTTCCGGAGACAGCCGCTGCGCTGCGCTCGGCGGCATTACGGCGCCCACGGTCGTCATACACGGCGCCGACGACCCGCTGGTCCCCGTAGGGCAGGGCGAGGATGTGAAGAACTCGATCCCCGGTGCGCGCATGGTCGTGATCGAAGGCATGGGCCATGACGTGCCGGACGGCGCCGCCCCGCAGGTCGTCCGGGCAGTCCTGGAGAACGCGCGCCGCGCGGGCTGAGAGGTCAGACGGCGAGTGACCGGCGCATCAGGTCGAGCGCGGCCTCGGCGAAGCGCCACATGTTCGCCTCGCGGTCGGCGTCGCCCGTCTCCAGCGTCTCCGCGAACTCGATAGCGCCCGCCACGGCAAGGCATGTGTGCCCCGGCGCATCGCCGTAGCGGTTGCCGTCCGGGCCGGCGGCGCCCGTCTCGGCCAGCCCCCAGTCCGTGCCGAAGATGCTGCGCGCCCGGCCCGCCAGCAATTGCGCATAGGGCTCGGAGGAGGAGCGCAGGCCGCGCATGTCGTCCTCGCCGATGCGCGCCAACTCGCTACGGGCTGCCTGCGTGTAGATCACGCCGCCGCCCTGGTAGTAGCGGCTGGCTCCCGGCACGGCCAGCAGCGCCGCCGACACCAGCCCGCCGGACGAACTCTCGAACACCGCGATGGTCTGCCCGCGTTCCTTCAGCGCCGCGCCGATCTCCGCGGCCATGCTTTCGAGCCTGCTCATGTCCTCAGTATCCCTCCGGGGTGCGGCGGTGCCAGTCCGTCGCCTGTTCGTAGGCCCAGCCGATCCTGAGCGCGAGCGCCTCACCGCCGTCGCGCGTGTTGACGAGAAGCGAGGTCGGCATGCCGGCGCCTGTGAAGCCGTTGCGCAGCGCAAGGCCGGTCAGGCCCAGATAGTTGCCCATGCGCGTGACCGTCGCCGGCGTCTGCTTCTGGTCCACGTCCGCGACCGGGATCGCCGCGAAGCGGGCCGTCGGCGTCAGCAGCGCGTCGATGCCGTCCATGGCGTCCTCGAAGGCCGTCATCATCGCCTCGCGGTCGAGCAGGGTGGCCACATAATCCCGGGCCGGAAGCCGCCCGCCGGCCGCCACCCGCGGGCGCACGTCGGGGTCGAGCTGCTGCTCCTCATTGTCCACCACGTCCTTGAGGTGGGTGTAGCTCTCCGCGCCGATGATGTTGGCGACCGGCTCCGCGAAGTCCGCCATGGCGCGCGGCAGGACGATATCGACGATATGCGCGCCGAGCGCCTCGAACACCGCGAGCGCGGCGTCGTAGGCCGCGAGCACTTCGGCGTCGAAGCCCGGCCGCTCGGCGTCCGGCATCCGCGCCAGGCGAAGGCCGCGCACGCCCCGGCGCAGGCCCGAGGTCGCGTCAACGGGCGCCAGCCGGCGGGTCTTCGGGTCGCGCGGGTCGGAGCCCTGCATGGCCTCCAGCAGCCAGGCGCAGTCCTCGACGGCGCGGGCGAGCGGCCCCGGCGTGTCGAGCGTGTGGGAGAGCGGCAGCACGCCGTGGGTGCTGATCCGCCCGACCGAGGTCTTGAGGCCGGCCGTGCCGCAAAACGCCGCCGGCAGCCGCACCGAGCCGCCCGTGTCGGTGCCGATGCCGCAGGGGATGAGCCCCGCGCCGACGCCCGCGCCGGTGCCGCTCGACGAGCCGCCGGGAATGCGGTGCGTCTCGCGGTCCCAGGGGTTCCAGGGCGTGCCGAGCGAGTTGTTCGTGCCCCAGCCGCCATAGGCGAACTCGACCGTATGCGTCTTCCCGACCACGACCATGCCGGCGGCGCGCAGCCGCTCGACCAGCGTGGCGGTCACGGGCGAGATGCGCTCCTTCCAGATCGACGCGCCGCCGGTCGTGACGCGGCCTTCCATGTCGCAGAGGTCCTTGACGCCGATGGGGATGCCGTGGAGCGGGCCGATGCGGTGCCCGGCGCGGATCGCCCTGTGCGCGGCCTCGGCGGCCTCGCGCGCCTCGTCCGCATAGACGGCGGCGAAGGCGTGCAGCTTCGGGTCGAGGCTGGCGATCCGGTCGAGGCAGGTCTCCGTCACCTCGACGGGAGAGAGCCGCCCGGCGGCGATCTCCGGGGCAAGCTCGTGGATGGGCGCGAAGGGGTCCGACATGGGATTGGGTCTCCTCGGGGCGGCAGGCTTGCGCGCAGGATACGGCCATCTCCGCTGCGGTGCGAGCCGCCCCCGCTATGGCGCGAGCGGCGCGGCGGGGATAGCATCGCGGCGGACGGACAAAGCGGGGGAGGGGAGGCCATGGCGGCGTCATTGAACGGCAGGGCGGCGGTCGTCGGGGTCGGCGAGACGGCCTATCGGCGCGGCTCGGACAGGAGCGCGCTGGCGCTGCAATTGGAGGCGTCGCTGCGCGCGATAGAGGATGCGGGCCTGGAGCCTAAGGATATCGACGGCCTCCTGCCCTATGCCTCGGGCGCGGCCGTCGCGGAGGACTTCATCACCAATTTCGGCCTGGAGGACGTGACCTTCTCGGCCACCACGCCGATGGGCGGGGCAAGCTGCGTTGCGGCCATCCAGGCGGCGGCGGTCGCCGTGGCGACGGGCCTTTGCCGAAACGTGCTGCTGCCCATCGGGCGGCGCGGCTATTCGGACTCGCGCGTCGCGTCCAGGGTGGCCGCCATGCCGCAATTCCATGTCGTCTCCGAGTTCGAGACGCCGTCCGGCGCCATCGCCCCGGCCCAGCTCTACGCCCCGATGGCGCGCCGCCACATGGAGCTTTACGGCACGACGGCCGACCAGTTCGCGGAAGTCGCGGTCACCATGCGCCGCCACGCCATGCTGAACGACAATGCCATCATGCGCGAGCCGATGACGGTGGAGGACCACCATGCGTCCAGGATGATTTCCGACCCCTTCCGCCTGTTCGACTGCTGCCTGGAGAGCGACGGCGGCGCGGCGGTGGTGATCTCCAGCGCCGAACGCGCCGCCGACACCCGCCGCCCGGTGCCGATCCTGGGCGTTGCGGAGGGGCACCCGGACTCGCCGAGCGTCATTACCCAGCGCCCGGACATAACCCGGCTCGGCCTCGCCAAGGCGGCGCCGCGCGCCTTCGGCATGGCGGGCGTCGGCCCCGGCGATGTCGATGTCGCGGAGGTCTATGACTGCTTCACCTGGACGGTGATCTGCCAGCTTGAGGATCTGGGCTTCTGCGCCAAGGGCGAGGGCGGGGCCTTCGTCGAGGACGGGCGCATCGGCCTCGGCGGCGAGCTGCCGGTCAACACGCATGGCGGCCTCTTGAGCCAGGCGCATATCGTCGGCATGAACCATGTCTGCGAACTCGTGAAGCAGATGCGCGGCGAGGCGGGCCGGGCGCAGGTGGCGGGCGCCGAAGTCGGCCTCGTCACGGGCTATGGCGACCTCGGTGACGGCTCGCTCGCCATCATGGGAGCGGCGGCGTGAGTGTCGCCCGCCCGGTCCCGGAGCCGACCATCGACTCGAAGCCCTACTGGGACGGGCTGAAGGAACGCCGCCTGCTGCTCCAGCAATGCGGCAATTGCGGCTTGGTCCGCCACTATCCCCGCCCGATGTGCGCCGCCTGCCACTCCCTGGAGGTCCGCTGGATCGAGTCCTCCCGCCGGGGCCGGCTCCATAGCTGGACGGCAGTCCACCACCCGTTCGTGCCCGCCCTCCGAGACGAAATCCCTTATGTCATGGCGACCGTGGAACTGGAGGAGGGCGTCCGCCTCCAATGCCAGATGCTCGACGCGGAGGCCGCCGCACTCCGGCTGGACCTGCCCGTAGAGATCGTCTTCCGTGAAGTGCAGGATGGTTTGGTTCTGCCTTTCGCATTGGTGGTGTAAGCTGCGGACGATGCCTGACCTGTCGAAACTTGAGGCCTTGATCGCACGATTGGCCGGAATCGATTTCTCCCAGAGCCGGGAAATAGCGACGCGCGAGATGGCGGTGATTCCGCTTATCGACGCATTGGGCTGGGATACTTTCAATCTGGATGAAGTTGCTCGCGAGTTCTCGGTGCGCAGTGGCCGCCCAGACTATTGCCTTCGTACACAAGCGCGTAATCTCGTCATGATCGAGGTGAAGCGGACGGGAACAGAATTTAGTAAGGATCACGAGGATCAGTTGCTGCGTTACGCTTTCGATGAGGGCGTACCACTGGCGGTGCTAACAGATGGCCTTGTCTGGTGGCTGTATTTGCCAACAGCCGAAGGAACTTGGGAACGTCGTCGGTTCTTCCGTATAAACTTCCGCGAGCAACCTTCTGCCGACGCGGCCGCAGCGCTCTACCGCTTCCTCAACCGCGACGGTTTAGTTAGCGGCAAAGCGCAGGAAGAAGCCCGGCGGGAGTTCGAAAGCCAGGAGCGTGATCGACGTGTGCGTGCGGCCTTGCCGCGAGCATGGCAGCGTGTGTTGGGCGACCCTGACAGCCTTTTGCGCGAGGAACTCGCTGACACCGTAACGGAGATATCCGGCTATCGTCCCGAAGAAAAAGTTGTCGCCGATTTTCTGCAGGAGGTGCTTGGGAGCGAAGGCGGAATGATCGTTCCGATGGCTATGCAGACTGTTTCAGCCAAAAAGACGCGGACGCCAAACAGACGCTTGGCCGGTATCGGCCATGGCGAAACGCAACCGAGCGAGTCAGGGCGCCCCGTTGAAACATCTACGAGAAATCCGGCTGAGAACCGCACAGGAAAGAACCGATCCATTAAGCCGACAGCCATTTGGCTTGACGGCATAAGGTACGAGGTAACGGCATGGGGACAGATAGTACCAGAACTTTGTGCACTTTTGGCGAGAGAGGTAGGATCAGATTTCAATAAACGAGTTTCAGGACTACGTGGTACAAAGCGTCGCTACTTCAGCACGTCTCCGGACGAACTTCATACCGCCTTTCCGATACCAGGTTTTCCCCTTTATGTTGAAGGGAATCTCAGTAGCGGTTTGGCCGAGAGGATAGCAAGACGGACACTACACGCAGTTCGTGGCACCGATGACGGCTTTCGTATCGAACGGGCAGAACTGCCTCCGGATTCGTGAAAGCGCCCTCGAATTCGCCCCTGTTCGAGACTGGAGCTGCTACAATTGTGCAGCGTTGGGAGCACGACATGCTTGCGATCACATTGCCTGAAGAAATCGAAGGCCGTCTCGAACGGCTCGCCAAGGCGATGGGCCGGACCAAGGCCTTCTACGCCCGCGAAGCCATTCTGGCGCATCTCGACGATCTGGAAGACCTGTATCTGGCCGGGCAGCGGCTGATCGACAACCGGGCCGGGCGGTCTCGGACCTATACGCTGGAAGAAGTCGAACGCGAGCTCGGTCTGGAGGGTTGACGTTCGGCGTCCCGACCCTTTTCCCGTCATGCCCGGACTTGTTCCGGGCATCCATTTCCGCCACCGCGACAGCCCTGAGGGAGATGCCCGGAACAAGTACACGGCTGTCCGGTTTAGCCGTCGGGTGAAGGCGAACGGGGGTTTTGGACGCGCGTAACGGCTCCTGTCCCCTCACTTTCCACCGTGCCTGAATGCGCCCCCTCCGTCATGCCCGGACTTGTTCCGGGCATCCCCTTCCACCGCTTCCGCTGCACGGCCGCATGGATACCCGGAACAAGTCCGGGCATGACGAGGAGTGGGTTGGGATGCCGGGCGCTGATCCGTGTCCCGATCCGACGGAACCCTTTGAAATCCTGTTGCATCCAGGCCATGCGCCCTGTCCGCAAAATCTAAACCGGACAGCCGTGGAACAAGTCCGGGCATGACGAAAGGGGGAGCGTTCAGGCGTGGCGGAGAGGGGGCGGACCGGAGACGCCGTGCGCTGCCGAACTCCCGATAGACTCCCGACCGGCTCCGCCGAACGGCCGAACCGGACAGCAATGGACCGTCCCCGCGCTCAGACGTAAGTCACCACCTCGCCAAGCGGCTTGCGGCCGATGTCCGGCACCGTCGCACCCTCGTCCGGATAGCCGGCGACCAGCAGCAGGAAGGGGCGTTCGGCGGCCTTCGGGCGGCCCAGTATTTCGTTCAGGAACTTCATCGGGCTCGGCGTGTGGGTCAGCGTCGCCAGCCCGGCCATGTGCAGGGCCGCGATCAGCATGCCCGTCGCGATGCCGACCGACTCCATCGGGTAGTAATGCTTGACCCGCCGGCCGTCCGCCAGCCGCCCGTATCTCTGGGAAAAGACTGCGATCAGCCAGGGCGCGGTTTCCAGGAAGGGCTTGCGCTCGTCCGTGCCGAGCGGGGCCAGCGCGTCCAGCCATTCCTGCGGCGCCCGGTGGCGGTAGAACTCGCGCTCTTCCTCCTCGGCGGCGGCCCGTATCCGGCGCTTGGTCTCCGGGTCGCCCACGACCACGAAATGCCACGGCTGGAGGTTCGCGCCGCTCGGCGCGGTGGTCGCGGCCCGCAGGCAGTCATCGATGACCGCGCGCGGCACGGGGCGGCTGGAGAAGTCCCGCACCGTGCGCCGGCGCTTCAGCTCCTCGCGGAAGGCGCGCGCCCGGCTCATCATCTCGTCCTCGGGATACTCCCGGTAGCCGGGCAGCGGTATGAAGGCGGGTTCGTTCATGGCGCGCGTTCCTGGAGGCGGCGGGGAAGAGCCTTGACAGTCGCCCGTTCGCCGCCGGCGTCAAGGCGCAAGGTTGCGCGGGACGCCGCCCACCCTGTCTTCGGATAATTTGAAAATTTCCCGAAAAATCTCGGTATTGTTCTCCAAACGGGCTTGACATTTGGCGGTATGGTGTATGATGAAAGTAGAGAGAGGCGGCTTCCGGGGCCGCCTTTCGGCGTTTCTGCGCAGAAGCATGGCCGGGGCCGAAAAAAGCCCCGGCGGGAACGGACGGGCGAGGTGCGCCCTGCGTCTCGCGCGCGCAATCAGGTGCGCGAACCGCGCCGGCGCCGACACCCGCCCGCGCCCGCCCGCGCCCGCACGCGAAACGCGCGCAAAACAGGGACACCCTGTCCCGCCCTTTGCTTTGCCCCGAAGGAGGCACCGTTGATGACCGCAACCGGTCCCCGCCCCGGCGGCGAAACCGGCCGCATCGCCGACGCCCGCCGCGGAAACCCCGGCCGCACTGGCCGGCGGAGTCGGCCCGCATGACAGAACATGACATTTCGGGAGGGCCGCATGACGGAACATGACAAAACATGACATTTCTGCAGGGGTCCCTTTCGACAAGCTCGGGACAGGCTCCCGATACGGGGCCGGCGCCGCCGCTCGGGTTCTGCCGCATGGCCAGGCTGTTATGGTTGCTGTGGCGGAAGCGGGCGGGACAGCGGCTATTGTGCTAAGCTCTGCGCGCAATGGCTGTTCATGTGCATCGCAACGATATTCCCGAAGGCCTGAGCTTCGGCGCGCTGGCGGCGGTCGATACCGAAACCATGGGATTGAAGCCCGCCCGGGACCGGCTCTGCGTGGTGCAGCTTTCGGCCGGGGACGGCCATGCCCATCTGGTCCGGTTCCAGGTCGGCGAGTATGCGGCCCCGCGCCTGAAGGCCTTGCTTGCGGACCCCGGCGTCACCAAATTGTTTCACTTCGCGCGCTTCGACCTTGCCGTGCTGGAGTGCTATCTCGGAGTGGCGGCGCAGCCGGTCTATTGCACCCGAACCGCCTCCCGGCTGGTTCGCACCTATACCGACCGGCATGGCCTGAAGGACCTCTGCAAGGAGTTGCTCGGCATCGAAATGTCCAAGACACAGCAGTCGTCGGACTGGGGCGCGGCGGACCTGACAGGGCCGCAACGGGACTACGCCGCCGCCGATGTGCTGCATCTGCACCGCCTGAAGGAACGACTCGATTCCATGCTCGCAAGGGAAGGCCGGACGGAACTGGCGGCGGCCTGTTTCGATTTCCTGCCGGTCCGCGCGCGGCTCGACCTGGAGGGCTGGGCCGAGGAGGACATCTTTGCTCACTGAACCGCTCGACAACGCATTGCGCACCGCCGGGCGCCGGGTGCTGGCGATGGAGGCGGAAGCGCTGGTCACGCTCGCCGACAGCCTGGACGGCGCGTTCGACGAGGCCGTGGACATCCTGGCGGGCGTCAGCGGGCGGGTAATCGTGACCGGCATGGGAAAAAGCGGCCATGTGGCCGCCAAGATCGCCTCCACGCTGGCCTCGACCGGCACGCCGGCGCATTTCGTCCATGCCGGCGAGGCCTCGCACGGAGACCTGGGCATGATCGCGCGCGGCGACGCCGTGCTGGCGCTTTCCAATTCCGGAGGCACGGCCGAGCTCGCAGCCGTCATCGCCCATGCGGCGCGCAGCTCGGTGCCGTTGATTGCGGTGACGGCCAACGCCGGAAGTCCGCTCGCGGAAGCGGCCCGCCATGCGGTCGTGCTTCCGCCGGTCTCCGAAGCCTGCCCGATGGGCCTCGCGCCGACGACCTCGACCACAATGATGCTGGCGCTGGGCGATGCGCTTGCGGTGGCGCTGCTGGAGCGCAAGGGCTTCTCCGCAGCCGATTTTCGCGACCTGCATCCCGGCGGTTCGCTCGGCCAGAGTCTCAAGCTCGTCTCCGACATCATGCATGGCGGCGACGCCATGCCGCTCGTCGGGCCGGACACGGTCATGGCCGAGGCGCTGTTCGAGATCTCGTCCAAGGCGTTCGGCTGCGTCGGCGTGACGGATGAGGCGGGCCTGCTCCTGGGCATCGTGACGGACGGCGACCTGCGCCGGTCGATGAGCACGGACCTGCTGCAGCGTCCGGTCTCGGCGATCATGACCGCCTCGCCCAAGACCATCCGGCCGCGGGCGCTGGTGGCCGAGGCGGTGGCCGTGATGAACGACGCCCAGATCACCGCCTTGTTCGTCGTCGAGGACGGCCTGCCGGTCGGCATCGTCCATGTCCATGACTGCCTCCGCGCCGGGGTCGCCTGAGCCGTGGCGACCCGCAGCGGGGCATATTTCGCTTTCGCCCGCTCGGCGCCGCGCCGGCAAGCCTCGTTCTTCTATTCTTCCTTCGTGCGGACGGCGAAGATCGGCCTGCCTGCCGGAGCCGCCGCCCTGCTCCTCATGGTTTTCGCCTGGCCGGAAACCGACGAATTCCTGGGGCCGGTCTGGAAGGGAGAAGTATCGACGCAACTTGCGATGACCAATATGGAGGCCTTCGGTTGGGACGAGGACCGCCCCTATTCGATCCGCTCCGCCGGCGTGCGCCGCCTCGGCACGGAGGGACGCCGCTTCCAGATGGACCGTCCGAGGGCCTGGATCGTCCTTCCGGACGGCGCCTGGCTTTCCGGCGACAGCGAGAGCGGCGTCGTGGACTGGAGGGAACGGACCGTGCATCTGTCAGGCGGCGTGCAACTCCGCCACGAAGCCGGCTATGCAATCCTTACCCAGGCGGCCTTCGTGAATCTGGCCGACAGGACCGCGTCCGGCGACCGGCCGCTGGAGGGGGTGGGCAATTCCGGCCGGTTCCAGGCCGAGGGATTCCGCGTCCTGGACGGGGGCAACAGGATCCGCCTGCTCGGGCGTTCCGCCGTGCGTTTCGAAACCGAACCGGCTGCGGCGTCGCAATGAGGACGGTGGCGCTCGCCATAGTCCCGCTTCTGGCTTCCGCCGCGGCATGGGGCTTCGAACTCGACCTTGCCGCCGGAACCGGCGAGCCGTTCCAGATCGAGGCAACCGGCAGCATCGAGTGGCGGCGCGACGAGAAGGTCTATATCGCCGAGGGAGACGTCCGGGCGAAGCGGGGCAACCTCGTGCTGGAGGCCCAGACCCTGTCCGCCTACTACCGGGCGGACGACGACGGCAAGACCCGGATCAGCCGGGTCGAGGCGCAGGGCGGCGTGACGATCCAGTCCCCGGACGGGACGGCGAACGGCACGGAGGCGGTCTATGACCTCGATCGGTCGCTCATCGTGATGCGCGGCGGGGACCTTGCGCTCGCGACAGCGGAATACCGGGTCACGGCGCGCGACAGCCTGGAATTCCATCAGGATGAAAATTATGCCGTGGCGCGCGGCGCAGCCCGCGCGGTGCGGGCGGAGGAGTCCGTTGCAGCCGAGACCCTGGTGTTGCGGTTCGAGGAGGCGGACGAGGGCGGGCTCGCCGCAAGGCGCCTGGAAGCGTTCGGCGGCGTGGAGGTCCGCAGCGGGCCCGATACGGTGTCCGGGGAGCGCGGCTTCTACGACACCGAGACGCAGATCGCCGAAATCTGCGGGAATGTGCGCGTTCAGCAGGGCCCCAACCGGATGGCCGGCGAGTGCGCCGAGGTGGATATCGCCAGAGGCCGCAGCCGTCTGGTCGCCGGCGCAGGACAGCGCGTGAGCGGCCTGTTCGAACCCGGCGAAACGGAAGTCGCGCCGGCGCAATGACGGAGCCGGGCCTCGCCGCATCGAGCCTGGCCAAATGGTATCGCAGGCGCGAGGTCCTGCGCGACGTGTCGCTTTCGGTCGGACGGGGAGAGGCCGTCGGGCTGCTCGGACCGAACGGCGCCGGCAAGACGACCTGCTTCTACATTCTGACCGGGCTTACCGCGCCGGACCGCGGGTTCGTCAGCATCGACGGGCAGGACGTGACCGGCCTGCCGCTGTACAGGCGCGCCCGGCTCGGGCTTGGCTACCTGCCGCAGGAGCCCTCCATCTTCCGCGGCATGACGGTCGAGTCGAACATCCGCGCCGTGCTCGAAGTCGTCGAGAGCAGCGGGGAAACGCGCGACGCCGTGCTGAGCGATCTGCTGGACGAGTTCGCCATCGGCCACCTGCGCCGCTCGCCGGCGGTGGCGCTTTCCGGCGGCGAGCGGCGGCGGGTCGAAATCGCCCGCGCGCTCGCGGCGCGTCCGAACTACATCCTGCTGGACGAGCCGCTCGCCGGCATCGACCCCATTGCGGTGGGCGAAATCCGCGACCTGGTCTCGCATCTCAAGGACCGCGGCATCGGCGTCCTGATTACCGACCACAATGTCCGCGAGACGCTGGAGATCGTGGACCGCGCCTATATCCTGGCGGGCGGCGCCATCCTGAAGGAAGGCGGGCCGGCGGAGATCATCGCCGACGAGCATGTCCGCCGCGTCTATCTCGGAGACACATTCAGTCTCTAGGCCCGTTTTCGGCTATAACGCGCCTCCGGGAGAGAGCGGGAGCGGCGAAAGGCTGCATGAGGACGATGGCGCTCCAACCGAGGCTGCGGCAACGCCAGGCCCAGGGGCTGGCGATGACGCCCCGGCTGCAGCAGTCGATCAGGCTGTTGCAGATGGGCAGCGTCGAACTGGAAGCGTTCGTCGATTCCCAGCTCGAAGAGAATCCGTTGCTGAAACGCGACGAGCCGGACGGCGCGGCAGACGCTGTGGCGCCGCCGGGTGAACGGGACCCCCGTTCCGACGCCGCCCGGGACAGGTTCGGCTCAGCGGAGAACTTCGCTGCCATGCCCCGGGGCGCGGGCGCTTTCGACGCCGATGGCCCCGGCCCGGAGGAGCGCGTGGCGGCGGCTCCCAGCCTGCGCGACCGCCTGGAACGGCAGCTGGTGCTGGATATCGCGGACTCCCGGGACCGGCTGATCGGGCGGGCGATCATCGATGCGCTCGATCCCTCCGGCTGGTTCACCGCCGATCTCGAAGGCTTCGCATTGGCGCTGGGCGCACGGCCCGAGGATGTCGAGCGCGTGTTGCTGCGCCTGCAGCAGTGCGAGCCCGCGGGTCTTTTCGCCCGTTCTCTGGCGGAGTGCCTGGCGCTGCAACTGCGCGACCGGGGCCGTTACGGTCCGGCGATGGCGGCGCTGCTGGACAATCTCGACCTTCTGGCGGCCGGGCGGTTCGATGCGCTGGGGAAAGCCTGCGGCGTCAACGGGGACGAACTCGCGCGGATGGTGCGCGAACTGCGTTCGCTCGACCCGAAACCGGCAGCGGCCCTCGACGGGGAAGCCGCGGCGCTGCTGGTCGTCCCCGATATCCTGGTGCGCGCGCATCCCGGTGGCGGCTGGGCGGTCGAACTCAACGACGAGGCGCTGCCCCGCGTGCTGGTGGACCGGGAATATTACGCGCGTGTGCACGGCGGCGCGGCGTCGGATGCCGTTCGGGAATTCCTGGCGGACCGGTTGAGCAGCGCCAATTGGCTGGTGAAGGCGCTGCACCAGCGGGCGGAGACCATGCTCAAGGTCGCTGCCGAACTGGTGCGCCGGCAGCACGCCTTCTTCGCGCAAGGGGTCGGGCACCTGCGCCCGCTGACATTGCGCGATATCGCGGAAGCCGTGGGGGTCCACGAGAGCACCGTCAGCCGTGTGACGGCGAACAAGTATCTCGCCGCGCCCCCCGGCGTTTTCGAGCTCAAATATTTCTTCACCGCGGCGATAGCCGGGACGGACGGCGGCGCGCTCCATTCGGCCGAGGCGGTCCGCCACCGGCTGAAGGCGTTGATCGACGCCGAGGAGCCCGGCAGGACGCTTTCGGACGACAAGCTGGTGGCCGCCATGCGCATCGACGGGATCGACATCGCGCGCCGGACCGTTGCGAAATACCGGGAGACAATGGGGATTCCGTCGTCCGTGCAGCGCCGCCGGCGCAAATTGGCGGCTGCCGGGGGAAAAGGGCATTGACCCGGGGCCATGCGCGCTCCTAAATTTTGCCCAGAACCGCCCGGTCCGGAGACAGTGGGGAGCGGCAGGTGCGGATTTCCGTAAGCGGTAAACAACTGGACGTGAGCCAGGGGCTCGCCGAACGGGTCAAGACGTCGCTGGAGCAGTCGGTAGCCCGCTATTTCGATCGGGCGATCGATGCGCAGATCGCGTTTTCGAAGCAGGGCACCGGCATCCGGGCGGATGTCTCGGTCCATGCCGGGCGCGGGCTGACGGTGCAGACGCACGGCCAGGCGGCGGACCCGTGGCTGGCCTTCGGCGAGGCGGAGGAGAAGGTCGCGAAGCGCCTTCGCCGCCACAAGCGCCGGCTGCGCAACCACCATGGGCGCGAGGAAACCGGGACGGACCGATGGCCGGTCGCGCACCGGGTTCTCGACGAACCGGAAGGCGCCGCAGAAGAAGCGCCCGAGGACGCGCCCGCGATCATCGCGGAGATGACCGAGGACGTGCTCACGCTCAGCGTGGGCGAAGCCGTGATGCACATGGATTTCGGCGGCCAGCCGGCATTGATGTTCCGCAATGCCGCGCATGGCGGCCTGAACATGATCTACCGGCGCGCCGACGGCAATGTCGGCTGGGTTGACCCTGACGGCCAGCCCGGCCGAAGCGGCTGACGCCGCGATGGGCGTACTCGAGCTGGTCGGTCCCGGCGGCGTGATGGCCGATCTGGAGGCGTCCAGCAAGAAGCACGCGCTGGAGCTGATGGCGGCCTTCGCCGCGGACAGCCTGGGCTTGAGCTCGAAGGCGGTGTTCACCGTGCTGGTGGACCGGGAGAAGCTCGGCAGCACCGGCGTCGGGCGCGGCATCGCCATTCCCCATGCCAAGATGGCCGGGCTCGAGGGGATTCACGGCTTCCTCATCCGCTCGCGGGAGGCCGTGCCCTTCGAGGCGGTCGACGACGAGCCGGTCGATCTCTTCTTCCTGCTGCTCGCGCCGGAAAGCGCCGGCGCGGAGCATCTGAAGGCGCTGGCACGGGTCTCGCGCGCGCTCCGAGACCGGGACACGGTCAAGGCTCTCAGGGAGGCCGCCGGCGCCGCCGCCATGCGCGCTGTGCTGGAGGACCGTTAGCCGGCTCGCTGCTGCCGGCGCATCCGGCGCGAGAGGACGCCCGCCAGCAGCAGGCTGCACGCTGAAAGCGCCGCCATGAACCAGAAGGCATCGCCGCCGAAGCGCTCATAGAGCGGGCCCGAAACCACGAGCGCGAGCCCCACGGCGCCGCCCATGGCCAACGAGGAATAGAGGCCCTGCGCGGTCGCCGAGATTTCCGGCGGGACATGGCGCTGGAGGTAGGTCATGCCGCCGAGATGCGTCGCGGCGAAGGTGAACCCGTGCAGCATCTGGACCGGCGCCAGCAGCCAGAGGTCGGTCGTCAGCGCCGTGCCCGCCCAGCGCAGCATGGCCGCCGCCGCGCCGAGCGCGATCAGGCCGGCAATGCCGAGGCGGTCCACGACCCGCTTGCCGAGCGCGAACAGCGCGACTTCCGAGATGACGCCGACGGCCCAGAGCGGCCCGGTGATGTCCTTGTCGTACCCCGCTTCCTCCCAGTGGATCGTGCCGAAGCCCATCAGCACCGCATGGCTCGCCATGTTGCAGGCGATGGCGGCGACGCAGAGCAGGAAGCCCGTATCCCGCAAGAGGCCTCCCGCGGCCCGCCATATCGCACGCTGCGCCTGCGAGCGGGCGTCCGGCAGGACCGCCGTCGCCAGCGCCACCCAGGCGAGCCCGGCGACCATGGCCGCGACGATGGCGTCGTCGCCGCGTCCGGCCAGCGCCCAGCCCCCGCCCGTCGAGGCCACGATGAAGGCGACCGAACCCCAGACCCGCAGCCGGCCGTAGTCCAGCCGCCGGGAGCGCGCCGTGAGCAGCGCGATATTGTCCGAGAGCGGCAGGGTCGGCCCGTGGGCGAGCGCGAACAGCAGTACGAGACCGAGCACCGGCCAGAAGCCTTCCGCCAGCGGAAAGCAGGCTGCGACCGCCACCGAGGCGACCGCGAAGCGGAGCGCATAGCGCCGCCGTTCGCCCTGCCAGTCGGCGAAGACCATCACGGCCGGGTTGACGGCCACCCGCAGCCAGATGCTCGCCGCGATGACCCAGGCGATTTCCGGCGCGTCGAGGCCCCGCGACTCCAGCCAGAGCGGGAAGAAGGGCTGATAGACGCCGACCATCGCGAAATAGGCGGTATAGAAGAGCGAGATGCGGAGCGCGGGGCGTGCGGCCTCCGCCTGCCGGACCCGGGAGGTGCTCATGGCGCCCGCCTCCGGTATATGGAAGCGCCGACAGGGGGGACGGGAACGGACATGGACGAGTGGCGGGACGGGATTTTCGAGGCCATCAAGGCGGCGGGCGTGACCCAGGTCGCCTATGTGCCGGACGCCGGGCACAGCCGGCTGATCGAGCGCTCGATCGAGGACAACGACCTGCGCGCGGTGTCGCTCACCACCGAGGAGGAGGGCGTGGCGCTGCTCGCCGGCGCCTGGCTCGGCGGCGCGAAGGGCGTGCTGCTGCTGCAATCCTCGGGCGTCGGCAATTGCGTCAACATGCTCTCCTTGGCAAGGACCTGCGCCTTCCCGCTGGTGATGCTGGTGACCATGCGCGGCGAATGGGGCGAGTTCAATAGCTGGCAGAAGCCGATGGGCGCGACGACCCGGGCGCATCTGGAGCTCTGCGGGGCCACCTGCTACCGCTGCGACCGGCCGGAGGACGTGCGCGAGACCGTCGAGTCGGCCTTCCGCTTCGCCTATTTCACCAACTCGATCGCCGCTGTGCTGCTGGGACAGCGGCTGATCGGCGCCAAGGTGTTCGAGGAGCCGGCGCCATGCTGAACCGGAGGGAGGCCGTGAGCCGGCTGCTGGCGGACCGGGGCGACATGCTGGTGGTCGCGGGGCTCGGCCAGTCCTGCTTCGACTGCTTCGCGGCCGGCGACGACCCGCGCAATTTCTACCTCTGGGGCGCGATGGGCGGGGCCGTGCCGGCGGGCCTCGGGATCGCGCTTGCGCAGCCGGAGCGCCGGGTGCTGGTGGTGACGGGCGACGGCGATGCGCTGATGAGCGCGGGCGCGTTCGCCACCGTCGGGGCCGAGGCGCCGGAGAACCTCGCGATCTGCATCCTCGACAATGAGCGCTACGGCGAGACCGGCGGGCAGGTGACGCACACGGCGCGCGGCGCGGACCTGGCGGCGATGGCGGCGGCGGGCGGCGTCGGCAAGGCCCGGACCGTGCGCACGGAAGCCGAGCTGGCCGACGCCGTCGGCGCGCTCCGGTCCGGCGCGGGGCCGCTGGTCGCGGTCGTCAAGGTCGCGCCCGAAAGCGAGCTCGGCGCGCTGCCGCCCCAGGACGGCCCGCACCTCAAGCGCCGCTTCCGCGCCGCCGCGCTCGGCGTCGAGGACAAGTAGGGCGCGCATGGCCCGGTTGCCTGTCGAGTTCCAGCCGGCCATCGGCCGCGATGCGCGGGCGGTGGCGGGCCTTGCGCGGGAGGCCGACGGCTCGATCTGCGCGGTCTGGCTGTCGGCGATCGGCGGGCTGGCGCTGGCTTTCCTGCTGTTCTTCGAGCCGGCGGGCATGGCGGCATGGATGATCTACGCCAATGCGGGCGGGCTGGCGCTCTGCCTGCTGGCGGCGCTCGGGCGCTGGCTCGGCTGCACCGTCCGGGCGCGCCGGATCGCCGTGGGCTGGAGGCAGGCGGGCGTCGTCTTCCTGCCCGGGTCCGAGGGGCTTGTCGAATATGGCGGCGCGGTCCACGATCCGGCGCCGCCGCCGGAGCGGGCGGACGGGTAGAACGGCGCCGGGGAGAGCGAGGCATGGCAAGGCTTGCAGGCAAGGTCGCGGTCATCACGGGAGCGACCGGGGGCATCGGCGCGGCGGCCTCGCGGCTGTTCGCGGCGGAGGGCGCGGACCTCATGCTGGTCGATCTGGACGCGGAGCGGCTGGAGGCGCTGGCCGGCGAGACCGGCGCGGCCTGGCATGCCGCCGACGTGTCCGATCCCGAGGCCAACGAAGCGATCGCGGCGGCGACCGCCGAGCGCTTCGGCGGCATCGACATCGGCCTGCTCAACGCCGGCATAGAAGGCGCGCTCGCCCCCATCGGCGACTATACGGTCGAGATGTTCGACCGCGTCATGGCGGTCAATGCGCGCGGGGTCTGGCTCGGCCTCAAGGCGCTGATGCCGCATCTGGAGCGGCGCGGCGGCGGCTCGCTGGTGCTGACTTCCTCGACGGCGGGCATCCGCGCCGTCCCGGACATGTCCGCCTATACCGCCTCCAAGCATGCCGTGATCGGGCTGATGCGCTCGGCCGCCATCGAGGGCTCGGCGTCGAACATCCGCGTCAACACGGTCAATCCCTCGCCCATCGACACGCGCATGATCCAGAGCCTGGAGGACATGCACGGCGTCCCGCGCTCCGGCGCGAACCAGCCGCTGGCCGGCGCGACGCCGCTCAGGCGCTACGGGGAGCCGGAAGAGGTGGCGCGCCTCATGCTGTTCCTCGCCAGCGACGAGTCCGGCTTCTGCACCGGCGGCGTCTATATGGTCGATGGCGGCGTCTCCGCCGGACGGTTGTAGGACGGAAAAGACGCGGGTCCTGCATGGAGGCCGTCGGTATCAGAACCGCGCGTTGAGGGTCAGGAAGAAGGTGCGGCCCCAGCCGGCTGCGACGGGCCCGTCCGTGGCGGAGGGGTCGGACGTGTCCGTCGTGAGCAGTTCGTCGGTGAGGTTGAACACGCCGGCCGAGACCCGGGCGCCCCTGAGCCC
Organism: Alphaproteobacteria bacterium; assembly: GCA_022826185.1. GTDB lineage: Bacteria > Pseudomonadota > Alphaproteobacteria > Bin95 > Bin95 > Bin95. The sequence continues at coordinate 41,145 of JAJDVH010000278.1, forward strand.
CAGCGGGTCTGCCCAGTCCACCGACAGGTCGTGGCCGGTCCAGGACCCGTACTCCCCGCTGAGGGTGCGGTTCTTGAAGCCGGCGCGGTAGTTGGCGGTCCAGATGGCGCTCAGATTGCCGCGCCTCGCCAGGAACCCGACCCGCACGGCGTTGCGGGTGATGGCGATCCGGTCCTTCGCGCCCGCGACCCGCCTGTCGGTGCTGAGGACATGCCGCCACGCGCCGCGCATGCCGACCACGCCCCAGCTCGTCCTCATGCCCCCGCCGAAGCGGGTGTTGATGCCCGAGATCTCGGACTCCGCGACATTCTCGAAGCCCCGGTGGATGGTGATCTCGCCGCCATTGCGCTCGATGCAGTTCGTTGTGGCTTCGCCCTCGCATTCGGGCAGGTTCAGCATGGCATGGGTGGCGGAGTTCAGCCCCACCCCCTTGGAGGTCGAGACCCGGTACCATTCCGCGGCCAGGAAGAACGGCCCCCGGCGCGCCTCGGCGCCGAAGGAGAGCCTCTCCGCCTTGGTGGGGTCCAGCTTCGGGTTGCCCGAGAGCTCCTGCGTCACCTGCCGGACATTCGGCTTCGGGCATGTACGCGGCGGAGGGCCGGCGCCCGGGTCGCACTGGATATAGGGATGGCCCTGCGCCTCGGTGGCGTAGAGACTAAACATGGAAGGCGCGCTTTCCGCCGCGCTGAAGGAGCCGCGCAAGGTGACGATGCCGGTCGGGCGGTATTCGGCCCCGGCGCGCCAGGAACCCAGCCCGCCCACATCGTCGAGTTCCGTAGCGCTGCCCGCGACCCTGAGGTGCAGCCGGTCGGCAACCGGCAGCGACATGTCCGCGAAGGCCGCGGCGGTCTCGCGCTTGCCGGCATAGCTGACGCCGCCGGACCCGAGCACCTTGGTCACGTCGTGGGTGCCGCCGTCCCTGTCGCGGAAGCGCAGGAGGTCATGCGCTTCGACCCGGCCCAGTTCGACCCCGGCCGTCCATGCCGCGTCGCGGCCGCCGACCGCGAAGCCCGACCCCTCGAGCGCGAACCGGCCCGACAGGCTCTCAAAGCCGGTATCCTGTTCCTCCGTCAGGCTGGTCCTCGCGATCGCTGTCTTATGATTCTCGATAGCGTCCGCAGTCGCCTGCGAGTCGGGAAACGGGTTCAGGATGTCGTAATTTCCTGCCGCAATTTCCTCCCTTATCCAGTCGGCATGCACCAGGGTGTTGCCGGTCTCGAAACTGTTGAACCGGTAGGCGCCGATGCGCGCATCGTAGCCGAGGTCCTTCGCCAGACGGCCCCCGACGCCCAGGGAGATGTCGTATTCCTCGCTTTCCGTCACCCAGTCCCGGTTGCCGTGGCCCACGAAACGGTGCCCGATGGAGAACCCGTCATCATCGTCGGCGGAGCCGAGGCCTAGCTCGTCGTTGATTGCGTCGATCACGGGCTGGGGCGGGGTGATGGAGAACGTATCGACCGACGGCGCGTAGCGGTCCGTCGAATCGCTCTGCCTGACGTTCACGTCGAGACGCAGCTCGGCATCGTCGCCGAGGGGATGGTCGAGGTTCAGGATGGCGCTCTGCTGCTCGTAGCTGGCGGTATCCCAGGCGATGTCGCCGTAGGCGAAGCCGCAGCCCTCGTCGCCCGAGGTGATTCCGGACGGGTTGATGCCGCGGACGTAGCCGTGCGCCGGGTTGCAATCCCCCAGCCTCACCGACCTTTTCGGCAGGGGGACATCTTCGCCGTCAATGTTTTGCGTATCCCTCACGCCGCCGGTCTTCTTGACGACGAAGGCGGTGTTGCCGCTGATGCTGACATTCTTCATCCGGCTGAATTCGCCGTCCTCGACCCATTCGGAGCGGCTGTGAACCCGCTCGCTGTCGGGGGTTTCCTGGCGGTCGATGACATCGACGCCGAGCGTCATGCGGCCCTTGCCGAACGCGCCGCCCCAGAAGGTGCTGCCCTGCCAGGCGTCGCCGCCCTTCCGGCCCGGCGCCCGCGTGACCGTGCGCGTCTCGAAGCCGTCCAGGTCCTTCCTCAGCACGACATTGAGCGCGCCGCGGGCCGTGCCGGCGACAGAGCCCAGGCTGTCGCCGCCGAGGGCCTCTATGCGCTCCACGGCCGAGAGCGGCAGGCTTTCCAGATCGCCGCCGGTCGAGGAATAGGGCCTGCCGTTCACCAGGACGAGCAGCGACTGGCCGCCGGTGAGGAAATAGCGGATGATGCCGGTGTCCAGCAGCTCCTGCATCGTCTGGGCGCCCGAGCGCTCGATGAAGTCGCGGTCATATGTGGCGACGACGCGCGGCTGGGGCGCCAGCGGGCCGGCATGGGCGAGCGGGACCGCCAGCGCGGCGAAAACGGCAAGCGACGCCAGAATGGTCTTCATGGCAGCGCCGCTCGACTCCGGCAAGCCGAAGACAACCGGCGCTCTTGCGCCGAGGCGCTCCCGGATGGAACCCGGTGTCCCGACCCTCCATTCGTCATCGCTCTCTCCTCGTCATGCCCGAACGCGCCCTTCTCGTCATCCTGTCCCCCCCCCGAGCGGGGCTACCGCCAGAACCGGGGCCGGGGCGACGGTTGGGGGCGTGTGTCGCGGAGTCGCCGGAACAGATGTGTGAATCCGGTAGCCGAGCGGGGAAGCCGGACCGACGATATGGGCCGCGATCTTCCTGTGAGTCTGAAGTCGATGCCGCTGGTATGAGGCGCCGCCCTATAAATTTTTTTCATCCTCTTTTTTACGAATACCTTCAAATTTAAAGGTGTAACAGAGCAGGTGCGACAAGTCCAGTCTGCGGACAGTTTTTCCCTGCAAAAATACTACGCTGGATAGCGGCTCCGGAGCCTTTTCCGCCGCCTTTTCTTCGTCTCTTTTCGGCTATTGGATACCTGCAAATATGCAGGATTTTCAAGGTCTTGGGCCTGCATAACACTGCCTCGGGCACGCAGGCGGAGTTTCCATGAAGACCTTTCTGGCGTCGTTTGCGGTGTTCGCCCTGCTGGCGGCGGGCGCGGCCCATGCCGGCCCGCTGGCGCCGCCGGCGCGGGTCGTCTCCACACACGACCGCGACTTCATCGAACGCTCGGGCGCCCAGACGCTCCAGGAGCTGCTGGACACCGGCATCATCCGCTATTTCCTCACCGGCGGGCAGGACCTGTTCGTGCTGGTGAACGGCAGGCCCTATTCCTCGACCGGCGGCGATCTGGAAAGCCTGCCGCTCTCGGCCGTGGAGCGCATCGAGGTCCTCGCCGGCGACAGCCTGGGCTCCATCGGCGGCACGGCGCGCGGCGCGCTCAATATCGTGCTCAGGAAGGACCTGGACGGCTTCGAGACGCGGATGGTCGCGCGGGCGCCGGGCCGGGAGGGCGGCGACGCCTGGCAGGGCAGCACCTTCTGGGGCGGCGCCTTCGGCAAGGGGCGCATGACGCTCGGCGTCGATGTCCTCGACCGTCAGGAAACCCCCGGCAGCGAACGGGTCCACAAGCGCTCCGAATGGGTCGAGGGCGGCGAGTTCAGCCGGATGAAGAATGTCAGCATCGGCGGCAACACCGCCTTCGTCGTCCCGCTGGTGGCAGTGACGACCGTTGATGGCGAAGAAGTCCTCCAGCGGGAGAGGGTGGGTGCGCAAACTGATGTCACATCACCCTTCAAGCCGACAAGGTCGGTGGCGCTGGGGGACTGCGACACGGCGCACGGCTATGTCCCCGGCATAAACCCGTCCGGCATCACCTCGGGCGACAAGGGCTGCGGCTTCGCTTACGGCGACATCTGGTGGGACATCCGGAGTCGCGAGCAGCAGAGCGCCATCCTGAACCTGGACCATCCGGTCGGCGACGATGCCGATCTGCATCTGGATGTGAACATCACGCAGTACGAGACGGCCTTCCGCTACGCGCCGTCGGTCGATTCGTTTTCCGTTTCCATCACGGGCGAAAACCAGGATTTGCTGAATGCAATCAACACTGCCGCCAGGGAGGCCGACCCGAGCCTGGGGGCAACGGACACTATCGCCGACGCCAACGACGGGTTCTCCATCGGGCACCGCTTCGTGGGCCACGGCAACCGGGAATGGGTGGACAAGGGAGACGAATACGACATCTCGCTGGGCGTTACCGGCCGTCTGGCTGACGACCTCGGCTACGATACGCGCGTCCGCGCCTACCGGTGGGACCGGCTGGAAACCGGCGTCAACAAGGTGCTCAAAAGCAGGATAACGGAGGAAATCGAGGCGGGGCATTACGATGTTGAGGACCCATTTTCCCAGGAAACGGAGCATCTGGCCGCGATAGAGAACAGCCGTGTGCTCGAGACAACGGATTCCGGCATCGAGACGCTTTCAACCCGGCTGGCGCTGGAAGGGTCCGGCTTCACGATCGGCGGCCGCGACGCGGCATGGACCGCGGGGGTCGAACTGGGCCGGGCCGAAGCGCATAACCTCCTGCGCTTTCGCAGCAATGACGGCGTGGTTCACAGGGTGACCGACGTGATCGGTTCCGGCGGGGTCAGCTATGCCGGCAAGCGCGAGATCGCCGCGGCCTTTGCGGACATGTCGCTGCCGGTCGCCGACCGGCTGGACCTCAGGCTCGCGGGCCGCGCAACGGAACTCGACGATGCGGGCGGGCTGGGCTCCTGGCGCGCCGGGGCGGAATACCGCCCGACCGGCATCTTCACCTTGCGCGGCTCCTTCAGCGCCGCGGAGAACTCGCCCTCCATGTTGGAGCTCTATGCCACCGAGGCGCAGACCCATCCCTACATCCTGTGCGATCCAGGCGCCGGCCCCCCGCCCCGCACATGCCCGAAGCCCAATTGGCGGCAGGTGACGCAGGAACTCTCGGGCAACCCGAAGCTCGACCCCTCCAAGGCGGAGAGGCTCTCCTTCGGCGCCGAGGCGCGCCGGGGGCCGTTCTTCCTGGCCGCGGAATGGTACCGGATCTCGGGTTCCAAGGGCGTGGGGAACAACACCGCCACCCACGCCATGCTGAACCTGCCCGAATGCGAGGGCGAAGCCAGAACGAACTGCATAGAGCGCAATGGCGTCGAGATCACCATCCACCGGGGCTTCGAGAATGTCGCGGAGTCCGAGATATCGGGCATCAACACCCGGTTCGGCGGGGGCATGAGGACGAGCTGGGGCGTGGTCGGCATGCGCGGCGCCTGGCGCCATGTCCTCGACGCCGGGTTGCGGGTCGCGGGCGCGAAGGTTCGATACCCCATTACCCGCAACGCCGTACGGGTCGGGTTCCTGGCGCGGCGCGGCAATCTGAGCGCCATCTGGACCGCCAATTACCGCGCCGGCTTCAAGAACCAGACCAACACCGGGGAGTTCGGGTCCTGGACCGGCCACGATGTGTCGGTGGACTGGGCCGACCCGCTGGGGCTCGACGGCGCCCGGGTCTCCGCCGGCATCTTCAACCTCACCGACGAGCTGCTCACGACGGACACCTCCGACCCCTCCGCCACGGACGGACCCACCGCCGCCGGCTGGGGCCGCACCTTCTTCCTGACCCTCAACGCACGGTTCTGATACCAGGGCTCATTGACTGGAGCCCATGCCGCCAGCCGCGGGAAACCTCTTCCCCCGCTTGCGCTACCGGCTTCACACATTTGTCTGCGCCGGTTTCGCGTCGTATGGCATCCACCCGTCACCCCGGCCCCCGCCGCCGGCATTCGATGAAAACTCTCCGGTGTTTTCATTTTTTGTTCCCGGCCGGGCTTGACATTTGGCGGTATGGTGTATGATGAAAGTAGAGAGAGGCGGCTTCCGGGGCCGCCTTTCGGTGTTTCTGCAGAAAGCGACGGCTGGGGCCGGAAAAAAAGCCCCGGCGGGAACGGACGGGCGAGGTGCGCCCTGCGTCTCGCGCGCGCAATCAGGTGCGCGAACCGCGCCGGCGCCGACACCCGCCCGCGCCCGCACGCGAAACGCGCGCAAAACAGGGACCCGCCGCAGGCCGGCGGCGGGACCGAAGACGGATCGAAAGGAGACGCCCATGCCAGGGACGCAAGGCCGGACAGCATACCCGCAGCCCCGTTCCGAACCGCAGCTTCATGCCCGAAAGGAGCACAGACCATGCCCCAGGCACATGCCGATCATGACATTCCATGACATTTCGTAACGGTCCGGGGACATCGGCCATGCAGCATGCGCGCATCGGCGCGGGAATCCCTTCTCCCGCTTGCGGCGGGCGAAGCCCGGCAAACGCCCGTCGCGCCGAGAGGGGCGCAACCCGGCCGGCAGGCGCGCCGGATGCAAGGCAAGACGAGATGTGCGCAGGCGCCACCCGCCGGGCGGGAGGGGAGCACAGCGGAGCGCCCCCAGGACATGGGTTCTGCATTCCGCTCCTCGGTATGAATCCGGTAGTCCCGAGCCGAGGCTCAACCCTGCCGTTTCAGCCAGGCAGAACGACCGGGAGATGGACCCCGGACCTTCGCTCCGCTCCGTCCGGGGCGACGGGTGAGGCCCTGCGGATGGTTCCGTTTCAACTTTTCGTTCACCCCACCTGGTTTCGCGGCACGTCGCGGAAGGGGCGGTCGGTGTCGTGGCGGGGTTCCTTGGGCATGGAGAGGATACGCTCGGAGATGATGTTCCGCTGAATCTCGTCCGTGCCGCCGGCGATCGAGATGGCGGGCGTCGAGACCAGGATTTCCGCGACCACGCCGCCCGCGCCGTCATCCTCGCCCGTCAGCATGGCGTCCGGCCCGGCGATCATGGTGTGGGCCTTCGCGCAGGCGCGCGCGACGATGCTGGCGGCGAGCTTGCCGATGGAGCCTTCCGGCCCCTGCGGCCGGCCCATCTGCTGCGCCTCGCGGGCGCGCCGCGCCGTCCATTCCGCGGTCCTTGCCAGGGTGAGCGCCTTCGCCACCTCCTGGCGGACGGCCGGGTCGTCCCAGCATCCCGCGGCTTTCGCGCGCTCGATCAGCAGGTCGGCGCGGCCGGTGCGCTGCGGATACCAGACATAGGGCGCCATGACGGTCGCCACCTCGGCGCGCTCCTCCTCGTAAATGCGTCCCGGCCGGTCGCTGCCGGTGGCGTAGCGGCGCACGCCGTCCGCGCCGCGGCGCTCGTGCATGAGCGTGGTCGTCGCGACCTTCCAGCCTTCGCCGACCTCGCCGATCCGGTATTCCGGCTCGATCTCGGCGTCGGTGAAGAACACTTGGTTGAAGGAGGCGTGGCCGTTCATCTGCCTGAGCTGGTGCACCTGGACGCCCGGCTGGCGCATGTCGAGCAGGAAATAGCTGAGGCCCTGATGCTTGACGGCGTCCCAGTCGGTCCGCGCCAGCAGCAGGCCGAAATCGGCATGGTGGGCGCTGGTGTTCCAGACCTTCTGGCCGTTGATGATCCATTTGCCGCCCTGGAAGTCGGCGCGGGTCACGGCCCCGGCGAGGTCGGAGCCGCTGCCCGGCTCGCTGAAGAGCTGGCACCAGGTTTCCTCGCCCGTCAGGATGCCGCGCAGGAAGCGCTGTTTGTGCAGGTCCGCGCCGTGTTCGAGGATCGTGGCGGCCGCCAGCGTGCGGATGCCCATTTTGGCGACGCCGACCGCGCCCACCTTGTCGAACTCCTCCTCGACCACCGGCGTCATGCCGACCGGCAGGCCGCGTCCGTGCCACGCCTCCGGCCAGTGCGGCACGCCCCAGCCGGAGTCGATGAGAATGTTGCGCCATTCGACGAGGCCCCGGTCCGGGTCCCAATTCGCCGTCAGCCACGCGCGGACCTCGGCGCGGATTTCGTCTTCGGTGAAGTCGGTCATGTCAGGCGTTCCAGTGCTGGAGCATGCGTTCGCGGTGGTCGGCGGCGCTGCCGAGGAAGACCTCGCTCGCCTTGGCGCGCTTGAACCAGAGCTGCGTGTCGTTGTCGTGGGTGAAGCCGATGCCGCCATGCATCTGCACGGCGTGGATGGCGGTCTGCATGTAGGTGTCGGACGCGGTGGCCTTGGCGAGCGAGGCGAGGGCAGGAAGCGGCTGGTCCACCTCTTCGTCGCCGCCGTCGGCTGCAGCGGCGGCATAGTAGGCGGCGGCCTTGGCCAGCTCGACCTCCAGCAGCATGTCCGCCGCCTTGTGCTTGGTGACCTGGAAGGAGGCGATGGAGCGGCCGAACTGCATCCGCATCGAGACATATTCGAGCGCATCCTCGCGCAGCCGCTCCGCGCCGCCCACCATCTCCCCGGCAAGGCAGACGGCGGCGATGTCGAGCGTCCGCGCCCATGCCGGGGCGCCGGCCTCCGGCCCGCCGAGCAACTCGGCCTCCGCGCCGTCGAAGTCCATCTGCGCGAGCCGGCGCGTCGGGTCCATGGATTGCAGCGGTTGCCGCGTGAGCCCGGCGCTGTCCGCCGGCAGGCTGAACAGGCCGAGCCCGCCCTGCGGCAGCCTTGCCGCCGCGACGACGAGACCGGCGGCCATGCCGTCCAGCACGTAGCTCTTGCGGCCCGTCAGCCGCCAGGTGCCGCCCGCCGGGCTGGCGGTCGCCGTGAAGGCGTCGGCGTTCCACCCGGTCCCGGGTTCGGCGGCGGCGAGCGCGGCGATCGTCCCGCCGCCGGCGATGCCGGGCAGGAGCGCCTGCTTCTGGGCGTCGGTCCCCGCCTCGGCGATGGCGGTTGCAGCCATGACGGTGGAGCCGAAAAAGGGCGAGGGCAGGAGTGCGCGACCGGCCTCCTCGGCGGCGATGGCGAGTTCCGAGACGCCGAACCCCGCCCCGCCATAGGCCTCGGGAATATGGATCGCCGTCACGCCCAGCTCCTCCGCCATCATGCGCCAGACCTCGGGGTCGTAGCCGGCCTCCGTTTCCATGACGCGGCGCACCTCGGTTGTCGGCGAACGGTCGTTCAGGAAACGGCGGAGCATGTTGCGAAATTCGGTCTGCTCCTCGGAAAAGCTGAATTTCATTCGGGGTCGGTCCTCGTTTCTGCGGCGGAGCCGGAGACGGAAGCGACCAGCGCTTCGGCCGCCTCCCAGTCATAGGTGCGGAAGGCGTGCCCGCGCGTGACGAACGGCGCGCCGGCATAGAACATCTCATACTGCGTCTGCCGCCCGGCGAATTCGGAGCCGAGCGCGTCCCAGGCGAGTTTCATCAGGCGCACGCGCTCGACCGGCGGCGCGCCGTCGGCGGACTGCTGGACGCTTTGCAGGATGCCGGCGAGCTCGGGGTCGGCAAGGTCGCGCTCGGAGGAGGGCAGCATGATGAGCGCGCCGCCGGCGAGCCCGCGCACGCGCTCGACCATGCGCGGATAGAGCGCCTGGCAGTAGGCCTGCGCCGCATAGACGGAATGGGCGTCCGGCACGAAATACTTGCCGCGCTGCCGGCCCTTCGCTTCCATGCCGTAAAGCATCGTCTCGACCGCCGTCGCCTGCGCCGCCAGCATTCCGAGCGTCTCGGCCACCGGCGGCATCCTCACCGTGCCGATGGTTTCGCAGATGCGCCGCGCCAGCCCGACAAGAAACCGGAATTTCACCGCAAGCCGGATCTGCGCCTGGTAGTTCTGGTAGATGTGGCCGGGCGTGGCGTGGAACTGGCGCGCGCACATGGCGGGGCTGCGATGGACGAAGACGCGCTCCCACGGCACCTTCACATCGTCGAACCAGACCAGCCCGTCATTCTCGTCGAAGCGCGAGGCGAGCGGGTCGTCGAAGGTCGAGAGCGCGCGGCCCTCGTATGACTTGCGCGCGAGCAGCCGAAGGCCCCTCGCCGCCATCGGGACCGCGAAGCTGACGGCGTAATCCTCCTCGTCCGGCTTCAGCGGCTGGAGATGGGCCACGAACATCTCGTTGGCGAGCACGGCCGCGGTGCCGAGCATCTTGCCGCCGCGCACCGTCACGCCGTCTGCGTCCTCGTCCACGATGCGGAGCATGGGGCTGTCGTCGCCCTGCTCGCCGGTGCTCTTCGAGCGGTCGAGCTGCGGGTTGACGATGACATAGGTGAGGTAGAGGTCGTTGTCGCGGGCATGGACGAAATAGTCGTGGAAGGCCCGCGCGCGCTCCGGGTCGTGGGCCTCGAACACCTCCAGCCCCATGATCTGCCCGGTGACTGCGGACGCCAGATGGTCGGGCGCCCGGCCCATGAAGCCCGCATGGCATTCGGCCCAGGCGGTCAGGGCCTCGCGGCGGCGCACAAGCTCCTCCAGCGATGTCGGCATCTGCCAGGCGCGGTTGACGCGCCGCCGGCCGGTGGGCGAGGGGAAGGTCATCGCCTCCAGATTGGCGGGGTCGGCCTGGTAGCCGTAGAGCCCGGCGGCGGTGCGCGCGGCGTTGCGGAAGGCGGGGTGCGCCGACGGGTTCTCGACGCGGGCGCCGTCCAGCCAGACGGCGCGGCCGTCCTCCAGGCTCGCCAGATGCTCGGCGGCATCCTTGGCCGCGCCCCCCATCGCCCCTCGCCTCCCGGCCGCTCCCTCTACTTCATCGTGGAGTAGTCGGTCGGGTCCATGACCACGCTTTCGATGGAGGCGACCAGCGGGCCGTTGCGCTCGCTCTCGGCCCGCGCCGCCTGCCACTCGGGATCGTCGCGAAAGGCCGCCCAGGCGCTCTCCATCTGCGCGGCGTCCCGGAAGGTGCAGATGTAGATGAGCTGGTTCGGGTCCGCCCGGTTGATCCAGAAGCCGGCGACGCCGATGCCGTGGCGGGCGAAGAGGTCGCAGGTGTGGTCGCGGAACCGGGCGTTCAGCGCATCGATCTTGCCGGGCGCGGCGTTGTAGGTGCGCAGTTCGTACAGCATGGGCGGCGTCTTTCCTTGACTTGGGGCGGGATCAGTCTTTCGGCTCCAGGCGAAGCGCGGCCGAGTTCATGCAGTAGCGCAGCCCTGTCGGCGGCGGGCCGTCGGGGAAGACATGGCCCAGATGCGCGTCGCACCCGGCGCAGAGCACCTCGGTGCGCGTCATGAACCAGCTCCGGTCCACCTTCTCCGCGACGGCCGCCTCGGAGACGGGCCGGGTGAAGGAGGGCCAGCCGGTGCCGCTGTCGAACTTGGTGTCGCTCTCGAACAGCGGGATGCCGCAGCAGATGCAGCGATAGGTTCCGGGGGTCTTGGTGGCGTGATACTCGTTCGAGAAGGGCCGCTCGGTGCCGTGCCGGCGCGTCACCTTGTATTGCTCGGGCGTGAGGCGGCTGCGCCACTCCGCGTCGCTGAGGTCGGTCCGGGGAGGGGCGGTGTCGAGAAGGTCGGTCATGGTGTCCATCCGCGTCCGCATCGAAGATGCCGGTTGGCCGGATCGGCTGTCGTTTGCGTTCGCCTGCAGCCGATTGCAGGCCGAAAAACGGTATGCCCAACCCGGCCCCCGCGCAAGTGCGCTCTCCCTGCCGGCAATTCTCCTGTACCGTTCGCAATGGCTTAGGCGGAGAAGAAGGACGGGCACGCGATGTTCATTGCAATGAACCGGTTCCGGATCGTGCGCGGGCGCGAGGCGGAATTCGAGCGCATCTGGTCGGAGCGCGACTCCCATCTCGACGGCGTGCCGGGATTCCGGGAATTCCGCCTGCTCAGGGGGCCGGAGGAGGAGGACCATACGCTCTACGCCTCCCACTCGATCTGGCGCGACCGCGAGGCCTTCGTCGACTGGACGCGCTCCGAGGCGTTCCGCAAGGCGCATGCGGGCGCCGGCACCGCCCGCGACCTCTATCTCGGCCATCCGCATTTCGAAGGGTTCGAATCCGTCCTCGAGGGTTGAGGCGGACGGCGTTGGCCCCGGAACCTACAGCGCGCCGGCGGCCTCGGCCTTGGCCCGCCGCGCGGAGAGGCGCTCGCGCTGGCGGCTCTTGTCGATGACGAAACGGGTGTGGCGGGCGCGGCCCACCTGGCCGAGCGCATCGCAGATGTCGGCGGCCATTTCGACGCGCTGGCCGTCCAGCGACAGGACGCGGGCGTTGACTTCGATCCACATGCCCGCGAGCGTCGGCCCCAGATGGTCGATCTCCACCCGCGCGCCGACGGAGTCCTCGCCCTCGTCGAGATGGGAAAACACCAGGTCGCGGCAGGTCTGCTCGATCCGCGCCAGCATGAACGTGGTGGCGAAGACGCGCAGGTCCTCGCCCATGAAGTCGATGGTCTGATCCACCGTGACATCGAAACGGCGAACGCTTTTCAGGTCGGGCGCAAGCGAGGGTTTCATGCCGTGTCCCTGAGTCAGTCCCCAAGACCGGCATGGTTGGATAGCGCGCGCCCGCATGCAAGACTTTCGCGGTGAAAAAATGACGGTTTGAGGAATCGATGACGATTGTCCCGATCGAACGCGAGGGGCCGGTGCGCACCGTGCGCCTGAATCGCCCGGAGAAGCGCAACGCGCTCAACCGCGAGATGCTGGGCGCCCTGCTCGACGCCTTCCGGAGCGAGCCGGACAAGGCCGAGCGGCTGACCGTGCTGCGCGCCGAGGGGCCGGTCTTCTGCGCCGGGATGGATTTGCGCGAGCGGGCCGGCACGCTCGACACGGAAAGCCCGATAGAGGCGGTGCTGGATGCGGTGCAGCATTATCCCCTGCCGGTGGTTGCGGTGGTGCACGGCGACGCCATTGCGGGCGGCAACGAGCTGGCGCTGCATTGCGATCTGGTCGTGGCGGCGGAAAGCGCGTGCTTCGGGATGTCGCTCGCCCAGATCGGGCTGGTGCCGACCTGGTTCCTCGCCAAGAAGATCGTGGAGACGGGCGGGCCCGTGGCCGCGCGCGAGATGCTGCTGCTCGGCGACCCGCTGCCGGCGGCGCGGATGCACGCGCTCGGCATGATCCACAAGGTCGCGCCCGACGACGAGCTTGAGGCGGCGGTTGCTGCCGTCACCGCGCGCCTCGCCGCCAATGCGCCGCTTGCCATGAAGGCGATGAAGGCCGTCATGCTGCGGCAGATGGCGTTCCGCGATGCAACGCCGCATGACGACCTGCTGGGTATGCTGCGCGCGGCAAGGCTGTCCAGCGATGCCAGGGAGGGGATCGCCGCGCGGCTGGAGAAGCGCGCGGCGAACTTCACGGGGGAATAGGTGGCCGTCCGTCTCGACAAGCCGTGGCGGCGGCTCGATTCCGCCGCTGTCGCCGCGCTCAGCGGCCAGCTCGGCGTCTATCAGCTGTCCGACGACGCGGCGACCGTGCGGGCCATTGTCCGGGTCGATGCGCGCTCGCTGTTCGGCCTGCGCGGCGAGCTCGGGCGCGAACTGGAAGAGCGCGGCGAGGGGCTGTTCTTCCGCCTGGAGGTCAACCACCAGCCGCGTACGCGGTGGCTGGAACTGATGATGGTCCACCGGGCCGACCATGGCCGCCTGCCGTCCTGGAACCCGCCGGAGGACGGCGTGGGCCTCGGGCGCCTCAGCCCCGCCTGACCGGCCGCCGCAACAGCATTTTCGCAATCGGGAAAGCGCAAGACTCATGGACCTGTCCCTTACCGACGAGCAGAAACTGATCGTGGACCAGGTGCGCCGGTTCGTCCGCGAGGAGATCGTGCCACTGGAAGACGGCCTCGACCCCGACGCCGACAGCCTGCCGCCGGAGGACCATGAACGCCTTGCGGGCCGGGTGGCGGAAATGGGCCTCTACGGCCTCGACATTCCGCCCGAGTTCGGCGGCCCGGACGTGGATATCGTGACGCGCACCCTGCTCGCCATAGAGATGTCGCAGCACCGCGCCGGTCTATACGCGCCCTGCTACAACGTGTTCGGCGGCGCGGGCCTGGCGCAGATGTTCGAGGCCAATGATGACCAGAAGCAGCGCTTCCTCTTTCCGATGCTGCGCGGCGAGAAGAAGACCTTCTTCGGCCTGACCGAGCCCTCGGGTGGCTCGGACCCAGCCCGCGCCATCCAGACCCGCGCGGTGCGCGACGGGGACGACTGGGTCATCAACGGCGCCAAGATGTTCATTTCCGGAGCGGACCGGGCGGATTTCGGCCTCGTCTTCGCGCGCACGGACCCGACGAAAGGGCGGGCAGGCGTCACCTGCTTCATCGTCGAGACCGACACGCCGGGCTTCCATGTGCGCCGCATCGTCCACACGCTGCGCGCCGCGCGCTACGCAACCGAGCTGCAATTTGAGGACATGCGGGTGCCGCACGCAAACGTGCTGGGCGAGGTGAACGGCGGCTTCGCCATCGCCAACGACCGCGTGTCGCGCCAGCGCATCCCCTATGCCGCCACCTGCATCGGCGTGGCGGTCAAGGCGCAGGAGCTGGCGGTCGAATATGCCGGGATAAGGGAGACCTTCGGCGACAAGCTGGCACACCGGCAGGGCATCCAGTGGATGGTGGTCGAGAACGAGATCGACATCCGCCAGTCGCTCTGGATCACGCTGGCGGCCGCCGACAAGGCGCGGCGCGGCGAACCGTTCCGGACCGACTCCGCGCTCGCCAAGATCGTGGCGACGGAGGCCTCGGGCCGGGTGGTGGATCGCGCCATGCAGATCCACGGTGGCTACGGCGTCACCAAGGACCTGCCGTTCGAGCGCTGGTACCGGGAAATGCGCATCCGCCGCATCGGCGAGGGCCCGAACGAGGTCCAGCGCCACATCGTCGCCCGCGACCTGTTCGGCAGCTCGCTGCGGTAGGGGCGCGAGCGCCATGCGGCTTGTGTTGCGGCGCCAGGCGCGCCATCATTTGTCGATATAAAGTGGCACAGTCGGCGAAGGGCGGACTCATGGACAATGGCACGATTGCAATCATCGTTTCCGTCGTAGCGGTCGGCGCCACGGTCGGAATCGGGCTTGCGACGTTGATCCTGACGAGTTCGGGACGCTTGGCCGCGCGCTTGACAGCGGTAGAGAAGGAAACCGCCCGCTTGTCCGGACTGCTCGAAGGTCTTGGGCTCACGGGACGTGCACCGACCGGGTCCGAGGCCGGGGGCTCGTAACATCTGGCAGGCGCGGCCCTAGGGGGCGAAATAGCGCGCCAGCGGCGGCGGCATGTCGTCCGTGTCGATCTGGAAGAGCTCCAGCAGCACGCCGTCGGGCGCCTCGCACATGATGTAGCGCCACGACCCGAACTCGCGGATGCCGGAGCGGAACGGCACGCCGAGCGCCGTCAACCGGCGGTGGAGCGCGGCAAGGTCGTCCGTCTGGATGCCGACATGGTGCACGGCTCCGCCCGGCGTCCCGCGCGGCGGCTGGTCGTAGAGGTGGAGACGGCCGCGCCCCACCTCCATGAACACATTGCGCGCCCCGCCGAACTCGCCGTCGAAGGCGACAATGCCCCCGAGCTTCTCCTGCCACCACGCGACCGTCGCGTCGATATCGGCCGCGAACAGATGCACATGATGCAGGTGCGCGGCGGCCTTCTGGCTGCGTCCGGCTGGATTGTCGCCAAGCGCGTCGGTCATTTCGGGTTGGAGCTATCGAAAAGGAAATCGCCGCCGTCGAGGCTCAACCGGGAAAATCGATACGCCATACTGCGGCTGCGCCCCTTGCCATAACGTCCTGGCGTGAGTCGATGGTTTCCGGCGTCCAGTCTTCGTATTTGCTCGCAATTTCCCGAGTCGTCCGGAAACGGCTTTTCCCGAACAATTCCCTCTTTGCTTCGTACCCGGCATTGCCGGCGTCCCGGTTCGCGCCTGCTTCCAGCAACGCCATATTGCCGAGACGCGATGTCTGCGCGTCCAAGTCGTCCTCGGCAAACCGATTCCAGCCATCTTCCGGATTCAGCGGGCAGATGTGCTCCAAGGTTATCCTGTTGTCCTCGAAGTCGTGGCTGTTCCCGGAGGCCTGACGCTCCAGTTCGAACAGAATATATCTGACGACCCGCTTGTTTCGCGTCTGCGCAACACCGATGGATTTTTCCCGGAAGCTCAGCCGGAACCGTTCATCGTCAGGATAAACCGGCCGCAGGCTGCCCATGATTTGCCGGATCGAAGAATGTTCGCCCCTCGAAATCCTCTGGGCTTCCGCGTGGTAAACCCGCTCCTGTTCGTTTGCTTGAAAACTGCCAATGACATTGTAGCGAAAGGAGATCGTCACGACCGAGCGCAGCAGTCTCTCGAAGTCGGCGTCATCCAGAACCCGCCGTGCTGCGATCAGGAGGGGAAATGGCTGGCGGACGCTGAACATGCGAAGGGTTCGGGCATGGCGCTTCCATTCGACAGGCCAGTCCGAGCCGTCCGGTTGCGTCAGCGCCAGGTAAGCCTCGATATCGGTTTTGAGTTCCTGCAGGAGGGAGAATGCGTCCCCCCTGTCCTGGACCTGGGCGCGGACAGTCTTGAAGAGGTCGGACAACCGGACCGTCGTCCTCCGGCTGATCCAGTGGACACGCAGGAAATCAGGGAAGCTCTCCTCCCCGAGCCGTCCCACGATTTCGTTCCAACGGCTCTCCAGCGTCTCGATCTCACGCTCATGCTCGCTTTGGCGGTGTAGGAGCGAGAACAGGTAATTCTTCAGGAGGTCGGTCGCCGAGAGCCGTACGCCCCGCGCATTCAGCGTTTCGAACACCTGGTATTTTCTGGAGTCCGCCTGTCACTGGATGAGGCAGGCCGGTCATGCCGGCACGATCGTCTATCTGGACAATGACCGCGTGACCGTGGGACGAAATCCGCGGGACGGACTGAGATACTATACCAGGGCGATGACGCTGG
>JAJDVH010000102.1 GCA_022826185.1 Alphaproteobacteria bacterium
CCCCGCGCCGCTTTGGGCCTCCTCCCTGGCCCCCGCCGCGCCGGCCCCGCCCCCCCCCGCGGCCGCGCTGCATGAAGCCTCATGCCTTCTCCTCGTCATGCCCGGACTTGTTCCGGGCATCCATGCGGCCGTCCGGTGGAAGCGGTGGAGGGAGATGCCCGGAACAAGTCCGGGCATGACGGAAGGACGTTCGGGCATGACGGAGGAACGTTCGGGTATGACGGGATGAGCGGCCGGGCAGCCAACGGGAAACCGGCCCAATTTCGGAATCGGGACACTGGCCCGCCATGACGATGAACAGGCTCACCCGCCTGCTCGAACCCGTTGCGCTCGGAATCCTCCTGTTCGGCGGGCTGGGGCTCATCATCTCGACATTTCTCGGCACGGCAGACGTCGTCGGCACGCAGATGTTCGGCGTGCCCGTGCCGGGCGCCACCGAGATCACCGAGAGCACGATGGTGCTCATCGTCTTCGGCGCGCTGACCTACACGCAGATCCGACGCAGCCACATCCGGGTCGAACTGCTCTACATGCGGGCCGGCGCGCGCGGGCAGGCGGCGATGGACGTGTTCGCGAGCCTCATGGCGGTGCTGTTCTTCTCGCTGCTGCTCTGGCAGGCGACCAACGAGGCGCTGTTCAGCATCAAGATCGACGAGGCGACATTCGGCCTGGTGCGCATGCCGCTCTGGCCGGCGCGCATCGTGCTGGCGGCCGGCACGGCGCTGCTCATCCTCCAGCTGCTGCTCGACCTGGTCGCGGACCTGGACCGCCTCGTCAAGGGCGGCGAGGCGCTCTCGGTCCAGGAAATCATCGAGCGCGACATCGGGGTGCTCGAGAACATTCCGGCGCCGCCGGAGGCCATCGACCCCTTCGAGGACGAGGAGGACCGCTAGGCCGTGCTCGACCCCGCGACCGTCGGCGTCCTCGTCGCCATCGCGCTCGCCGCGATGCTGGGCTCGGGCGTGCATATCGGCGTGGCGCTCGGCCTCGCCGGCGTCTGGGGCACCTTCCTCGCCATCGGGCCCGACGCCGCCTGGGCGCAGCTTGCGACCATCCCGTTCAGCACCACCAACTCCTTCACGCTCGCGGTCATTCCGCTGTTCATCCTGATGGGCTCGCTGGCGACGCAGGCGGGACTGACGACCGACCTCTACCGCGCCGCCTACAACTGGCTCGGCCGGCTGCCCGGCGGGCTCGCCATGGCGACGACGCTCGCATCGGCCGCTTTCGGCGCGGCCAGCGGGTCCACCGTGGTCAACGCCGCCGTCTTCACCAAGATGGCGCTGCCGCAGATGACCTCCTTCGGCTACGACCGCCGCCTCAGCGCCGGCTGCATCGCGGCCTCGGGCACGCTCGCCTCGCTCATTCCGCCGAGCATCCTGATGGTCATCTACGCCATCCTGACCGAGCAGTCGGTGGCGCTGCTGCTGGTGGCGGGGCTGGTGCCGGGCCTCCTGTCGGCGGCGCTCTACATGGCCGGCATCTACGCCATCGCGAAGCGGTTCCCCCATATCGCGCCGCGCTCGGAAATCCGGGTGTCCTGGGCCCGGCGCTGGCGCTCGCTCTACGGCGTGTGGGGCATCGCCTTCCTGTTCCTGCTGGTGATCGGCGGCATCTATACCGGGTTCTTCGTGCCGACCTATGCCGGTGCCATCGGCGCTTTCGGCGCCTTCCTGATCGTGGTCTTCAAGCGCCGTCTGAACGCCCGCACCGCCGTCGATACCTTCAAGGACGCCGGCATCACCACCTCGTCGATCTTCATCATCGTGATCGGCGGCATCATCTTTGCGCGCTACCTGACCTATACCGGCATCGTCAACGACATCACCGGCGCGCTGCTCGCGCTGGAGCTCGGCAAATACACCTACTTGTTCGCCTTCGCGGCGATCTACCTCGTGCTCGGCATGCTGATCGACCCGATCGCGATCATGGTCATCACCTTGCCGGTCATGTATCCGATCCTGACCAAGGCCGGCTTCGACCCGATCTGGCTCGGCGTCATCGCGATCAAGCTCGCCGAGGTCTCGCTCATCACGCCGCCGGTCGGCCTCAATGTCTATGTCGTGCGCAGCGCCTCGCCGATCCCGCTGAAGCTGGAGGAAGTGTTCGCGGGCGTGATGCCGTTCCTCGCCATCGACATACTGACCCTGCTGCTGCTGATCGCGATCCCGGAGATCAGCCTGCTGCTGCCCTCGCTGATGCGCTGACGGCCGCGGACGCCTCGTCCGCGCGGTCCTCGTCGGCATCGTAGTAGCGCCCGCGGTGGAACATCTTGGAAGGCCGCGGCATGGCGGCGCGGCGGGCGAGCGTGGCTTCGAGGTCCACCCGGTCGCCGGCCAGCAGGACGCCATAGTCGCGCGCGGCGGCTTCCCCGGACACGAAGCCGTCCAGCACATCGGCCAGCACGTCTTCCGCCGGGCGGTCGGCCGGGTTGCCCCAGCCGCCGCCGCCGGGCGTGACGATGCGGACCAGGTCGCCTTTCGCCAGGCGCGTCCCGTCGCTCATGGTCGCGATGTCCCAGGGCGCCGGGCCGTCGGGATTGACGATCACGCGGCCCGGCGCACCCGACAGGCCGCCATGGACCCCGAAGGCCGGTTGGCGGCAATTGTCCAGCCGGATGCCGAAGCGGGCCTCGTCCGACAACACCCGCACGTCGCGCACGATGCCGCAGCCGCCGCGCCAGCGCCCGGCGCCGCCACTGTCCCGGTGGATGCCGAACGCCTCGATCTCGACGCCGAATTCCATCTCGGCGAACTCGATCGGGTAATTCTCCTGGGCGACGTAATAGACCGCGTCGATGCCGTCGGCGAAGGTGCGCGCGCCGAAGCCGACCGAGAGGCCCTCGATGCAGAGCGGCTCGGTCCCGTCGGCGTTCCTGCCGCGCAGATAGTAGAGCACATAGACGGAGGGCGCAGCCGACGCCTGCCCGCCGGTCGCCTGCGCCAGCGTGCCGAACAGCGCGCTGGTGACGCGGATCATGGTGTGCGAGCGCAGGCCGAGCGGCGCGGGAAACCGGGGCGCGACCAGCGTGCCGGGCTTCTTGACGACGCTCTCGACCGCGCGCTCGAAGCCGCCGTTCATGCCGATGCCGGGCCGGTCCATGCACATCCAGAGGCCCAGCATGAATTTCGGCACTGAATCGTCCATGAGGAAGTTGATCGGCCCGTCGGCCTGCCGGTCGGATGCCGAGAAGTCCATCTCAAGCGCGCCGTTTCCCTTCCGCAACACCACGTCCACGAAATAGGACCGGTCGGTCACGGCGTCCGAGTCGATGCGGTCGCGGAACGCATATTCGCCGTCGGGAATGCGGGCGGCAATCTCGCTGCGGAGCGCGCCTTCGGTCTCGACCAGCATCGCCTCGAATGCGGCCTCCACCACCTCGACGCCGTGGCGCTCGACGGTTTCGGTCAGGCGGCGCGCGCCCAGCCGGCAGGCGGCCATGATCGCCCGGAGGTCGCCCCGCAGCATCTCCGGGAAGCGCGAATTGCGCATGAAGATGCGCACGACCTCCCTGTTCTCCACCCCTTCGCGCATCACCCGGACGGGAGGGATCATGATGCCTTCCTGGAAGACGGACACGGCATGCGGGCTGATCGAGCCGGGAACCGAGCCGCCTATGTCCCAGAGATGGCCCCACGCCTCCGCGAAGGCGAACAGCCGGCCCTCGTGGAAGACGGGCATGACGAACACCATGTCCGGCAGATGGCTGACGGCGCCGCCGACGCCGTAAACATCGTTGTACCAGTAGAGGTCGCCCGGCCGCATGGTCTCGGCCGGATATTCCTCCAGGATCGCATCCACCAGATTGCCGGCGAGCGTGAGCGAGGTGGAGACCACGAGTTCGCCGTCGCGATTGAGGAAGGCGGTGAAGAAATCCTTCTTCTCGCGGATGAAGGGCGACATGGCGGCGCGCGCGATCAGCGCCTCCATCTCCGACCGGGCCGCGTTGAGCGCGCCCTTGATGAGTTCCAGCGTGAAGCGGTTGGGCGCCGCCGAGGATTCGGACGTCACGGGCCGCCCTCCGAGATGAGCAGATTGCCGTAGCGGTCGGTGAGCGCGGTCTGGCCGGGAAGAAGGACGGTCGTCGAGTCCAGCTGATCGACGATGGCGGGGCCTTCGATCACATGATCGGCAAGCAAGGTCTCGCGGCGATAGGTGGGCGTCGGCCGGAGCGTGTCGCCATCGAGACAGGCCGGGCGTGCGCCCGACGGCTCGGGGCGTTCGGAGGATGCGGCGGGCAGTTCCGGCAGCGCGAACCTGTCGGTCAGGCCGGTCGCCTCGACCCGCTGATTGACGATCTCGACCGGCGCGGCGGGTTCCGAAAATGTGTAGAGCCGCTCGTGCAGCGCATGGAAGTCGGCAATGAGCGCCGCCAGCGCCTTTTCGGTAATCGGGCCGTTGCAGGGCACGGTCAGTTCCACGCCCTGCTTCTCGTAGCGCATGTCGGCCGAGCGGCGGAACCGGCGGCGCTCCGGCGGGACGCCATTGGCCTCGAGGCGACGGTCGGCCTCATGCGTCAGCTCTGCGAACAGCGCCTCTGTGGCGGCGGCGTCGAACGCGCCCGCGCGCTGCAGGCGGGTTGCGGCAAAGTCATATCTGAGGTCCGTCGCCAGCAGGCCGATGGCGCAGAGAATGCCCGGGAAGCGCGGCACCAGCAGGCGCGCCGCCTTGAGTTCGCGCATCAGCTCCGCGCCATGGACAGGACCGGCGCCGCCGAACGCCGCGAGCGCGAAATCGCGCGGGTCGAGGCCGCGTTCGACCGACATCACCTTCAATGCCCCGGTCATGTTGGCGTTGACGAGATCGACGATTCCCCGCGCAGCGGCGGTGAGGTCCATGCCGAGCGGTTCCGCCACATGCCGGCGGATCGCGGCCTCCGCCGCTTCCGGCGCCAGCGCCACTTCGCCGTCGAGGAGCGCCGGCGGGATACGGCCGAGCACAAGATTGGCGTCGGATACGGTGGGGCGCGCACCGCCCTTGCCGTAGCAGGCCGGTCCCGGATCGGCGCCGGCGCTCTCCGGCCCGACGCGGATCGCGCCCTGCTCCGTCACTGTGGCGACGGACCCGCCGCCCGCGCCGATGGTGTGAATGTCGATCATCGGGAAGGCGAGCGGGTGGTCGCCGACCCGGCCTGTAGTGGAAAGAGCGGGCTGGCCGTTCCGGATGAGCGCGACATCGGCGCTGGTGCCGCCCATGTCGATGGTCAGCAGGTCGCCGATCCCGGCGGCCCGCCCCAGCCAGGCCGCCCCGAGCGCGCCGGCGGCGGGGCCGGAAAGCGCGAGATGCACGGCGCCGCGGGCGGCCTCCTCCGGCAGGCAGGCGCCGCCGTTCGACTTCATCAGCAACAGCGGCGCCTCGACGGCGCGGCCGGCGAGCCCGGCGGAAAGCCGGCCGATATAGCGCCTGACCACCGGCTGGACCGAGGCGTTCAGCGTCGTGGCCACGGTGCGCTCATATTCCCGGAAGACGGGGAGGACATCGACCGAAAGCGCGATTTCGACATCCGGCAGGCTGGAGCGGAGAATCTCGCCGACCCGGCGTTCGTGGGCCCGGTTGGCGTAGGAGTGCAGCAGGACGACGGCGACCGCATCGAGGCCGGCGGCCCGAATGGCCTCGGCAGCCGCCTCGACCGCAGGCTCGTCCAGAGGCGTTGCCTCGGTTCCGTCCAGACGGATCCGGCCGGGCACCTCGAAGATGTGCCGGGCCTGGACAGGCCGCCGGGGCTTGACCCAGGAGAACAGGTTGGCCGCGCGCGGGATTTCCGCCCGGCCTATCTCCAGCACATGGCGGAACCCCTTGGTAGTGACAAGGCCGGTGCGGGCGCCCTTTCCCTCCAGAATCGCGTTGGTGACGATGGTCGAGCCGTGCAGCACGGTCGCCACCTCCGCCGGATCGACGCCGGACCGGTCCAGCATCCTGTCCACGCCGCCGAAGAACCCGTCGGCGGGCGCGCTCGGCACGGAGGGCGACTTGGCGACATGAAGCGCGCCGCCGGCGCGGTCCGCCAGGATGACGTCGGTAAAGGTGCCCCCGACATCGAGGCTGAGCGCATGGCGCGCCGTCATGGGCTGCCCATCACCGGCAGCGCCTGCCCGGTGATCCAGCCGGCCCGGTCGGACGCAAGGAACAGCACCGCATAGGCGATGTCCTCCGGCAGGCCGAGCCGGCGCATGGCGATGCCCTCGACGATTGCCGCCCGCTCCTCCGGGCTGCGCGCCTCCCACTGGCGGACATAGTCGGGCGATGTCTGCGGCATGAGGCCGGGCGCGACCGCGTTGACGGTAATCCCGAAGGGCCCGAGTTCGGAGGCGAGCTGGCGCGCCAGACCGATCTGCGCCGTCTTCGCCGTGCCGTAGGAGTGGATGCCGGTGCGCGACACGCGCAGGCCCGCCCCGGACGAGATGAGGACGATCCGGCCCTGCCCCTTCGCCTTCATGCCCGGCGTCACCGCGCGCGCCACATGGAACGCGCCATCTACATTGACCGCCTGGATGGCGCGCCAGTCACCGTCGGTCACCTCCTCCAGGGGGCCGGCGATCCGTCCGCGCACGCCGCCGGCCGCGTGGACGGCGATGTCGACGGGGCCGATCCGGTCCACCAGCGCGTCGACGGCTGCGGAGTCGGTGACATCGAGCTCGTGGGCCTCGACCGGAAACCCGGCCGTTGCAGCGGTTTCCCGGGCCAGTTCGCCTTCGATATCCGCGGCATGAACCTCGGCGCGCTCGGCGGCGAAGGCATGGACGATGGCGCGCCCGATGCCGCGCGCCGCGCCGGTCACGAGGACGCGCTTGCCGGGAAACGCGATTTCCATGCGGTCAGCCCCGCCCTGCGCCGAGCTGCGGGAACTCCGCCCTGAGCGCGTCGAAGGCCGCGCGAACCTCCGAGCCGTCGCCCCGGCGCGCGGGCGGGTCGAGCAGGTCGATGGCATCGAAAATCCGGTGCTTGGCATAGAAGCGCCAATGGACCGGGAGCGCCGCCAGGCATTCGGTCAGGACATCGTAGTTGGCGTCCGTCCAGACGGCCTCGAAGGCCGCCCGCTCGGGTCCCACATCGTAGAATCCGTTGGCCTTCCCGTTCGCGCGGTCGGCGCGCAGCGCCTCGGTGGCCGGGACATCGACTGCGCCGTCGGCAATGACCACGCCATAGGCCTCGCGCGCATGTCCGGTCGAAACCCAGCCCCGGCGCCAGTCCAGCAGCACCGCCTCGGGCTCGCGCCGGAAGGGGTCGCCCCAGCCGCCCGCGCCCCCGCAGGTGACATGGATGACCTCGCCGGGTCCGATGGTGAGGATGTCGGTGTTCTTCAGGTCCACCTCGCGGTTCGTGCCGGGATTCCTGATGAACTTCGATGCCGCGCCCGGCCGGCCGCCCTCGATGCCCCAGCCGGTAAAGATCGTCCTGTCCCTGTTGCGCGCCGTGACGCGGGTGTTCGGCGAGAATGCCTGGAACACGAGCTCCGTGCCCAGCCCGCCGCGATGCAGGCCGGGCCCGGCGGAGTCGCGGGCGAGACCGAAGCGGAGCACCTTGATGCCGGCTTCCGCCTCGTTGACCTCCGTCGGCGTGTTCTTCATGAAACCCTGGTTGGCGCCGGAACCGTCGGGGCCGTCCTCCATCGCGCGACCGCCGCCGCCGCCGCTCATCGGACTGATCGCCGCCATGATCCGCCGGCCCGTGCGGTTGTCTATCGTGTTGACATTCATGATCGGCCCGCCGGAACCGGGCGCCCCCGCCATGCGGTCCGGGGCCGCCTGGGCGAAGGCGCCGAAAGTAAGCCCGTGCAGGCGGTAGCAGCTCAGCGTGCGCATGCCGACCGCCGCCGGAAACTCCGGATTGACCATGGTGCCCGACGGCAGGATGCAGCGGCAGACGCGGGCGATGCCGGAGTTGAGGTAAAGCGACGGATCCAGCGAATAGAGCACATAGGTCATGCCGACCAGCAGCAGCACATGGCGCTCATCGCCGCCGGTCGGCATGTTGAGCGAGGATTCGAGCTGCGGGTCGGACCCGGTGAAATCGAAGATCAGCTCCTCGTCGCGGATTATCACCGTCAGCTTCATGCGGCAGGGCCGTCCGTCGACGGAGTCCTCGTCCATATAGTCCGCGAAGGGATAGGCGCCGTTCGGCAGGGCGCGGACAATGGCGCGCGCCTGCGCCTCGGCATAGTCCAGCAGGTCCGCCACGCCGTCGCGAAAGGTCTCGATGCCGAAACGCGCGATCATCTCGTGGACCTTGCGCTCGCCCGTATTGCAGGCGGCGATCTGGGCTTTCAGGTCGCCCCAGTTCTGGTCGGGCGCGCGGACATTGGCGAGGAAGATGTCGAGCACCTGCCGGTTGAGCGTCCCCTCCTCCAGAATCTTGACGGGAGGGATGCGCACGCCCTCCTGGTGGATTTCCGAAAGCGTGCGCGAGAGCGACGCCGGCACCGCGCCGCCGACATCGGTGTTGTGGATGTGGCCGACGGAAAAGGCCACGATTTCGCCCTCGTGGAAGATCGGTTTCCAGATGTGCATGTCCGGCGAATGCGTGCTGACGAAGCCCGAATAGGGGTCGTTCGTCATGGCGATGTCGCCCGGCCGGTAGTCGTCGATCATGGCGATGGCGCGGCCGTAATTGAGGCCGACGAACCAGGTGGCGCCCAGCTCCGTGGGTGTGGCGAAGGTCTCCCCCTCCGGCGTGGTCAGGCCGGTGGTGAAGTCTTCGGTTTCCTTGACGAAGGTCGAGTGCGCCGTGCGGTAGAGCGTGTAGGCCATGCTTTCCGCAGCCGCGCGGGTGTGGTTCTTCAGGATTTCCAGCGTGACCTTGTCTATGGGCATTCAGCCCTCCCCGGTGAGGATCAGGTTGCCCCGCAGATCGACCTCGGCCGCGAAGCCCGGAGGAACCACGGTGGTGCAGTCGTCCTGCGAGACGATCGCGGGACCGGCGAAATGCTGGCCGGGCAGCAGGTCGGCCCGGACATGGAGAGCAGCCTCGCGGCTGGCGCCGTCCAGGAAGACCGTCGCATGGCCCCTGGGCGCCGCCGGCCCCGGAGCGGCGTCGGCTTCCGCAAGGGCCGGTTTCGGCACGGCGCCGCTCACCGTCAATCGCAGATTGACCGCCTGCACCGGCGCCTCCGTATCGGCATGGTCGTAAACGCGCTCATGTTCGCGGTGGAAGGCGCCTGCCAGCCCGGCGGTCCGGCCGGCCCGAATATCCGCCCGGTCGACAAGCGTCTCGATTTCGTAAGACTGGCCCAGATAGCGCATGTCGGCCGACCAGGTGAGGCGCGCTTCGCCGTGGAATCCCTGCTCGTCGCGAAGCCATGCGAGCGCCTGCGCCTCCAGTTCGCAGGCATGTCCGTCCAGAACGGCAAGGCCCTCCGCGTCCAGATCGACGAAGGCCGTGCGGATGAAGTCGTTGCGGATATCGGCGATCAGGCCGCCATAGGCCGACAGAACGCCCGGCGTCGGAGGCACGATCACCCGCGCCATGCCGACTTCCCGCGCGAACAGGACGCCCAGCATCGGCCCGGCCCCGCCGAAGGCCAGCAGCGAGAATGTGCGCGGGTCCGCGCCCCGGCGCGACATCAGCTTCGCGACCTCCAGATACATGCCGGAGACCGCGACCTCGACAATGCTCTCGGCCGCCTCGGAAAGCCCCATGGACAGGCGCCCGGCGATCCCGCCGACGGCGCGCTCGGCCGCGGCCCGGTCCAGCCTGACGGCGCCGTATCCGAGCTCATCCGCGCCGAGCAGCCCCATCGCGACGAAGGCGTCGGTGACGGTCGGGCGTTCGCCGCCCTTGCCGTAGCAGGCGGGCCCCGGCGCCGAACCTGCGCTTTCGGGGCCGACCTTGAGCACGCCGAAATCGTCCACCCGGGCGATGGAGCCGCCGCCGGCGCCGATGGAGGTCACGGAGACCGTCGGCACATAGATCGGGAAGTCGCCCACCAGCTCGCCCGTGCCGAAGGCCGGCTCGCCGCCCTGGATGACCGCCACATCCGCCGAGGTGCCGCCCACATCGAAGCTCAGCACGTCCGCCGCGCCGATACGGGCCGCGGCATCCGCCGCGCCGATGGCCCCGGATGCGGTGCCCGACAGCAGCATGGCGATGGGGTCGGTCTTGCCGAGCTCCGCCGCCATGATCCCGCCGTTCGACTTGGTAATCATCGGCTCGGCCGGGACGCCGGCATCCCGAAGCGCCGCCTGCAGCGAGCCGATATAGGCGGCCACGCGGCGCTGGACGTAGCCGGCGACGGTGGCCGTCACGGTGCGCTCATATTCCCGGATGACCGGCCAGACGTCCGAGGAGAGCGTCACGGCCATCCCGGGCGCGGCCTCCAGGATCGCGTCGCGGACGGCGCGCTCGTTCACCGGGTTCGCATAGGCGTGCAGGAGCGCCACGACGATCGTGTCCGCGCCGGCGGCTTTCGCCTCGGCCACCGCCCGGCGGACATCGGCGGGATCGACCGGCGTCTCGATGGAGCCGTCCCTCAGCACGCGCTCGGCGATGCCATAGACCCGCTCGCGGGGAGCGAGGGGCGCAGGGCGGCGTGAAAATATGTCGTACGGATCGGGCGTCTTGAGCCGCGCGACCTCCAGCACGTCCTCGAACTCCCGCGTCGTGAACAGCGCCAGCGCCGCGCCGCGGCGCTGGATCACGGTGTTCACGCCCACCGTGGTGCCGTGGGTGAAAAAGCCGATGCCGGCAGCCGGCTGTGCGTAGCGCCGGTCGAGCTCGGCGATGCCCTGCATCACTTCCGTGCCCGGAGCCTCGGGCGTCGAGAGAATCTTCAGCGTGCGCAGTTCCCCGCTCGCCTCGTCGAACACGCAGAAATCGGTGAAGGTGCCGCCGATATCGACGGCGACCCGGCTTCTTCTCGCTACTTCCGGCACGGTGCCCCAATTCCGTTCAGGATCGCGGCCGCCGGTTCCGAGGGCCGCATTCCCGTCCAGCATTTCCCGCAGAACGCCGCAAGTCCAGCCTTGCGAACCCGGGGTCCCGCTCCGGCACGCATTTGACGCGCCCGCCGGGAGGCGTCAGTGTTGCTGTCCTGAGGGAGTCCCATGGCCGAACTCGACAGGAGGGTGGCGATCGTCACCGGCGGCGCCCGCGGCATAGGACGCGGCTGCGCGCACGCGCTGGCGGAGCGCGGCCTCGCCGTCGCCCTGGTGGACGTCCTCGTCGCGGAGATGGCCAGCACGAAGGCCGAAATCGAGGGCTACGGCGTCCCCTGCCTGGCCTTCGAGGCGGATGTCGCCGACCATGGCCGCGCGAAGGAGGTCGCCGGCAGCGTTCTCGGCGCCTGGGGCCGGGTCGATGTCCTGGTCAACAATGCCGGGCGGCCCATGCCGACGGGCATACTGGACCTCTCCGAAGAGCAGTGGGATACGACCATCGATGTCAATCTGAAGAGCTGCTTCAACTACATCCAGGCGGTCGCGCCGACGATGATGGAGCGCGAATACGGGCGCATCGTGTCGATGTCGTCGCTCAACGCCCATTCCGGCGGCGTGACGGCGGCCGTCTCCAGGGTCGCCTATGCCGCCGCCAAGGCCGGCATCATCGGCCTGACCCGCTCGCTGGCCAAGGAGCTCGGCCCGCACATCGCCGTCAATTGCGTGTGCCCCGGCCTCATCAAGACGGAGCTGGCGCAAAAGAACCCGGTCATCGCCACCCGCGAGCCCGAACTGATCCGGGGGATCGCGCTTCACCGGACCGGCAGTCCGCGCGACGTGGCCGAGCTGGTCGCTTTCCTGGCGACCGTGGAGCCCTGTTTCGTGACCGGTCAGGACATCACCATCGACGGCTTCCAATGGAACCGGTGACGGCCGGCAGACGGCCGGGACAAGGGAGGAGGCGGGCCCGTCCCGCCGCAACGGATACGCAACAGGGAGACAGAGGAACGATGCTCACTCGCCATGCATCCCGTCTTTGCCGCTTCGCCGCCGCCGCGGCGATCGCGCTGGGCGCGGCAACGGCCCCGGCAGCCGCCGGCGGCAAGTTCATTTTCGCCAATTCGTCCGCCTACGACACGCTGGACCCGCACGCCGTCTTCGATGTCGGACGGGTCGCGTCGCGCATCAACCTCTATGACGGGCTGATGCGCTGGTTCGACAATCCCCCGCACCTGGAGCCGTGGCTGGCCGAGAAAGTCGACATTTCGAAAGACGGCCTCACCTACACCTTCACGCTCCGGGACGCGAAGTTCCATGACGGCTCGCCGGTGGAAGCCTCCGATGTCGTCTATTCCATCGACCGCATCCTGGCGATGAAGAAGGGCGCCTATTCGCTCTTCGAGGGCACGGTCGCGCCGGGCTCGACCGAGGCGCCGGACGCGAAGACCGTGGTCTTCAACCTCTCCAAGCCGTCGGCCATCTTCCTCGCCACCGTGCCGGAAATCCATGTCCTCAACGCCGAGCTGGTGAAGGCCAACGAGGCGGACGGCGATCTCGGCACCGCGTGGCTCTCGAAGAACGACGCAGGCTCCGGCTCCTTCCAGCTCAAGCGCTACGACCCGGCCATCGGCTGGCAGGCGACGCGCTTCGACGACCATTTCTTCGGCTGGGACATGGTGGACAATCCGCTCGACGAGATCGAGTTCCGCACGGTGGTCGAGATCAACTCGCGCGTGCTCGGCCTGATGAACGGCGACTTCCACGGCACCGACGGCTACCTGCCGCAGGACCAGGTCAAGCGGCTGCGGACCAGCGAACATGTCGTGGTGCAGGAAGAAGAATCCATGCGGATCTTCTATTCCATCATCCATAACGGCCGCCCGCCGATGAACGACATCAACTTCCGCAAGGCGCTGAGCTACGCCTTCGACTATGACGGGTTCATCGACAACATCCTGTCGGGGTCGGTCGCCCGCAACCCGGTGCCGCTGCCGAACAATATGTGGGGCTCGCCATCGGATGCGCAGGGCTACATGCTGGACCTCGAAAAGGCCAAGGAGCACCTCGCCATGGTCGAGGGCGACATCCGGGAGATCTCGCTCGGCGCCCTTTCCGGCTACGGCCAGACGGAACAGGCCGCGGCGCTGCTGCAGAACGGCCTGAACAAGATCGGCGTCAAGACAAAGATCGTCACCGACACCTGGCCCGTGGCTTCCGGCAAGATGCGCGACGAGCAGCAGATGTACGACCTGCTGTTCCTGTGGAAGTCCACCTACTATGCGGACCCGAACAACTGGCTCGGCGAGATGTATGCCTGCGAGCAGATTGGCGCCCGCAACAATTCCTGGTACTGCAACGAGGAGGTGGACAAGCTGCTCTCGGAAGCGCGCGTCTCCACCGACCAGGACCTGCGCCGGGCGAACTACGAAAAGGCCAACCGGCTGCTGATGGAGGATGCCGCCGGCATCTTCGTCTACAACACCAAGTGGTTCGGCCCGTTCAACAAGAACGCCAAGGGCGTGCGGTTCTCGCCCATCGGCAACGGCCAGGAGATGCGCTGGGTCTCCATGGAGTAGCCCGGCACGGCAGGTCTCGGCAGCGGTTCCGGGCCGGGCCCGGAGCCGCTGCGGCTCCTGTTCGGATCGAGATACGGCAAGGGCGGGGTCCGGCGGCGGCCGGCTGCTGACAGGATGGCCACAGTCCGATGCGTGAACTCGTCCTCACCCTCAACCGCCTGCTCTGGCTGGCGCCCACGCTTCTCGGGCTGCTGGCCATCACCTTCACGATCAGCCACGTCATACCGGCCGATCCGATTGCGTTCATCGCGGGCGACAATGCCAGCGCCGAGCAGATCGCCGCGCTGAAGGCCAAGTTCGGGGTCGACAAACCCATCCCGGTCCAGCTCTGGAACTATGTCATCGGCGTCGCCCAGGGCGATTTCGGCGTCAGCCTCTATACGCAGCGCCCGATTGCCGACGACCTCGTCTCGCGTTTGCCGGCGACGCTGGAGCTCGCCTTCGTCAGTATCCTGCTCTCGGCCATTATCGGCATTCCGCTCGGCGTGCTGGCGGCGGTGGACCGCAATTCCTGGCTCGACCATGTGCTGCGCGTCTTCACCGTTTCCGGGCTCGCCATCGCCGCCTTCTGGCTGGCCATCCTGTTCCAGCTCCTGTTCGCGATGGAGCTCGGCATCACGCCGCTGCAGGGCCGGGTGGACGGATGGGGGCCCGATCCCGTCACCGGCTTCTTCCTGATCGACTCCGCCTGGACCGGCGACTGGGAGACCTTCCGCTCCGTGGCCCACCACATGATCCTGCCGGCGGTGACGCTCGCCTTTCCCGCCATGGCGACCGTGATGCGTTTCACGCGCGCAGGCGTGCTCGACGCCATCAACTCCAACTATGTCGACTACCAGAACGCCATGGGTGTGCCCCGCCGGGTCGTCATCTGGCGCTATGTGCTGAGGAACGCGCTGATCGGCACGGTGACGCAGCTGGGCCTGATCTTCGGGAACCTGATCGCCAACGCAGTCGTCGTGGAGGCGGTCTTCGACTGGCCCGGCCTCGGGCTCTACGCCGTCAACTCGATCCTGCAGTCGGACTACAACGCCATCATGGGCTTCACGCTCATCATGGGCGCCGTGTTCATCATCGCGAACCTGCTGGTGGACATCACCCACGGCCTGATCGACCCGCGCGAGGCCGGATGATGGAAACCGCCCGCTTCCTCCTTCGCAAGCTCGCCGCCGACAGGACGGCGGCGCTGGGGGCGCTGCTCATCCTGCTCTTGATCGTGGTGGCCATCGCCGCGCCGGTGCTGTCCACCCACCCGCAGGACGTGGCGGAATTCAACCCGCCGGGCCGCCTGCAACCGCCCTCGGCCGAGCATTATTTCGGCACCGACCGGATGGGCTCCGACGTCTATTCGCGCATCCTGTTCGGCGCGCGGATCACCATTACCATCGCGGTCATCGCCATCGGCGTCAGCGTGCTGATCGGCGTACCCGTCGGGCTGGTCGCCGGCTACTACCGGAACTGGATCTCGGATGCGCTCATGCGCATTTCGGACATCTTCCTGGCGGTGCCGCAGATTGTGCTCGCCATCGCCATCGCGCAGACGCTCGGCCCCTCCATCGAAAATGTCATCCTCGCGCTGTCGGCGACCTACTGGCCCTTCTGGGCGCGGCTCGTCTATGCGGAGACCCGCTCGGCGCTCAACGAGACCTATGTGGAAGCCTCCATTGCGCTCGGCGCTTCGCCCGGGCGGGTGATGCTCTTCCACGTCCTTCCCAATATCTCCTCGTCCCTGATCGTCCGCACCACCATCGGCATGGGCGGCACCATATTGACCGCCGCCACCCTCGGTTTCCTCGGCCTCGGCCCCCCGGCGCCGTCTCCGGAATGGGGACGGACCATCGCCGAGTCCCGGGAATTCCTGCCCGAGGCCTGGTGGTACGCGACCGCGCCGGGCCTCGCCATCTTCCTCGTCGTCATGGGCTTCAACCTGTTCGGCGACGGGCTGCGCGACATTCTCGACCCCCGCACGCGGCGGTCCTCCGATGGATGACCTGCTGACCGTCAGCGATCTGGAGGTCGGCTTCCAGACCGACCGCGGCCTGGCCCGCGTGCTCGACCGGGTGAATTTCCACGCGGGCCGCGGCGAGATCGTGGGCCTGGTCGGCGAGTCCGGCTGCGGGAAGACGACGCTCGCCCGCGCCATACTGGGCGTGCTGCCGGAAAACTCGGCGCGCATCTCCGCGGGCGTCATCGATTTCGACGGACGGGACCTGCTGGCCGAGGACCCGCAGGCGCTGGCCACGGAGGTCCGGGGCCGGCAGATCACCTTCGTGCCGCAGGACCCGTTTTCGTCCTTCAATCCCGTCTTCACCATCGGCGCCCAGATCGAGGAGCTGATGAAGTGGAAATCGCCGGAGTCCGAACCCGGCGCCGCCGGCCGCTTCTATCCCCGCGCGCGGCGCCGGTCGGACCGCGCCCGCGTTCTCGAACTCCTGCGCACCGTTCAACTGCCCGATCCCGACGGGATCCTGAAGAAATACCCGCACGAGGTCTCCGGGGGGCAACGCCAGCGGCTGATGATCGCCATGGCGCTCTTGCCGGAGCCCCAGCTCATCATCGCCGACGAGCCCACGACCGCCCTCGATGTCACGATCCAGGCCCAGATCCTCAAGCTGCTCAAGCGCCTCGCCACCGAGCGCGGGGTCTCCGTGCTCTTCACCACCCACGATCTCGGAACGGCCTACGAAATCTGCGACCGCATCACCGTCATGTATGCCGGCCAGGAGGTCGAAAGCGCGCCTTCCGACGATTTCTTCGCCGCGCCGCGCCATCCCTACACGAAGCGCCTGCTGGAATCGCTGCCATCGCGCGAGCACGGGATCAGCGGCATTCCCGGCCAGATTCCGGCGCTGATCGACCCGCCTGCAGGCTGCCGGTTCCACCCCCGCTGCGCCAACGCCTCCGCCCGGTGCGCCGCCGCCCGCCCCGGCGTGACGCAGACGGGCCCCGCCCACCGGGTCCGTTGCCATCACCCGGTGGACGCTGCCCGGGAGGCCGTTCCATGACGCCTCCCGGCACGGATTTGCTGCGCCTCGAGGGCCTGCGGAAATACTTCCCGATCCGCAATGTCTGGAAGCGCCGCATCGGTTGGCTGAAGGCGGTGGACGATGTCTCGCTGACGGTCGAGAAGGGCGAAATCCTGGGCGTTGTCGGCGAATCGGGCTGCGGCAAGTCCACGCTGGGCAAGACGGTGATGGGCATTCACCCGCCGACCGGCGGCAGGATCGTCTTCGAGGGCAACGACATCACCGACCTGAAGCCGCACCAGTCGCGCGACCTGCGCCGCGACCTGCAATATACCTACCAGGACCCCGGCGCCTCGCTCGATCCGCGCTGGAAGATCGGCAAGTCGCTGGACGAGCCGCTCGTGATCCACACCGGCCTCGGTGCGGCGGCGCGCCGGGAGCGAGTCAGCGACATCCTGTCGGCCGTCGGCCTTCCGGAAAGCCATCTCGACCTTTATCCGCACGAGATTTCCGGCGGCCAGCAGCGCCGTGTCGGCCTCGCCCGCATCCTCACCCTGCAACCGACCCTTGTGGTGCTGGACGAGCCGACTTCCGGCCTCGACGTCTCCGTCCAGGCGACTGTGCTCAACCTCTTTCTGGATCTGCAGAAACAGTTCGACCTCACCTATGTCTTCATCAGCCACGACCTCTCCGTCGTCCGGATGATCTGCGACCGCGTCGCCGTCATGTATCTGGGCAAGGTGGTGGAGCTCGGCGCGACCGAACGGATTTTCGGCGCCCCCCGCCACCCCTATACCCGCTCGCTGCTGTCCGCGATCCCGCAGATCGGCAAGCAGCGGATCACCGAGAGCTTCTGGCTGGAGGGCGAGCCGCCCGATCCCGGGAACCTGCCCTCCGGCTGCCGGTTCCGCACCCGCTGCCCGCTGGCCGCGCCGCAGTGCGAGGGCGAGGTCCCGCCGCTGGTCGAGCACCTGCCCGGCCACGCCGACGCCTGCCTGTTCTCCGACCGCGCCGTCCCCGGAGCCTGATACCGGCGGCCTCAGACTGCGCGTCCCCTGTCGTCATGCCTCTCCTCGTCATGCCCGGACCTGTTCCGGGCATCCCCTTCCACCGCTTCCGCTGCACGGCCGCATGGATGCCCGGAACAAGTCCGGGCATGACGGAGGGGCCGGGCCGTTGCGGCTGACCGAATGCGGGCAATAGCATTTTGTTCGAATTATTTTCGTAATAATTCCCGATATAGGCTTGCGTTTTTTCAAAGTATGCTATTATGTAAGTAGAAGGAGGCGGCTTCTGCAGGGCTGCTTCGTTTCGCGCCGGTGCGAAAAAAGAACCCAACGGAACGGACGGGCGAAGTGCGCCCTGCGCCTGCCTTGCGCGCGGGCAATCAGGCGCGCGAACCGCGCCGGCGCCGACACCCGCCCGCGCCCGCGCGCAGGCGCCCACGCGATACGCGCGAAACAGGGTCCCGCCACAGGCGGCAGCCGGCGGGACCGAAGGATGGATCGAAAGGAGAGACCCATGCCAGGGACGCAAGGCCCGAGGGACTACCCGCAGACCCCGTTCCGAACGGCGGCCTCATGCCCGAAAGGAGAACAAGCTATGCCCCAAGCACATGCCGATCATGACATTCCATGACATTTCGCAACG
The DNA here is from genome assembly GCA_022826185.1 of Alphaproteobacteria bacterium. Lineage (GTDB taxonomy): Bacteria > Pseudomonadota > Alphaproteobacteria > Bin95 > Bin95 > Bin95. The sequence continues at coordinate 18,064 of JAJDVH010000102.1, forward strand.
GTCCGGGGATATCGGCCATGCCGCAGACGCACTTCGCTGGCGGCGGTCGTCGATTGGAGCCTGTGCCGGCCTGCGCCGGGAATCCCCTCTCCCGCTTGCGGGGGCGGCCGGGTGGGGGCCCGCTTCCGCGCCAGCGGAAGCGGCGGGCGCAGCCCGGCAAACACCCGTCGCGCCGAGAGGCCCACCCCCGTCCCCTCCCGCCAGGCGGGAGGGGAGACAAACCGAACGCCCTCAACATGAGACCTGACTCGCGACCGCCGGCGGAAGCTCCCGCAGCGCGCCTCCGCGACAAAAACATGACATTCCATGACATCCACGGTGGAAAGGACGGTCCCGCCGCTCTGCGCGCGGGCGCGGGCGGGCGCGCATTATGCACGCGCACGCGCGAGAAGGGGGCGTCCGGGACCAAGGGCCGAAAGGAGGATGCAGCGCCTTGCAAACGGCCGGGGCGGAGACCGGCGCGCATGACAAAACATGACATTCCATGACATGTCGCGGGGGGTCCGGGACGCCGCCGCTCGATGCGCCGTCAGAGGCCGGCCTGCTCCCTGCAGTAGCGGGCGACGTCGGCATGGGTTGCGAACCAGACATCCGGCTTCGTGCGGATGTGCTGCACCAGTTCGTCGAGCACCTGGATGCGCGAGCGGTGGCCGATGAAATGCGGATGCATGGTCAGCAGGAACAGGCCCTCCTCCTCGTAAGCGCCGTCGAATTCGCGCCTGAACACCTCCAGCGCACCCCCCGGCGGCGTGTAGGGCCGCAGGCCGGAGAAGCGGTCCATCGACCAGTAGGGCGCGTCGTCGCGGATCCACTCCACCGGCAGTTCGACCACGCCGGTCGGTTCGTTGTCTTCCAGCAATTCGTAGGGCTCGTCATCGGCCATCAGCGAGGAGTCGTAGAGGAGGCCCATCTCGCGCGTGATCGCCAGCGTGTGTTCGGAGAAGTCCCAGGACGGCGTGCGGATGCCGACCGGACGGACGCCGCAGATTTCCTCCAGCTTGTCGGCGGCGCGCATCTGCAGGTCGCGCTCGTCATCGGGCGGCAGGGCGGAGTTGAGCTCGTGAATCCAGGAATGGATGCCGATCTCGTGGCCTTCCGCGATCACCCGGCGCTGCTCGTCGGGATGCAGCATCGCGATCACCGCGGGCACGAAGAAGGTCGCCGGCACATCGTAGCGTTCCAGCAGCTTCAGAATCCTCGGCACGCCCACCCTGGCGCCATACTGGCCCTGGCTGAGCTTGCCGGGCGAGCTCTGCGCCCAGCGCAGGGTCTGCGTTTCGTGGTCCGAATCGAAGGAGAGGGCAACGGCGCAGCGGGCCCCGCCGGGCCAGGACGCAGGCTTGAGAGACCGCCCGGCCCTGACCTTCTCGACGATCGGCCGCCAGTCGGCCTCGCCCCATTTCCACGCTTCGGGCTGGGCCGGCACGCCGGTTCCCTGGTGCTTGCTCATGGACTGTCTCCTTCCCCGTCCGGTTTCCGGTCCGGACCGGCGCAGCATAGCACCGCAACGCGCACCGGAGCCGGCCGATGCGCGACAAGAGCGAGGTTGAGCTACCCTGCTCGAAGCGGGCATTCTCCATGCGGGCGCGCTCGACGGGTCGGCGGGGCGATATCCGGGGGGAGGCAATGAGCGGGACAGGATCGGCATATCGGCTGGGCTGCGACGTCGGGGGCACGTTCACCGATTTCGTCCTGTATGACGAGCGTTCCGGCGCCATCCATGCGGAGAAATGCCTGACCACTCCCGCGGACCCTTCCGTCGGAATCCTGGAAGGCCTGCGGGCGTTCGACCCCATCGACCCCGGGCATGTTGCCGGCACGCGGCGCATAGCGCATGCCACCACCCTGGTCGCCAACGCGGTCATCGAGCGAAAGGGCGCCCGCACGGCGCTGCTCACGACCAGGGGGTTTCGCGACGTGCTGGAGCTTCGCCGCCATGTCCGGGTGACGACCTACGAGCTCTGGGCCGATCCGCCGGCGCCGCTGGTTCCCCGCCATCTGAGGATCCCCATCGACGAGCGCACCTACAGCGACGGCGCCGTCCTTCGCCCGGTGCGCCCGGAGGACATCGAAGCCGCCGTCGCGTCGATGCGCGCGCAGGGGGTGGACTCGGTCGCGGTCGCCTTCCTGCACTCCTACGTCAACCCCGCGAACGAGCAGGAGGCGGCGCGTCTCCTGCGCGAGCTCGCCCCCGAGATTGCGGTAACAACCTCCGCCGAGGTGCTGCCCCAGATCAAGGAGTACGAGCGCACCAGCACCACGGTCGTCAACGCCTATGTGAAGCCGCTCGTCCAGAGCTATCTCGGCAATCTCGACGCCGGCCTCGCCCGCACCGGCTACAGCGCGCCGCTCAGGGTGATGCTCTCCAATGGCGGCCTCGGCGCGACCGACACCGCGGCCGACTTCCCGCTCCGGCTCATCGAGTCGGGGCCGGTGGCGGGGGCCATCGTGGGGCGCCAGATCGCACAGGCGCTCGACCTGCCGGAGGTGCTGTCCTTCGACATGGGGGGAACGACGGCGAAGGCATGCCTGATTCGCGACGGGGCGATGCCGATCACCGAGGAGCTCGAAGTGGCGCGGTCGCGCCGCTTCACGCGCTCCAGCGGCTTTCCGGTGGCGGTGCCGGCGGTCAACATGATCGAGATCGGGGCCGGCGGCGGCAGCATCGCCGGCATCAACGCCATGGGCCTCGTCCAGGTCGGGCCGGAGAGCGCCGGCGCCGACCCCGGGCCGATCTGCTATGCCCGGGGCGGCGTGCGGCCGACCGTGACCGATGCCGACCTGCTGCTCGGCTACCTCAATCCGGACAATTTCGCCGGCGGCTCAATGCGCCTCGACGAGGATGCGGCGCGGACCGGCATCGAGGAGCATCTTGCGCGCCCGCGCGGCCAAACGGCGCTCGAGGCGGCATGGACCGTGCATGACGTGGTCAACGAGACGATGGCGGCGGCGGTGCGCATGCATGTGACGGAGCGGGGCGGCAATCCCCGGCAGGCGACGCTGGTCGCATTCGGAGGGGCGGGGCCGCTGCATGCCTGCCACCTTGCGGCGAAACTCCGGATCGGCCGGGTCATGGTTCCGCTCCGGGCCGGCGTGCTCTCCGCCCTCGGCCTCCTGGTCGCGCCGCCCGCCTACGACATCGTGCGTACCCACAAGGTTCCGCTCCGGGACCTCGACGCCGCGGCAACCGGGGCGCTGCTGGACGGGATGGCGGGCTCGATCGCGACGCTGCTGACGAGGCTGGACTCCGAGGGCGAGCTGCGCTTCCAGCGCGGGATCGACGTCGGCTATATCGGCCAGAGCTACCAGGTGACGGTGCCGCTCGACGGGGCGGTGGACCGCGAGGCGATCTGGCGGTCTTTCGCCGCCCTCTACCGCGAGAAATACGGCTATTTCTACGACGATGTGCCGGCGGAGATCGTGAACCTCCGGGTGCTGGGCGAGCTGGTCGGCGGGGAGCTCGGATTCGAGCCGCTTGCCCCGGGAGAGGGGACGGCTCCGGCCGGCACGAGGCCCGCCTGGTCGGCGCGCGAGCGCCACATGCTCCCGTTCAGCGTCTTCGACCGGGACCGTCTGCATCCGGGCGCGGCCTTCTCCGGGCCGGCCATCGTCGAGGAAGCGTCCGCGACCACGATCATCGACGAGGGCGCGACAGTGGAGGTCGATGAATACGGGTCGCTGGTCATCGCCGTCGATCCGGAGGAAGCGCCATGAACCCCAACGAGCCGCCCGAAGCGCTCGACATCGTCTGGCCGCGCCTGATCGCCATCGCTGACGAGATGGCGACGACCATGTTCCGCACCGCGTTCTCCCACGATGTGGTGGAGGTGCACGACATGTCCACCGGACTCTATGACGACCGGGGCTGCCTCATCGGCCAGACCTGGCTCGGCGCGACCGGGCATACCGGCGTCATGCCGGTTTACGGCCGGAACCTGCTGGAATATTTCCCGCCCGAGACGGTCCGGCCGGGCGACGTGTTCATCTGCAACGATCCCTGGATCTGCAACGGCCAGACGGCGGACGTCTTCATCACCACGCCCGCCTTCCACCGCGGGCGGCTGATCGGCTTCTCCATCAACAGCGTCCACCATGTCGATATCGGCGGGCGCAAGGGCTCGGGCCTGAGTGAAGAGGTCTATGAAGAGGGGCTCATCATTCCGCCGCTCCGGCTCTATGACGACGGCGAGCCGAACGAGCAGCTGTTCGCGCTGCTCCGGCGCAATGTGCGCTTCGCGGAGAAGATGATCGGCGACCTGCGCGCCCAGGTGGCGGCGGGCTGGGCCGGCAGCCGCGAGCTTGAGCGCCTCGCGGCGGAGTTCGGCCTCGATTCGCTGCGCGGGCACGCCGACGAGATCATGCGCCGCACGGAGGCGGGGATGCGGGCCGGGATCGCCGCGCTCCCGGACGGCGAATACCGCGAAGAGATGGCGATGGAGATCGAGGGCATCGCGGAGCCGCAGACGCTCGCGGTCACGGTGCGGATCGAGGGAAGCGACATCTATACCGATTTCACCGGCACTTCGCCCCAGGTGCGCCGGCCGGTCAACTGCCCCATCAACTACACCCGCGCTTATGTGGCGCTGCCGCTCAAGCTCGTGTGCGACCCGATCCTGCCGAACAACCAGGGGACCTATGAGCCGCTGCACCTGTCGGTGCCCGAAGGCACGCTGCTTAACCCGACCTTTCCCGCGGCCTGTTTCTGGCGCTTGTCGGCCGGGATGCTGGTCTCGGAGCTGATGTTCCGGGTGCTGGCGCGGATTGCCCCGGACCGGGTGCCGGCCGATTCCGGCTCGATGCCGACCTGGCAGTTCTATGTGAACGGCGTGCGCCCGGACGGCGAGGCGTTCGCGCTGCACCAGCACGCCTTCGGCGGCATGGGAGGCCGGCCGGGCGATGACGGGCTGCCTTCGGTCAGCTTTCCCTACAATGTGCGCGATGTCTCCATCGAATGGTCGGAGATGGAAACGCCGGTGCTGTACGAGGCGCGCGAGCTCATCCCCGATTCGGGCGGGGCAGGCGAGTTTCGCGGCGGGCTCGGCCAGGAGCTGATCCTGAAGGCGTATGCCGGGCGGGTGAAGGAGGGCGAGCCGCTGGTGCTGTCGGGCTCGGCCGGGCGCATGCGCTTTCCACCGCAGGGGCTGGCCGGCGGGGCGGACGGCTCTTTCGGCGCGATCGAGATAAACGGCGAGGCGATTGCGCCTTCGAGTTCGCCGAACATCACCTTCCGCGAGGGCGACACAGTGCGGCTCAGGCTGCCGGGCGGCGGCGGGCACGGCGACCCCACGCGGCGCAACCGGGAGCGTATCGAAGCGGACCTCCGGGCGGGCTATGTGACGCCGGAGGGCGCGCGGCGCGACTATGGTTACGAATAGGCCGGGCAGGCGAACCCGGACTCAGCGGTCCCCGGTCAGCTCCCCGGCATAGGCGAAGATGAGCGGCTGGCCGCCGGTGTGGACGAATATGACCGTCTCGCCGGCCCCCACAACGCCGCGCTTCGCATGGTCGATGAGGCCGGCCATGGCCTTGCTGGTATAGACCGGGTCGAGCAGGACGCCTTCGGTCTCCGCAGCCAGCAGCATGGCCGCGCGCGACTCCGGCGTGAGCAGGCCGTAGGTCTCGCCCGCGAAAGACTCGTCGGCGACGAAGTCCGCCGGGTCGATAGCCAGGTTGAGGCCGAGCGTCCGCGCGGTCGCGGTGGCGATGCGCGCGATGTCGAGCGCCCGCTCCTCCTGCCAGCGGATCGGGCTGATCGAGGTCACCCGCGCCCGGCGGCCGAGCGCGCCGAGGCCGGTGACGAGGCCGGCCGGCGTGTTGTTGGCGCCGGCGAGGAAGACATGATCCGGATCGATCCCGGCCTCGTCGAACTGCGCGTCGAGCTCGACCGCCATGTCCACATAGCCGAGCGCGGCGCGCACCTGCTGGTCGAGGCCGAAGGGGGCGATCACATAGGGCCGGCGGCCGGCGGCCTCCAGCTCCCGCGCCTTCTCGTCGAGATGAGGCTGGATGCCCTCCATCGACTCGATGTCGATGACCGTCACGTCGGCGCCCATCAGGCGGTCGAGCAACAGGTTGCCCTGCGCGGCCGGTCCCTTCACGCCGTGCATCAGCACGAGGGAGACCGCGAGGCCGTGCCTGCGCGCCGCCGCGGTGATCTGCCGGCACCAGTTGGACTGGGTATAGGCGCCCGCCACCACCGTGTCCGCGCCGGATTCGAGGATGTCGGCGAAGGTGAACTCCAGATGGCGCGTCTTGTTGCCGCCGAGCGCCAGGCCCGTCAGGTCGTCCCGCTTGATGTAGAGCGCGCGCACGCCGAGCGCCTCGGCAAGCCGCGGGCAGGGGTCGAGCGGCGTCGGCAGATGCCCCAGGCGCACGCGCGGCTGCGCCGCGATGCGCGCGGCGAGGTCGTCCCGTGTGGTCGTTGCTTCGGCAGTTGCCGTCGCCAGCGTCATGTCGTCCTCCCCCGCTGGTCTCGCGCCTCATCCTATCGCCGGCCGGAAGCGGGCGGCAACCGGACAGGGAGAGGCGCCGCATCGCGCGGCGGCCTTCTATCGCCTTGCCTGCGGCGATAGACTGCGCGGCCTGACAGCGGGGAGGGCACGCAATCATGGACCGCATCGTTCTCGCCGGGGCCGCGCAGCCCGGCATGAAGCATCGTCAGGGGCTGTTCCGGCTGGCGGAAGGCGCTGGCGCGTGGCAGCGGGTCAGCCGGGGGCTGCCGGTGGAGCCGGAAATACGCGCGCTCGGCTTCGTCGGCGACAAGGCCTATGCCGGCACGCAGGCCGGCCCCTATGTCAGCGACGACGGGGGCGAGAGCTGGCGTTCGCTCAACCTGCCGTCGGAGGACCGCACCACCTGGTCGGTGATGGCGCGGCCGGGCGACCCGGACACGCTCTATGCCGGCACCACGGGCACCTCCGTCTATCGCAGCACCAATGCAGGCGCGCGCTGGGAGCGGCTCCGCCCGCCCGTGCCGGAAGGCAATTGCGACATGGGTTTCCCGACGCGCGTCATCCGCATGACGGCGGACCCGAGCGCGCCCGACGAGATCTATGTCGGCCTCGAAGTCGGCGGCGTGCTGCGCTCGCTCGACGGCGGCGACACTTGGGAAAGCTGCAATGCGGACCTGCTGAGGCTTGCCGGCGAGGAGCACCTGAAGAGCGCCATCGGCTCCGACATGGACAGCGAAGGCATGATGGACACGCACTCGCTCGCGGTCAGCCCCGCGCTGCCGGGCACGGTGTTCCTCGCCACCCGCATGGGCCTCTTCCGCTCCGACGACCGGGGCGAGACCTGGCGCGAACTCGGAATCGGCAACTACTCGCCGCTGACCTACGCCCGCGACGTGACGGTCTCGCGGCATGACCCCAAGGTGCTGTTCGGCGCATTCAGCAAGGCGGCGACCAGCGACGCCGGCTCGCTCTGGCGCAGCGCGGACCTCGGCGAGACCTGGGAGCGCTTCGACAAGGGCGTCGATGTGAACTCGACCCTGATGATCGTCGCCGAGAGCGCCTCCGACCCGGACCGCGTCTGGTGCGGCGCGCGCACGGGACGCACTTTCGGCACGGCCGACGGCGGCGAAAGCTGGGCGCAGATCGAGCTGCCGGACGAGGTGGGCGGCGTCTATGCGATGGCGGCCGCCTGACGGCCGGGCGCGCCCGTGACCGAAGCCGGGGCCGATAGCACGGACGCGCTCGCCGCCGCGCTGAGGCGCATGGGGCTCGCCGGACCGGAGGAACGGCCCCGCTTCCACCCGCTGGAAGGCGGCGTCTCCTCGGACATCTACCGGGTCGAGACGGCGGCGGGCCCCGTCTGCGTCAAGCGCGCGCTCGCCCGGCTCAAGGTCGAGGCGGACTGGCGCGCGCCCGTCGAGCGCAACGGCTCGGAGGCGGGCTGGCTGGCGGCCGTGAACGCGCTGCTGCCCGATGCCGCACCGCGCCTGCTGGGCCAGGACGAAGAGGCGGGCGCGCTCGCCATGACGTGGCTGGAGCCCGGGACGCACCCGGTCTGGAAGGCGGAGCTTGCCGCCGGTCGGGCCGACCCCGCCTTTCCGCGTGAAGTCGGCCGGCGGCTCGCGCTCATCCACCGCGCCCATGCGGGCGACGGGGCAACGGCCGCCGCCTTCGCCACTGACGCGATTTTTCACGACATCCGGCTGGAGCCCTACCTGCTGGCGACGGCGGAGCAGCATCCGGACCTCGCGCCTCAGCTGACTGCGCTCGCCGAGGCGACGGCCGGGACGCGCGAGACGCTGGTCCACGGCGATGTCAGCCCGAAGAACATCCTCGCCGGGCCAAGGGGGCCGGTCTTCCTCGATGCCGAATGCGCCTGGTACGGGGACCCCGCCTTCGACATCGCCTTCTGCCTCAACCACATGCTGCTGAAGAGCGTCTGGAAACCACGGCACGAGGCGGCCTATCTCGCCTGCTTCCGCGCGCTCGTGGACGGCTACGGGCCGGACGCGGCGCTCGACCGGCGCGCGGCGCGGCTGCTGCCGAGCCTGCTGCTGGCCCGCCTCGACGGCAAGTCGCCGGTCGAATATCTGACCCGCGAAAGCCAAAAGGCCCGCCCCCGCGCCTTCGCCCGCCGCCTGCTGCAACGCCCGCCTGCAAGCCTCGGCGAGATCGCGGCGGCCTGGGCGGCGGAGACAGCCGTATGAGCGCGTTCGGGATCGAGAGGGTGCGGGGACGGCGGGTCTGGGATTCGCGCGGGCGGCCGACGGTTGAAGCCGAGGTGCATCTGGCCGGCGGCGCGACCGGCCGCGCCATCGCGCCCGCGGGCGCCTCGACCGGTTCCGGCGAAGCGCTCGACCGGCGCGACGGCGGATCGGTGTTCGGCGGGCTCGACGTCATGCAGGCGGTGGCGTCGGTCGAAGGCGAGATTTCTGCGGCGCTCCGGGGCGTCGATGTCGAAGACCTGGAAGCGGCGGACCGTCGGCTGATCGCGTTGGATGGCACGGAGGACAAGTCGCGCCTCGGCGCCAATGCCTGCGTCGCCGTGTCGATGGCGGCGGCCTGGGCGGGCGCGGCGGCGGCGGGCGTGCCGCTCTGGCGCTGGCTTGCGGGCGAGGAGCCGGTTTCGCTGCCGGCCCCGGAAATCCAGATCTTCGGCGGCGGCGCCCATGCCGGGCGGCGGGTCGATATCCAGGACTTCATGGTGACCGCGCCGGGCGCGGCGAGCTTCGCCGAGGCCTGTGCGTGGACCGCCGAGGTCTATCGCGCCGCCGGGCTGCTGATGGCCGAGGCCGGGCGGCTCCGGGGCGTCGCGGACGAGGGCGGCTTCTGGCCCGATTTCGACACTAACGAGGCCGCGCTGGACATGCTGGCCCGCGCCATCGAGCGGGCCGGATTCCGGCCGGGCGAGCAGGTCGCCATCGCGCTCGACGTGGCCGCAAGCGAGTTCGGGCGGGACGGGCGCTACCGGCTGGCGCTGGAGGACCGGGAGCTGGACAGCGAGGGCATGGGCGCGCTGGTCGGCGGCTGGCTCGCGCGCTACCCGATCCTCTCGGTGGAGGACCCGCTCGGCGAGGACGACTGGAACGGCTTCGCCGCCTTCACCGCTGTCCATGGAGACCGCGTGCAGGTGGTCGGCGACGACCTGCTCGTGACCTCCCCGCGCAGGGTCGAGGAGGCGGCGCGGCGCGGCGCGGCCAACACGCTGCTCATTAAGCCCAACCAGCGCGGCACGCTCAGCGAGGCGAAGGCCGCCTGGGATGCGGCGCGTGAGGCGGGCTTCGGCGGCATCGTCTCGGCGCGCTCCGGCGAGACGGAGGACGTGACCATCGTCCACCTCGCCGTCGGCTGGCGGGCGCCCGGCCTCAAGGTCGGCTCCTTCGCGCGCTCCGAGCGCATGGCCAAGTGGAACGAGGCGATCCGCATCGAGGAAAGCCTCGCTTGACCGGCTGCGCGGGCCAAGCAGCGTCAGCCCTGTTCGAGCTCGCTGTCCCAGTAAAGGAAGTCGGACCAGCTCTCATGCAGGAAATTGGGCGGGAAGCTGCGCCCGTTCTCCTGGAGGCGCCAGACGCTCGGCCGGACGGGGAGCTTCTGCAGCCGCATGCCCGAATCGCGGAGCAGCCGGTCGCCCTTGGCGCGGTTGCAGCGCCCGCAGGCGGCGACGACATTGGTCCAGGCCGTGCGCCCGCCGCGCGAGCGCGGCACCACATGATCGAAGGTCAGATCCTCAGGCGGCAGCCGCGAGCCGCAATACTGGCAGGCGAAGCGGTCCCTGAGGAAGACGTTGAAGCGCGTGAAGGCCGGATGGCGCGCCGGGGCCACATAGTCCCGCAGCGCGATGACCGAAGGCAGCCGCATGGCCCGGGTCGGCGAGCGCACCTCGCGGTCATATTCCGCCAGCACCTGCACACGGTTCAGGAACACGGCCTTGACGCTGTCCTGCCACGACCAGAGCGACAGCGGGAAATAGCTGAGCGGGCGGAAATCCGCATTCAGCACCAGCGTCGGCGCGCTCTCCACAGGCGGCGTCACAGCACCCTCCAAGCCCGGACCGCGAATCGGTCCTGCCATCACCATAGGTGGCTCCGGCGCCGGGGCGCAAGGCGGGAACGCCGCGAAATCGGGGTCAATCGAGTGAAATTGCTACGACAACCTTATGACAACGCGGCAACACACTCCCTCAGAGGGAGCAGCTCATTCCCTCCCACTCCCCGCGTCCGCCAATTCCTAGGCGTCATGCATCACCGCCCCTGACAACCAGCTGTCTTTCCGAGTTTGGGTAATTTCTAAACGATCTCCACCGTGGGGAGCGCGCCTCGAATCCTCATTATAAGCACTCGACGTCCCGATTCACTTGAATAGGTGCCCGCCGCGCCTGTGCCGACACGCCAGAAATCGATGCCACTTACAAATTCACCTTGTGGATTATCGCCTTCGATGCTCTCCAGCGGACCCCTCAGTATTTCCGCATAAATTGTCCGGTCGGTCACAGACGGCTTCGCTAACGCCAACTGTAGAACAGTGGGAAGTAAGGCGTGAAACACGTGAACACCGACGGTTTTCTGTACGTTGAACTCCGTCGGATTATCGTCGAAGGCATCTCGGTATATAGTCCTTATACCTTGCCAATATGCGTCCAATATCTTTAGTTTATCATCCATGCTATACCCATTGAAATTTTCTTGAGATAACGGACGTTTCAGAGAAGCTACCACAGCAGAATTTCCTATTGTCGTTCTCCCCTTTTGCTCGTTTGGGTAGCGAATTCTACCCCGCCATGCAGGAGTGTCCTTCAGTTTGTCAACGATCTGTTGACCCATTAGTTTCCAACTTTGTCCTCGTTCCTCCAACCACATCCTCATTTTTGTATCATGCTCTGCTCTCTGCTTTAGCAACACTAAAGCCAAATCTGTACTAACCGATTTAGCATTGGAATTTACGACATGAAACTGTTCCATTTCTTGACTCTCTGTTGCGCCAATCATGCAAACGAACGGCAATTCATAATTCTCCCATTTGCTGGGATCTGCTTCAAACAGCTTACAAAGAGCATTTAGGCGATGCTGCCCATCCACAATATAGAATGGATCATCGGAGCAAGATATAGGCAGACACAACGAACCATCGTCATTGGGAATGAGGTGACTCATATCCAAACCACGCCGATTTACGAGAATTGCGGTAGGTAAATCTACACGGTCAGCATCAATGTCTCGCGCGAGGGAATTGACCCGGGTCAAGGACGCCTCCCGCTGATACCCGACCTGTTTCCCCGATTTTCGATGAGGAATTCGGTGCGTAGTAGCCAACTGACCAATGGTGATCTTGCCAACCACAGTTGGAATTCCGCGCGTGGTGAGGCGAGGGCCTTCGATTACCTTTACGAGTGGTGTCATGCTTTGTGCCTTTCGGTTTAGGTGCGACGACGTCGGCGAGAGTGCCGAAATCCGGTGGATGCTAGCCGATTTCAGATCACGTGTCAACATCTAGTTTTTGGAATCTGAAATCAAGGTCATGAAAACAGATCAATGTCCTCTTCGCTGAGAGGCGTGACGAAAACGGTTGAGGGTGTTGCTTCGGGCGATAGCAGCTACGGAGACTTCTCGGACCGCTACCTCGGCCTGATTAGATCTAGCTCCCAATCTGCCGCCTTCTCCAGCCTCTGCCTGACCTGCGCCAGCAGCGTCCGGACGGATGCGGCGGCGGCCTCGCGGTCCATGGATTCGGTTTCAGGATCGACGCCGGTGCAGCGGATCCGGACGGCGTAGAGGGTGTAGCGTTCGGTTTCGCGCCAGGGCTGTACATCCACGCCGCATGCGGCCAGGCGGTCCAGCAGCGTCTTGAGATCGTGGGTCAGCGGGTAAAGCTCGCCGAGCAGCGCCAGCCAGGCCTTGAACGCCTTCTCCAGCGCTTGCTGGACATGGAAGCCGAACCCTTCCTCCGGTCCTTCCGCAGCCAGAATCAGCAGCGAGCGCAAGTCTCCCTGGGAAGACCGCAGCATAAGCCGGGCGCATTTAAGGTCGCTCATAGAGCACCCTGCCTTCCCGCAGCGCGCGGGCAAGAACATGATTCAGGGAATCGCGCCAGTAATCCAGTTCGGCGGTCGAAAAGACAAGTATATCTTTCGGGACGTCGAAACCGCCTGCTGCGCGGTACAGCCGGTTGGCCTCGTCGATCCGGCTCCGCCCTGGCCCGAATGGTTCGGCCTCGATGACGATCAGGTCGACGTCGGAGCGGTCGTGGGCGTCGCCACGGGCGCGAGAGCCGAACAGGATCACCTGCTCGGGATCGACCTCCTCCACGATCGCCCGGACCATCTCGTCCAGAAGCTCGTCCGTCACCAAGACCATCGCCCCTCCTTGCCGGAGAATGATGCCGGTGGCGGGCGGGGCCGGCAAGCGGCGGCTGTTCCGTCTTCGCGCGGCGGCAGGCATATTGGGCGACGGCGCGGACGGGGATTCGGACATGGCGCATACTGCGGAGGCAGGAGTCGCAGCCGGGGAAACCCGGACGCTGGCGCTGATCGGCGCCGGACATTTCCTCAGCCATTTCTACGCGCTCACCCTGCCGCCGCTGTTTTTCTTCTTCCGGGAGGAATTCGGCGCCAGCTATGCGCTGCTGGGCGCGCGGCCGGTGCTGCTGGCGGGCCTCGCGCTCAACGCCGCCGCCATCGCCGCCATCGGGCTCGTCTCCAGCTACTGGATGCTGGCGCTGCTGGCCGTGGCGGCGGGCATCGGCAACAGCGTGTTTCACCCGGCCGACTATGCGGTGCTGGCGGCGCGCATAAGGGAGCGGCGGCTGCCGCGCGCCTACAGCCTGCACACCTTTCTCGGTTTCTTCGGCACCGCGGTGGCGCCGCTCACCGTGGCGGCGCTGGCCCAGTGGATGGGCTGGCGCAGCGCGGTCATGCTGGTCGGCGCGGTGGGTATTGCGACCGTGCTGACCATGGCGGCAAGCGGTGCAGCGGTTGCGTCTCCGCCGCGCCCGAAAGATGCAGCCAACGCCATGTCGGCTCGGCGCCATTCCCTGCCGATCCTGCTGTTTTTCGGCTTCTTTGCGGCCTACGGCATGGCGAGCGGCGGCATCATGGCGTTTACGGTGATCGGTCTCGGCAAGCTTTACGGCCTCGACCCGGCATCGGCCGGCGCGGTGCTGACCGCGTGCCTGCTCGCACTGGCCTTCGGCATCCTCGCCGGCGGCGAGCTGCCCGACCGCGAAAGGCTGCAGGTGCGCCTGACCGGCGCGGCGCTGGTCGGCGGCGGCGCGCTGACGGCGCTGGCGGGCTTCGCGGATATCGGCGCCGTCGGCCTTGCCGTGCTGCTGGGCGCGGCCGGCTTCGGGATGGGCCTCGTGCTGCCGGCGCGCGACCTGATGCTTCGGCGCATCACGCCGCCCGGCAGCACCGGCCGGGTGATCGGTTTCGTATTTGTCGGACTTTCCGTCGGCGGCGGCCTCGCGCCGCTGCTGTTCGGCTGGACGATGGACCGCGACTGGCCGATCCTGCTGTTCCTCGGCTGCGGCGTGTTCCTCGTCCTCGCCTTCCTCTGCTCCTTCGGCGCGGTGCTCGCCGCCCGGCGCAAGACAGGCTGAGCCCTATTCCTTGCAAGACCGACGGCTTCCGGATCGCGGCCGGTTCGGGGCGGGTCAGATTCTCCCGTCATAGGCCCGTCGGCCGATCTCGGCGGCGATGATCGTGAAGCGGTCCCGCGAAAGCGCCGCTTCGATCTCCCGGGCAAGGCTCTCCCGGTTGCGAACCCGAACGCCCTCGCCGCCGAGCGCCTTCGCGACGGCGGCAAAGTCGGTGGCCCCGAATTCCACCGCGACATTAGGCAGTTGCGAACCCCGCTGCTTCAGCTCGATCAGCCCGAGCTGGGTGTCCACGAAGACGACAATGGGTATGGCGAGCTTCAGGTCGCGAAGGGTGGCGAGCTCGCCAAGGAACATTTCGAGGCCCCCGTCGCCCACGGTCGCCACGACCGTGCGGTCCGGCTCGGCCAGCTTGCGCCCGATGGCGAGCGGGACCGCGCATCCCATGGTGCAGAGCCCGGTGGACTGGAGCAGGCCGCGGGGGCGGTAGCATTCGAAGAGCTGGCTGAGCACAATCCTGTGAGCGCCGCTGTCGGTGGTGACCACGGCATCGCGGGGCAGCGACCTCCGGAGGACATCCACGACGGCCGCCGGGCCCCAGTCCTCGTCGAGGCGGCTCTCGGCGCGCAGCGCCGCCTTCGCCGCAGCCGGTTCTCCCGACGGCCAGGTCTCTCGCGGCGCCACGCCCTTGCCCAGTGATTCGAGGGCGGCGCCGACATCGACCGGAAAGATGAGGGAGGCCCGATGCATTCCATGACGGTCGATGACGGCCGGGAGGTCGATGACGCGGGCGCCGTCCGGCCAGGGGTCGCGCCAGCCGATGCGCATCTCGATCGGGTCGTATCCGGCAAGGATTATGCAGTCCGACGCCGCCGCCAGCGGCAGCAGATGCCGGTCCGCCCGTGGGCTGAGCCCGGCGCCTCCAAGAGCCAGAGGATCGTCCTCCGGCAGGACTCCCTTCGCCTTGTAGGTCGTAATCAGGGGCATGCGGAACCGGCGGCAGAACGCTGCCACGGCCGCCTCGGCATCCTGCGTCAGGACATCGAGCCCCGCGACCATAAGCGGGCGGCGCGCTTCGGCGAGCCAGGACCGGGCCTCGTCCAGCGCCGGGCCCTCGGCCGGCGCAACGGGCCGGGCCGCGGCCTCGGGCAATGGCGGCGGTGCGGACTGCTCCCGGGTTTGCACATCGATCGGGATATCGAGGAGCACCGGGCCGGGCCGGCCTTCCGTTGCAATGGCGACCGCCCTGTCGGCCAGGACGGCGGCCATTCCATCCTCGACGCGAAACGCGGCCTTGGCGATGGGCTCCACCAGTTTGACATGATCGAACACCTGGTGGGTGTAGCTGTGCCGTTCATCTGCGGAAATGCAGCCTGTCAGCACGACCATCGGCACACGGTCCTGATGGGCGTTGGCGATGACGTTCACCGCATTGGCGATGCCCGGGCCGATGGTGGCGACCAGGATCGCCGGGGCCCGGTCATGGTGATGGACGCCCTCGCCCATGAAACCGGCGCAATTCTCATGCCTGGCGAGCACGACCCGGATGCCGGCCCGCTCCAGCGCATCCATGATGGCCAGCACTTCGCCGCCCGGAATGCCGAAGGCGTACCGGCAACCGGCCTCGGCGAGCCTCCGGGCAATCAGGTCCGCTGAATCGGGCATGCCGTTGCTCCCTGCCCCCGCTCGTCGATCCGGCTTCTCCGCGCGAAAGGCCGGCAGTCAGTCCTCGGCAATGTCTTCCGCCCAGAGTTCGGGCCGTTCCTCGATGAACCGGGTCATCAGCGCGGTGCAGTCCGGATCGTCGGCGACGACCACCTCGACGCCGCGCTCGCGCAGGAACGCCTCATTGCCGCCGAAATTCGTGTTCTCGGCGATGACGACGCGCGGTATGCCGAACTGGACGATGGCGCCTGAACACATCATGCAGGGGGAGAGCGAGGTATAGAGGGTCGTGTCGCGCCAGGTCCGCTGGCGGCCCGCCCTGCGCAGCGCGTCCATCTCGCCATGCGCGATGGGGTCGCCCTGTTGCACGCGCCGGTTCCGGCCCCGCGAGACCACCGTGTCGCCGCGCGCGAGAACCGCACCGATGGGGCAACCGCCCTCCTCGAACCCGGTTCTGGCTTCCTCATAGGCGATGCGCAGCATCCGGCGGTCGGTGTCGGTCAGGCTCATCTCTGCGGTCCTCGATAGTAGGGAAGCCGTTCGGTTCGGATCTCGTGCCCCTCGGCGGAAAGGGTGTCCAGATGATCGGCGATATCCTCAAGCCGCGCGAGCCAGACCTTGCGGGCCGCCATGGTCTCCTCGAGCCAGCGCTCGACCAGCCGCCAGCGGGCCAGCCGGCCGGTCAGGAACGGGTGGAGGATCAACATGAAGAAACCGCCGGCCTCATACTGCGCCTCGAACTCCTCCCAGAAACCCGCCAGCCCCGCGGACGGTCCGCGCACCGGCATCATGTAGCCGATTTCGTCATAGTGCGCGAAGGGCGGCCAGTCGTCGGCGCCCCAGTGGACGGGCATCTCCCAGAGCGCGCCCTCGGCGGTCGCCAGCCGGTAGGGAATGTCGTCCGCCATCAGGGAGCTGTCATAGCGGAGCCCGTGACGGACAGGACCCCCGGCGATATGTCATGAGATGTCATGATCTGTATGCGCGCGGCACATATCCGATTGCCCGTTCAGGCATAAAGCTGCCCTTGCGGGCAGGGACCCCGGCTATCCATTCCAGCCTCCATACATCGCATCTTCGGCATGTTCCCGTTCTCCCTTCTGTGTCCACTTCGTTCTGTTCCCCCGCCGCCGGCCTGGCTGTGGCGGAACCCTTTTCCGCGCGTATCGCGCGCGCCTGCGCGCGGGCCCGGGCGGGCGTTTCGCGCCGGCGCGGTTCACGCGCCTGATTGCGCGCGCGAGTCAACGGACACACCTCTCCCGTCGGTTTCTCAGGGTCTTTTTCGCGCCGGCGCCGACGCGGAAGACGAAGCGGCTTCCGGATACCGCCCCTCCTGACCCAATATAGGCCACGATCGTCCATCGTCAAACCCGCATGGGGAATTATTTCAAATTTTACGAACAAAACTCCTTCTTCGAGTCTGCCGTCCTGCCGCCAATTGTTCACCCCCGGAGTCCGGCTCACCGGGCGCCCGGGGACGAGCGCCGCGGCGTCAATGCGGCCATGCCGGCCTTGCATCGATCCTTTTCAGAACGCAGACTGACTCTTGCAATCACTGAACGAGGCTTCCCGCTCTGTCGGGTCGCCCGCTGAATAGAACAGCCGACACCCGGCGAGGGAGTAGCTACCCGAGCCCGGCGAATAGGTGGGGTCTCTCACGACTTAGCCTCGTGCAGTGATTGCAACGGCCCGGCACCAGCCGGCGCCGTGTTCTGCAACACGGAGACCAGCACATGAAATCCCGGTTATGGCTTCTTCCGGCCTTCCTGCTTCTGGCGTTCGCGCCCGGCGTGGCGGCGGCGCAATCGAACGACGGCTTCTACGCCTCTGTGAGCGGCTTCTATGTCCTGCCGACAGAGTCCTCGACCTCCTACACCGAAGGCGACCTGAAACTCACGGGGGACATTCCTCTCGACAGCGGCCCCGGCTTTGCGCTGGCCGTGGGGCACGGGACATCAAACGGCTTGCGGGGCGAGATTGAACTCGCCTACCGGTCGTCGTCCTGGGACAAATACGAGAATCTCGATCTGACATTCGACGGCGACTCCATTGCCTCGGGTGATCTGGAGATCGGAGGCGATCTCAAGACGCTCAGCCTGATGGCGAACGGCATCGTGGCATTCGATGCGTCATGGGGTCTGCGGCCCTATCTCGGCGCCGGCCTCGGCTTCGCCCAGCACGATGTGACCACAGACGCATTCACATTGACCGTCGATGGCAACACCCACGAGTTCGCGAGCAGTTCCAGCGACGACACCGTGTTCGCCTGGCAGGTGATGTTCGGCCTGACCTACCCGGTGTCCGACAGCGCCGAGGCCCGGTTCGGCTACCGCTATTTCGCGACCGGGGAAGCCGACTTCGACGGGACCAAGGCCGATTACGGCTCCCACAACCTCGAAATCGGCCTCCTGTTCCGCCTCTGACGTTTCTCTCCGGCTGAAGAATGAGTCCCGGTCACCTACTGGCGGCCGGGGCTTCTTCATGAAAAGCCGACACAGAACACTGCCCATGACGAGAACGTTACGACGAACTTCATGCAGTTGGCCGCCGAAACGACTTAGCCGCCACCTGCTGCCGCTAGCACTGTGGCTTGGGGAAGCCCCTGTCCAACGGCTTTGTCGATCACCTGCGCCGCATCCTCCTCGACGAGTACTTCCGTACCATCGAACGCAGGAAGTTCTACAAGTGCATCGAAGTCACACAAAAATACTTCAACGCTCAATCTCATCTGCCATAACACCGAACGGTCTCACCGGCGCCGGGGCATAAAGAGAAGACCACAGGTCGAGGTCCTCATCCGCTGCCGCCGGCGTCCAAGACGTCGAGGGCCGGAACCTATAAGCAAGGCGGCTGAACCAACATCCTGCAAGGAGCGGCAACTATCAGCGGATTACCTCGGTCCGCAATTTCCGTATTCAACATGTCCGCCCCTTTTTTCTGCTCCGATTCGACTAACGCAAAGCTCTAGGATTCAACTCAGCTTGCGTACCCTTCATCCTCCGCAACCATTGACGAAATTCCTGAATTACACCTTCCTCCTTCGCAGCAGCATCCCCAATCACTAATATCAACCCTTCCTCCAATGCCCTCTCGACTTCGCCTTCCAGCGCCGCCCATTGCCCACTTCCCCTTTTTCCGACCAACGCCATCCCGTACTCCACATATCGAATATTGTTCGAAAACAAATAAGAGATAACCTGCTTATGCACAAATCTTGGCCGGTAAAAAACTGCCGGTGTTCTAAGATCTACTACCGTCCTAACTGAGTTTGCTACTAGGGTGCGCTTAAATTTTTCCTCATCAAGGTCACCCAATTCTATAACCACAAACTTTCCCTTCCCAGTCTCTCCATACATAAATAGCGCTGTTTCCTTCTTTCTCCATTCGTCCGTCTCCTCCATTCCGCGCACTTTACTCTTGGGAAATCTTTTTACATTTGCTGTCATCGCTCTACCGCCCCTTCGAAAAGTTGAACTGCCCCTTCTTCAACCATGAGCAAATCCCTTATCCTAACAGCATGCACCGGATATCCTCCTTCGGGCTCCACATAAGCTCCCGTACCATCCTTAACTTCCCCCCTTTTTCGAAAGAAATCATCATACATTCTCGGACCTACCCCGGTAAATGGCAAAATCCTCATCCGATACTCCGATTGTCTCTGTATGCCCGCGCTTCTTTCCTCTGTGACGATTGAATCATAATGCAACTCTGCCGCCAAACTTTTCACATACGGTTCGATATACCTGACTTCGCCTACCCCCGCTGTCACCAAGTGCCTAGCGCAATTGTGGCAAGGATACGTTGTCGTAAACAACGTCGCACCAACCGCCGATATGCCGTACCTTGCCGCAGACAATAGTGCATTCATCTCCGCATGGATGGAACGGGAATACTCGATTATATCGCCAATTCCCGGTAGTCCGTCCAATCGATCTTTACCCTCCGAAAAAATCTTTCTAATCTTTCCCTCTGCATCCGTTCTACTGCTTTCCTCGATATCCATCTGTCCATCCAATTTTGGATACACTACTGCAGCTAGCTCGCTCGCAAACTCCATTGCCAGCCATTCCGCAATCTCTCCCCTTAGCTTGTTCTTTTTTCTCTGATTGTGGCATCCCACAAACTGCTCATTAGCGTAATCCCATTCCCATGCGAAGCATCTATTATCAGGAGTGCTATCCTCATCATAAACACCACCACCGTACTTTGGCACATCGTTAGTGCCTGTGGATACCACAGTGCCATCTTCCTTCATCAATGCAGCTCCGACCTGTCGAGACAAACACGCGGACTGCAATGACGCGGTATGGGCATGATACATCGCCCGTTCATGTTGATTAGGTCGCACTAAACTCGAACCTAAAATTAAGTTTACAAATCGCTGCAAGTCTTCGGTCAGGTTTTCACCAGTTTCTGATGGTAAATTATTGTCTACAAAGAAATCTGCTTGATAAAATGCCTCTCTAACCTGCTGACCATGAGGATTTTGATGATCTTTCTCATCTCTCTCCATGTATTTCAAAACATCTTCTGATGATACGCCTGCGTATTTTTTTGTCTCTGTCGGCTCACCAATAAGCCGTTCTTGTCTTTTTTCTTTTTCGCAATGAATTGCAACAAGGCGGAATGATTTATCATACACCTTGCGTAGCATATCTACTTCTTCGTAATGCTTTATGGAATCAAGCAGAAACGCAAACTTATTTTTCCCAGGTTCATTTCCACCTCGCAATTCTTTAATCTTCTGAATTGCCATTAATGCAACCGCTGAATTTCCATATCTTTGTCGAATATTATCTCCAATATCTTGAAGCCTTTGTGCTCGGGAAAATCGTTTCTTTCCAACATCAATGCTGCGTTCATGTTCGTTAGAGTCAGCCGACGGAAGGTGGTGCTCTAGAAGGGAGCTCAATTTAACCACAAAAACTTCATAACCCTTAACTTCGAAAAGAGTCTGTAGGCGTTTAGCAACTGCAGAGCAACCGCTTCCGGCATAGCCAACGAAGCCTATTACAACTTCTTTCGAAAGTGGTGAAACGTCGGTTTCTTGATAAATGCGATATTCTTCGTTGTCGTTGGTATCGGGTAATGATTGCGAAGTAGGTAAACGAACCATTTGGCTGAGTCCTAAGTGAAATTAGCAGACGGTGTGGTGTAGATTCTTGGTCCAGTCGATTTCCCGTAAGCCGGCGACGAGGTAGCCGACGATCCTTTATGAAGGATCGGCCACTAGCGCAGCGTAGGTCAAGAATGTTCTTCGCCTTTCACACCCACCTTCTCGCCGCCCAGACCACCGCCAGGCCCAGCATCGCCGCCGTGAGGCCGCAGAAGCGGAGGATGGCGGGGGAGTAGCCGGCGAGGCGGAGCATGAAGCGGCGCATGGGTTCGGGCGCGGCGAGCCAGACGGCGCCTTCCAGCACCAGGGCCAGGCCGAGCGCGGCAAGGAAGTCGCCGAGGGGGAAGTCCTCCATCGGGGCGGGCGGGAGCCGGCGGCGCGCTTACTCGCTTCTTGAAGCCCTGCCGGAGATGTCGCCGAAGAAGTCGAAGAAGTCGCTGTCCGGGCTCAGCACCAGGGTGGTGTTCTCCTTGCCGAGCGCGTTGCGGTAGGCCTCCATCGAGCGGTAGAAGGCGAAGAAGTCCGGGTCCTGCCCGAAGCTGTCGGCATAGATGCGGATGGCGTCCGCATCGCCCTCGCCGCGCAGGATCTGCGCCGTCTTCTGCGACTCCGCGATCAGCACCGTGCGCTCGCGTTCGGCCCGGGCGCGGATGCGCTGGGCCACCTCGGCGCCCTGGGCGCGGAACTCCTTCGCCTCGCGCTCGCGCTCGGTGCGCATGCGCTGGTAGATCGACTGCGCGTTGGCGTCCGGCAGGTCCGTCCGGCGGATGCGGAAATCGACGATCTCGATGCCGAACTCCGTGGCCGCGCCGTTCACCTCGCTCTGGATGTTGGCCATGATGTCTTCGCGTTCCTCGGAGAGGATCGAGCTGAAATTGCTGTTGCCGACCACGCGCCGGAGGCTGGAGACGACCACGCCGGCGAGCCGGCTCTGGACGCGCGTCTCGGTGCCCACCGACTGGAAGAACTTGAGCGGGTCGTCGATGCGGTAGCGCACGAAGCTGTCAACCACGATCCGCTTCTGGTCCGAGGTGATGATCTCCTCGCCCTGCGGGGCGAAGTCCAGCACGCGGGCGTCGAAATAGACCACGTTCTGCCAGAAGGGCGCCTTGACATGCAGCCCCGGCTCCTGGACCACGCGCTTCGGGTTGCCGAACTGCATGACGATGGCCTGCTGCGTCTGGTGGACGGTGAACAGCGCGCTGGCCGCGAGGATGGCGAGCACGATCAACAGGATCGCGCCGCCGAAAAGCGCCGCATGCCTCATCATTGCAGGTCTCCCGCGCCGGATTGCGCCCCGGCCTCATTCGCCTTGATCCGCTTCTGCACCTCGGGCAACGGCAGGTACGGCACGACGCCCGACGCCCCGCCGCCCTGGTCGATGACGTATTTCTCCGCGTTGGCGAAGATTTCCTCCATCGTCTCCAGATAGATGCGCTTGGTGGTCACGTCCTTGGCGGCCCTGAAGGCCGTATAGACCTGGGTGAAGCGCTGGGCGTCGCCTTCGGAGCGCGCCACGACCTCCTGCTTGTAGGCCTCCGCCTCCTGCACCAGCCGCTCCGCCTCGCCGCGCGCGCGGGGGATGATGTCGTTGGCGTAGGCCTCCGCCTCGTTGCGCAGCCGCTCCTGGTCCGCGCGGGCGCGCTGCACGTCGCGGAAGGCATCGACCACCTGGTTCGGCGGGTCGGCCTTGAGGAGCTGCACATTGGTGATCTCGATGCCGGTCCTGTAGTTGTCCAGGATGCCCTGCACGCCGGCCTTGACCTTGTCCTCGATCTGGCCGCGGCCCTCGGCGAGCGCGGCGGCAATGGGCGTCTGGCCGACGATCTCGCGCATCACGCTCTCGGACGCCGCCTTCACCGAGCGTTCCGGCTCGCGCACATTGAACAGGTAGTCGCCGGCGTCCTTGATGATCCAGAAGACGACGAAGTTGATGTCGACGATGTTCTCGTCGCCGGTCAGCATCAGCGCCTCTTCCGCGCTGCGGAAGCCGACCTCGACGCGGTTGACGCGCGTGACCTTGGGCGTCTCCACCGTCTCTATGGGATAGGGCAGATGGTAGTTGAGGCCGGGCGTGGTGGTGCCGACGCGCTCGCCGAAGCGCAGCACGACGCCCTGCTCGTCCGTCTGCACGCGGTAGAAGCCGCTCAGCACCCAGACGGCGAGCAGCACGACAACGACCAGCAGGATGCCGATGCGCCCGCCCCGGCCGCCTACGCCGCCGCCGCCCGGCATGCGCCGGCGCAGCCAGTCCTGCAGGCGCCGGATCGCCTCCTCGACATTGGGCGCCTGCGGGCCGCCGCCGGGGCCGCGTCCACCGCCCCAGCCGCCGCCGCCCTGGTTGCCGCCGCCGCCACC
>JAJDVH010000163.1 GCA_022826185.1 Alphaproteobacteria bacterium
TCCCCCGGCAGGAACCGCGCCTCAGGCGCAACCCATACCCCTGCGCCCTCAAACCGAAATACAAAACCCGCCACCGCCAACACCCAGCCGATTGCTAAACTTGGCCGGACGACGCTCGCGGTGAGAAATCCGGGCTAACCCTGTCAAATGAAAGGGGCGGGACGCCGCGCACCGCCAATAACCTCTCCCTCGCCGGGCGGATTGCCGGGACCCGGCTTCGCCCGTTCCTGGGGCCGGACGATGCGGATGGGCGGCGTCGTCCTCTCCACAGACCGACGCCGGCGGGGCCGAGAGCGGAATATCCAGGGCAACCGCAGCGCCATGCGGAAGCCCTTGCGGCCCGTAATTCCGGGCGGCATCGCGCGCTGCCGGCAGAGAGGGGGACAGCGGTGGACGAGGACCGAACGCGCCGGAAGATCACCTCACTCAAGGCGATCACCCAGGCCATGCTGCACGAGGTCTACTGGGAATCCGGCAGCGAGAGCAGGCGGGATCGATTCGACCTTCGGCTCGAGGACGACGACGCGCTTGCCATGGCGATCGCGAACGAACTCGACGCCGACGAGCTGGCTCGCGCCTTCGACTGGATCGACGCAGTGTTCGCGTCCGGCAGGGACGAGCTCGCGGCGAACCCCGTGACACCTCACCTCAGCGAAGAGCAGCGGATGCGGGCCCGCGTTGCGTTGCTCGCGCACGAGGAGGTGGACCATGCGCACACGCTTGCGGTGCGGGCGCCGAACCGCCCGGGCGTGGCCCCGTTTTCGGCCGACGACCGTGTCCGGCTCGCCGAGGAGGCGTTTCTCGGGCGACTGGAGATCGACATCCTCCACGAGCGCGACGGCTGGTCCGACTTCACCAGGATGGCCGAGGCGGACCCCGACAAACGTCTCGCGCACCTCCCCGAACCCTGGCGGAAGCACGCGGCGAAGAGGCTGCCCGAACTCAGGGCGCGGGTCATGGAGACGCTGGAACGGTGCCGGACCGGAGAACCCGGGCGCGGTTGAACCGGTTTGCGGCCCCCTGCGCGCCTCAGTCCCCCTCCTCCTTCCCCGGTCCTCTCCGGCCTCCGGTCATTGCGGACAGGACCGTCTTTACGCGCGCGGTGGCGGCGGGCGAGCGTTGGTCGAGATTGAGCGCATACAGCGCGGCGACGGCGCTGGCCTTGTCTTCGGGGTCGAGAAGGTAGCCGGTTTCGAGTAGCACCCGTTCGAGCGTCAGGACGGCCTGCTCGAGCCGGCGCTCGTCGACGGCGCCAGCCTCGCGCTTCGGCCCGACGTAGAATTCCAGGCCGAGGATCTCGCAGAGGTTCCTGAACTTCTCGATCGAGGTAACGTAGCCCCGCCTGAGGTTCCGGATGAACTCCGGGCTCCCGCCGATCTGCCGCGAGGCGTGCTGGGCGGACCAGCCGCGCGCCCGAAGGGCCCGGTTCACCTCGGCAATCAGGTCTTCCATACCCGCGACTCTCGCACATTCGAGGAGGGGTTCCGGGCGTTGAATGCCGCAATTAAAGGCGAAAAACGCCGATATCGCTGGAAACTACGGTGTCGGGGTCGCAGCCGCGCAAGTGCCGCCTTTGCCGACCTCCGTCTCCCCGCAGGACCGGGCCGCCTTGCGGCCGATATGTCGGGCGCCTTCCGTTTCTCCTGAAGCTGCGGCTCCCCGGAGCCCATTGCCCCTTCCACGGCCACCCGCGTCGGGAAAGCGCGGGACACGCCGCTCCGCGCTTTCCGTCGCCTCGTGTCACGCCATACCGAAGCGGCGCCGGAAAGGAAAATGCCGTTTGCAGCGGAATTCATGCCGTTATGGCATGGCCCCCATCGCGGCGCAGACCGCCCCTTGCGGGGTCCCTCGACGGCACTCGATCGGGAACCGGTCCGATGCGGAGTCCCCGATCTGCGCCTCGGTGTGACCCGGGCTCGGCTCAGGGTGTTGATTTCCCGGCTTGTCAATTGGCGTTCAAGGCTGGCGTCTGTTCGGTGCAGCCGGAGACACTCGGCCGCCGGATGCGGGCAGATTGCAAATTCCTGGCGGATTTGACCGCGATTCCTATGGGACTTGACCGCGATTCCTACGGGATTTGACCGCGAATCCTGAGCATTTGACCGTCTGGGACCTGGCCCTGAGCCTGGCCTGACGGGCTATCTGTGTCTGGCGGCCGCGCGGCCGTCGGAGGCGCCGTTTCTCTCCCGCCCCTTCCTCATCGATCACCTGACCGGATCGAGGAGGGAGGGGGTCGATGAAGAGGATCGGCATGATGAAGATCAAGGATATCCTTCGGCACCGTCACGATTTTGAGTTGCCGCGCGCGCAGATCGCGGCGGCGGTCGGGGTGAGCACGGGGACGGTCTCGCATGTGCTTGCCCGGGCGGAGGCGGCGGGGCTTTCCTGGCCGCTGCCGTCCGGGCTCGACGATGAGGCGCTTCGTGCGCGGCTCTACCCGGCGCCGGACCAGGACAGCGACCGGACGCAGCCCGACTGGGATGCAATCGTCGAGGCGCTCACCGCGCCCCGCAAGCGCCGCCGCGCCCGGCTGACGCGGCGCCAGCTCTGGGTCGAATACCGGGACGAGGCCCTGGCGCAGGGGGGCAAGGCCTATACCTACAGCTGCTTCTGCGGCCTGCTGAAGGAGCGTCTGCACAGCCGGCCCGGGCCGGCGCAGATGCGCTTCCACTACGAGCCGGGGCTTTGGGGCCTGTCGGACTTCTCGGGCAAGACGCTGGCGCTGCGCAGCGGCCGCGGCGAGAAGGACGTGGAGATCTTCGTCGCCGTCCTGGCGCACTCGAACCTGACCTATGTCGAGGCGGTCCCCGACCAGAGCGTGCGTCATTGGATCATGGCGCACCGCCGCGCCTTCGAATACTTCGGAAGCGTCCCCGCCCGCTGGATCATCGATGATGTTTCGCGGAACATCATCGATGAACAAGCCGCGGGGCGTGCCGCGGGTGGACGACCGGCGTGTGTTGAACGGCATTCTGTGGGTGCTTCGCACGGGAGCGCCATGGCGTGACCTGCCGGAGCGCTACGGGCCTTATACGACCTGCTACAACCGGTTCAACCGCTGGCGGAAGAAGGGCATCCGGGATCGGTTGATGGATGCGGTGGTGGAGGCTTACGACGGCAATGTGCAGATGATCGACAGTTCGAGCGTCCGGGTTCACCAGCATGCGGCGGGATCAAAAAGGGGGGTCCAGATCGTTGCATGGGTCGTTCCCGTGGCGGACTGACCACGAAGATCCATGCCGTGGCGGACGTCACTGGCCTGCCGATCCGCTACGACCTCAGCCCCGGCCAGGCGCACGACACCACGGCCGCCGGCGCCATGCTGGCGACCCTGGAGCCCGACAGTTTCCTCGTCGCCGACAAGGCCTATGACGCCAAATGGATCCGTGACCTGATCGAGCAACGCGATGCCGTCCCGATCATTCCCGACCGCGAAGGTGCGAAGACCAGGCACGCCTTCTCCAAACCCTTGTATCGATTGCGAAACCGGATCGAACGCGCCTTCAACAAGCTCAAGCAGTTCCGCCGCATCGCCACACAATACGAAAAGCTCGCCGCCAACTTCCTCGCCATGATCAAGATCGCAACCGTCAGGCTCTGGCTACGAGCTTATGAGTCCACGGCCTAGAGACGAGAATATTGCTAGTGGAGATACAGACAACGATAGTGAGAAACGAGTAGGTATGCAGGAATTCGCTGTAAATTTAGCAATTGATACTTTCCATGGCTTCGCCAATTGCGTTTTGTTTTTGTTGAGATGGTCATTCTTCGTCGCAGAATGTAGTGTCAAGAGCTTTGTTTTTGCAATAAAATCACTCTATTGGTCGCTTTGTGCCGTATTGATCTTCGTCTTCAATTTCGTCGTGTATTTTATAGCATTCGTCGGCTATTGTCTTACTTGGTTTTTGGAAACAACAAAAAAAGCCGCTCTTGCGATGATGGTAGTGTCGCTAATTGTTGCGGCGATATCACCGGTGATGATGGCATATGCCTTGGCGAGGGACGATAAATTTCAGGGGCACTTCACGGCGCCCCCGATAGAAGGGTCAATTTGTATTTCTACTCCAGTGATATGCAAGAAAGAGGTAATTCATATCGGATCAACAAGAAACTTTTTGATGTTTGTTCCTAAGGAGGAAAATGACGAGGGGGAAGACGATCAGGCTGATGTAGAGAAAAGCTTTAACAGGCTGCGGAAGAACGCGGTTGGTCGGGATTCTTATGGGCGACTTTCGGCATGACCGCGCCGGTCGGGTGGATTTGTTCGAAGGGAACGAGGCGGGGTATTTCGGCGCGGCGGTGCGGCACTGCGGACGGGAAGCCTTGCCGGCAGCGGCGCCGGCGTGACGGAGCGTCCAATGAGGGCCCTGCACCGGGCTTCGGCGATCATGCGGCAGCCCTCAGGAGCTTCGGCAGGCGGATCAGGTCGTAGGCCGCAAGCGCCAGGGTGAACTGCCAGCCGACCCGCGCCAGTCCGCGATGGCGGGTCTTCGTGAACAGCGCCATCAGGGACCGTGCGGCTCGGCGCCGGCCCTGAGGCGGTCCCTGAGGAAGCCGGAAGAGAGGCGGTTCACATCCAGGGCCTCGGCGCAGAGCGCATCGAGGCGTTCGGCGCCGCGGTCGTCGGCGAGGCGGATCATGCCCTGCACGGTGGTGAAGGCCTGTTCGGGGAAGTCGCGCGAGGCGAAGCAGCGTTCGGCCCAGGCCAGCGCGTTGGCTCCGATGGCGCGTGCGCGGGCGAGCAGGATGTCGCCGTAGTCGGGCTCGCGGATATCGCGCACCGCGTTCAGGCGGTCGGGCATGTGCGCGGGGTTGGTGGCGTACTGGTTGCGCCCGCTCTTCAGACGGTGGACGGCGATCCGCTCGCCGCCCCTGTCGAGGAAGAGCTCGACCGTGCGCTCGCCAACGCGGGCGGGACCTTGCGCCCGATATGGCGCTCGGGCGCGGAGTAGTGGTTGTAGGCGATGCGGACGTGGCAGCTCGGCCCGACCTTGCGTTCGATCCACTCGCCCCATTCCCAGGGGGTCCGGGGCAGGGGCTTGAGGAGCGCCCGCTCATTGGCTTCGAACAGGGCGCGCCGGGTCTCGCCGCAGGCCATGGGAGCGTCGTTGAACCGGTCGAACTCGCGCCGGATCGCGGCGTTCATCGCTTCCAGCGAGAAGAAGGTCTCACGGCGCAGCACGAGCAGGATGCGCGACTGGACCGCCCCGACGCAGGCTTCAACGAGCCCCTTGTCCGTCGCCCGCCCCGAGCGCGCCGGCAGCACCGCGACCCCGTAGTGCCGGGCGAACTCGGCAAAGCTCGGATTGAGCCGCGGCTCCTCGCGGTCCGCCTTGTCCACGCCGGCCTTGAGGTTGTCGATGTTATGTGCCGTTGCTCGTGATGTGTCCGTGGCGTTTCAGGCTTCGGGTTTTCCGGGCGGAGCGCGCGCCGGGAGGAGCATCACGAGAGCCAGGAGATCGACGACTATCTCCTCTCCCATCTACTGGAGAGGAGGTTGTCATGTTGGAACAGTATTTCTCCAAGCCCGACACCGTTGACCGGATTCGTGATTGCTGGCTCGGCGAGCCCATAGAGCGTTACGTCGCCTGGCTGTCGAGCCAAGGCTACGCGGCGCGCAACGTTCGCTCGCGGGTACCGATTCTGAGGCAGTTTGCGGCGTTCGTCTGGAGTCGCGGAGGCAGGAGCTTCGAGGAGCTTCCCGACCATGTCGAGCCGTTCGTCACTGACTGGGTGACCGAACGAGCAACCGGCCGCGACGCCGACCGACATCGCCAGTTCGGCAACGAGGTCCGAGGCCCTGTTGAACAGTTTGTCACCCTGCTGGTGCCATCGTTCGTGAGACGTGGCCGGTCGCCGCGCGTCCATGATCCGTTCCTGACAGAGACGCCGGGCTTCTTCACGTACCTGCGCGAGGAGAGAGGCCTGCGGCAGGCGTCGGTACTTCACTACGGCCACTCTCTCCGGGTCTTCGAGCGATATCTGAGGCGCATCGGGGTGCGGCGTCTCGCCGAGCTCTCACCGGCCATACTCAGCGCCTTCGTGACCGAGGCAGGCCGCGGACTGAGCGGAACCTCCATGACCGGGTTGTGCAGTGCGCTCCGGGTCTTCGTGCGCTACGCCTGCCGGGAAGGTGTCATCGCACGTGACCTGACCGGCGCGATCGAGTCGCCACGCACGTACCGCCTGTCCACCGTGCCGCGGTCGATCAGCTGGGACGAGGTCCGGAGGATGCTCGAGGGGGTCGACCGTCGCAGTGCGGTCGGCAAGCGCGACTACGCGATCCTGCTCCTGCTCGTGACCTACGGACTGCGCGCCAGAGAGGTCGCCGCCCTGACGCTCGACGACATCGATTGGGAACGAGACCGTCTGCTGGTTCCCGAGCGCAAGGCCGGACATTGCACCGCCTATCCATTGTCGAGCGTCGTCGGGGAGGCCTTGCTCGATTACCTCAGGAACGCACGGCCCACGACGCCGCAACGCCAGATCTTCTTCCGTGCGATGGCTCCGCTCGTGCCAATGGGCTGGCAGGCCATCTCGAACCGCGCGACGCACTACCTGCGCAAGGCCGGCATCCGTGTCCGGCGTCCCGGATCGCACACGCTGCGTCATACCTGCGTTCAACGGCTGGTCGATGCGCAGTTCCCTCTCAAGACCATCGGCGACTATGTCGGGCATCGCAGGACAAGCTCCACCGAGGTCTACACCAAGGTCGCCATCGAGCCATTGCGCGAAGTCGCCATCGGCGACGGGGAGGCGCTACTATGAGCCCGAACCCACAGCCATGGACCAGCGTGCTTGGCGAGGATATCGAGCGATACGTGCTTCACAAGCGCGCCCTGGGACGCAAATACGTCACCGAAGCAGCGGCGCTGCGCCTGCTCGACCGCTTCGTGTGCGAACGAGACATCGGCGCACTCTCGGAGATCGACTCCGCGCTCATCGAGGACTTCGTCGGCTCTCGTCGGCGCGCGGCCGCTCGCAGCCACAACCATCTGCTGGGTGTGGCCCGCTGCTTCTTCGACTGGCTGGTGGTCCAGGAACGGATCGAGCATTCACCTGTGCTGACCGGTCCCAGGCGCGCCGGTCAACGACCGGTGCCGTTCCTGTTCGACCAGACCCTGGCGAAGCGGCTCCTCGATGCCGCCCGGGCCCTCCCGGATCGATCCACCGCCCGGTATCGGGGACAGACCTACCACCTCGCCTTTGCCCTGATGTACACGCTGGGTCTGCGCATCGGAGAGGTCTCCCGATTGCAGGTGCGCGATGTCGACTTCGAGCGTCGCGTCCTGTGGGTGCGCAAAACGAAGTTCGCCAAGGACAGGCTCGTGCCATTCGGGCCGCGGGTCGGGACGGCGCTGACAGGATACTTGTCAGGGCTTCGGGGCCGTGCCGGTGACCGTCCACACCGCGTCCCCCTGTTCTCCTTCCGGGCCGGGCATCCCGTCTGCGCCGGCGCCATCTCCCAGACCTTCCACCACATCGTGACCGGCGATCCGGTGTTCTCCCCACCTCCGGGCACATCGCCTCCCAGACCGCATTGCCTGCGTCACAGCTTTGCGGTCGGAACGCTGCTGCGCTGGTACCGGGCCGGCATCGATGTCTCCGAGCGCCTGATTCACCTCTCGACCTTCCTCGGCCATGTCAGTCCGGAATCGACCGCGTGGTACCTGTCCATCACCGAGGAACTGCTGGAGCAGGCGAGCCAGCGATTCGAACGCTATGCCTTGCCGGCGGTCGAGGGGAGCGTGTCATGAGCGCGCAACAGACACTGGGACCGTTGCTGCGCAGCTTCTTCGAGGACCACCTGCCATGCCAGAAGGGGCTCCAGCCCACCACGGTCCGCAACTATCGCGATGCCCTGGTGTTGTATCTGCGATTCGTCGCAGGCGAACGGCGATGCAGGCTGACGCGTCTCCAACTCCGCGACCTCACGGCCGAGACGTGCATACGGTTCCTTCGTTACCTGGAGGCACAACGGGGTAACTCGGTCGCCACCCGCAATCAGCGTCTGGCGGCTCTTCGCAGCCTGTTCGACTACATCGCCACCCGCAGGCCGGAGTTCATCGACGAGGCGCAACGCCTGGCCGCCGTGCCGACGAAGAGAATGCCGCCCCCACGAACGCGCTTCCTGCAACGCGACGAGATCGAGGCTGTGTTCAGGGCGTTGCCTGCGAGTGGACCGCTCGCGCTTCGTGACCAGACGTTGCTGTTGTTCCTCTACAACACCGGAGCCCGGGTTCAGGAGGTGGTGCGGCTCCGTATCGGTCATCTTGATACCGGAGCCTCGCCTCGGGTTCATCTGCACGGCAAAGGAGACAAGTGGCGGCGCTGTCCGTTGTGGACGCTCACCGCCGAGCGCTTGCGCGAGATGCTCGCCCATCGGCGAACCGGCCCGGACGAGCCGGTGTTCGTCTCCCGTACAGGTCAGCCGCTCACGCGGTTCGGGATCTACAAGATCGTGCGCCGGCACACCGCCAACGGGCCGGAACCCGGCGGCGCCATCATCTCGCCGCACACGTTCCGGCACACGGCCGCAGTTCATCTGCTCGAAGCGGGCGTCGAGGTCAACGTGATCCGGGCGTGGCTTGGCCATGTCAGCCTCGACACGACCAACCGGTATGCCGAAATCACCGTGCAGATGAAGGCCCAGGCGCTGGAAGCCTGCGAACCTCCTGTGCATGCTTCGGCGGGACACCACCGAAGAGGAAAATGGCGGGATGACGCATCTCTGCTCGAATGGCTGAAATCGCTGTGAAAATGATGTTCCTCCCGGCGCGCGCTCCGCCCGGAAAACCCGAAGCCTGAAACGCCACGGACACATCACGAGCAACGGCACATAACGGCAGCAACGGCTCGATCACTCGCCATTCGAAGTCCATCAGATCGTAGCGGCCCATGTCCTCGCTCCCTGAAGTTGGGAGCTTGAATCACAGCTTCGTTAATGAAGAAACCCCTTATGGGTACACGACCTAGTGTATTTCCCCTCAAATCGTGGTTTTCTTGAGAATGTTTGAGCTTCAAGATGCCAGAAGCTAATCACATGATTTTCCGCATATCCTTTCTCATAAACACTCACTCTTGACGAAAATTCCCTGAACAAAAATGAAATCATGAGGAAAATTGAACTCACAATCAAAAAGAAATCCAGCGGAGCAATAAATGGAACTATAAACAGAAACCAATTCTTTGCGGTCAGAAAAGTAATGTCTTCTATTACAGCAAATTCAAAAATATTGACGTCATAGTTTCTGAAGCAAAATATTCATACATCAGTCCTGCAGCCGCCCAATACAAGTATCCCAAAAATAACAGCAACGTTGTATTGATGCCAGCAACATACTAGAAAATTGCTTTTACTATTTCATAAATGTACGAAATTCCATAAGGAGAATCCCCGTTGGCCTCATTCCCTCTCACTTCTGTCGTCATGTCTTCGCCCCTGGAAACCGAAAATCAAGTGCTTCGTCAGCTTCATGTCTTTATCGAGAGAAAAGCCAGCCGCACTTGGACAAGGTATCTCCCATAATGCTCCTCAACATGAGCATACCATCACATCTGAAAATTATCGTCAATCAACCTTGGGCCGTGCCCTTCATGCTGCCAGAGGATATTGGCCCGCGCGCAATAGGCGACGAGCTACGCCGACGGGGACAATCGGCCGGAAGGCTCGTGATCGGGCCCAGGCGCGAACGGGCAGGGCAATCCCGGGGGTGGTGGACGGCAGCGCCCTGGTGCCTCCATTTCCGACCGCCCCACGAGCTGCGCCGCGCCCCGATCCCCGCTTGTCGACGTCTTGTCCCCGGGAACGAACTTGCTGGACGGGCATCCCTCTTGTTCAAACTGTTTCATTCATGGTCCAGGGCATCGTCCAGTTCGCCGGCGCCAAAGGCCGCGATTGCCTCACCTTCGAAGAGGGCGACCGGCTCTTGGCCGCCGCTGGTCCGGGACCGGGTCGGCTTTCTCGGGGCTGGCCTCGGCTACTTTGCGCCGCTGACTGCGGAAACGACCTATTGCATGGTGGACCGATCACCCGAAGTCCTGATTCGAGACCCAATTATGCACTACAAGGACAATCTGTTTTCCTTCAAGTCGAAACGATAAAGATTGTCGATCCTGAGCCAGACAATCTTGCCACCTTCTCCATAGACAAGCATCCACTTCTCAAACGTCCTTATGACCTCTACCGTCAATGGTTCAGGCGGCGACTGTGTCTGCTTGGCGCCCATGTGGACCACATATACGTCAGGTTGGCCGAAATATACGGAGTCTGCCTCGGACCAGCCCCAGAAGAACATGGAGATCGCAACCATCGGGGCCCAATAGATGAAATTCCGGGCGGGCGCGGAATAACGGGTTTTCGCATCCGGATAGCTGAGTATCCACACTGTGTAAGCTGCCCAGCAGATACATAACCCTATTCCTGCCGTCAGAGGAGGCTGCAGCTCGCTTCCCCACGCCGACAACAGAACCAGTGCTACTCCCATCGTGGAGAATGCGGCAAAAATCAACCCCATACGGCGAGTGTTTCGCTCAACATTTTCCGGTGCGGGAGGAGACCCGGCAGGGCTCCTGTATCGCTTTCGGGACGAGAAGAACATCAATGCGCAGATCAAGAAGCCCACCAATATTGTTTCCGGCAACCATAACGGCCAAGTATTCAGATGGTCCGCCAGCGTCATCGGAGTAGCGCCCATGGAAATCCTGAACGCGGAGAAGAAACCCCAATTGTAGATAAACGAAATCGCGAATGCAACAGGAATGGCCGCAAAGCTCAGGGCGGATATTGTCAGAGCCGTGGCTCTCAACATGTCTGGATATATGGGTCGGGTCGCGTCATCATTGATGTCGGAAGAGTCGGTGGTCTCTGTCATTTCCAAGCCCCTTCTGGCTGCATCGAAAAGGCGGCCGGACCGTCGGCCGGGAGTCGCATGGTGACTTGGCTCCCGCTCGCTCGGCCCGGCCACCCGCAACGGACGGGAGAGCATGAGGGCGGGGCGCGCGTCTGCAAAGAGCGTCCCGCGAACGGGCAACATGTTCGCTCCGTCCTCCCCAGGAGGCGGCAAGAGTCGCAGGGGTAGAAGCGCCGCCCACTTCAAGTTCACACGTTCCCCAGTTCCAACGCCCCGCACCATCGTCTTCCCCTCTGCCAGGCCCCCGGCGCTCGAAAGTCCGACGCCTTCCTTGCCGAAGCCCTATCGGGGGAACGCTGTTCTACTGCCGGCGGGAACCCGAATATATGCACGGCAACTTGCATTAGTCCGTCAAGATCGAGTGTTTCTGTCTGCCCTGAGTTGACAATCCGGAACAGCCGGTTCTCCCGCTAGGCCGTGATTGCCGACGGCCGGGACTTGCGCCGGTCCGGCGCGCGGCCGTCCCGCTTCCGGCCGGGTTTCCGTTCGCGGAAGCCGGTGTGCATAGACAGGCGGAGATGAGTGGCGCAATTTTGGGCTGTCGCGACCGAATCGCCGGGGCGCTTCCTGCTGAACAGCATTCCGCCGCCACCAATGCCCGGCGTTGCGAGCGGAGGGACCCGCGCAAGAATGACAAGGGTGATTGCGTCAAGTGCCCCGAAACTCCTGGCCGCTTTCCTCCTCGGCGCCATCGCGACCGAGGCGTCCCCAGCTTCGGCGCCGATGCGGCACTGCTCCGACCCCGGGACCACGCCGGGCGCCCCCTGTCTGACGCCGGCCGACAATATCACCGGGTGCCATTTTGTCGGCGGTTTCGCACACGGGGGCACGGCCCCGTTCGACTGGTCGGGGACCTGCCGGAACGGGCTGGCCGACGGCGAGGGCGCGCTGGAGGACCGGGAGGGCAACCGGCAGGCGGGACGGTTCTCGGCAGGCTTGCGCGAGGGGCCGTGGACCCTGGAATGGGTCAACGGAGAGTTTCGCGAAGGCTCCTACGCAAGGGGCAAGCCGCACGGGCCCTGGCGGATTGTGCGCCCTGACGGCCTTCGGTTCACCGGGCGTTACGAAAACGGCAGGACGGTCGGGGACTGGGTCGTCGAACGTCCCGACGGATCCGTGAGCCGTGGACCCTTCGTCAATGGACGGCAACACGGGCGGTGGGTTTCTCGAGGACCCGGCGGCGCGCGCACCGAGGTCCGGTATGCCCATGGCAAGAGGACGGGCCATTGGAAACATGTCTATGCCAACGGCCGGATCGACGAAGGCCGGATGGGCGACGGCAAACCGGTCGGGATATGGAGGCGCATCTGGCCGGACGGCTATTCGGAGACCGGGACCTACAGGCAGGGCGAACGGCACGGCCTCTGGCGGATCGAGTGGCCGGACGGGCGGCGGGTGGAGGCGATGTATGAGTCCGGCGTGCTCGATGGCATGACGGCGATCCGCCATCCGGACAAACCGGCCGAGGGGCGCCTCTACCGCGACGGCCGGTATGCCGGGACCGCGCCGCCACCGGTTCCCCGGCCGCATCCCGGTCGCGGGGCGCTACGGTAGGGCCGGCTTGGGATCGAAGACTTGGCAGAGCATGGCCTTGCCCTGGTTTTCGGCGCGGAGGACACAGTCGCGGAGTTGGTCTCCATAGTGTTCCCAGACATGGTCGCGCCAGCCCCGGGTGGGGTCGGCGGTCCCGAGAACCGCGAACTGCCACTGGGCGATCAGGCTGGCGAGGATGGCGACCGCCAAGGCGAGGCCGAACAGCACCGCCCGCGCGCGGCGGCGCGCCGGCCTGTGGATGCGCCCCTCCCGGTCGAGGGCCTGCTCCATCTGGGATGCCAGGCGGTCGACGGCCTCGCCCCTTGCCTTCGCGCCCCGGACCCAGTGCCCGAGTTCGGCCGCTGCCTCCGGCACCGGAGTGAGCCTTTTCGCCACGGCGTCGATGCCGGCGGTCATGCGGCCCTCCATGGCGTCGATCTCGCCTCTCAGGCGGCGGAAGAGCGCCTCCACATCGGGGGCCTGCGGCGCGGGCTCCGCCCCGGGCCTGGCCCGCCGCTCCGGCGCCGTCGGCGGACCGGCGGGCTCCGCGGCCGCCGGCTCCCGGGCGGCCCGCTCCCGGCGCCTCAGCTCCTCCTCGATCCTGCGCTCGACATCCTCTCCGGCCATGGGCCCTCCCCTCCCGCCCCGGCATGGCGCCCGCGCCGCCGATGCGCTATGCCGGACAGCGGTAGAAGCATATGGTCGCGAAGGTCAACAGGCTCGGGTCCGCCGCCGCCTCGGTGCACTATTTCGAGCGCGAGGGCGGCTACTATGCGCGGAACGATCCCGAGCACCGCCGGGCGAGCCGCTGGCACGGGGCGGGCGCGGCGGCGGCCGGCCTCAAGGGCCGCATCGACGCGAAGCGGTTCCGATCGGTCCTGGAGGGGGCGGTCCCGAAAACGGACATCCGCCTCGGGCGGCGGACCCGCGAGGGCGAGACCGAGCACGAGCCTGGCCACGACATCACCTTCTCGGCGCCGAAGTCGGTCTCGCTGGAAGGCCTGCTCTGGGGCCGGGAGGAGGTGGTCCGCGCGCATGACGGGGCGGTGAGGGCGACGCTCGACTTCATCGAGGCCCGCCTGCTTGAGACGCGCGTCTGGGACCGGGCGTTCAGACGCATGCGCCGCGCGCCGGCGCCTTCCATGGTGGCGGCCACCTTCCGGCACATCGCGAGCCGGGACCTGGACCCGCAACTGCACACGCACGCCGTCCTCGCCAACATGACCCGGGATGCCGAGGGGCGCTGGCGGAGCCTGGACACGGGCCGGCTGAAGGCGGCGGAGAAGCTGATCGGGGCCCATTACCGCAACGAGCTGGCGCGCCGCCTGATCGATTGCGGCTACTCGCTCTCACCCTCCATGGCGGGCGGCGTGCCGAGCTTCGAGATCGCGGGCTATGGGCGCGCGGAGCTTTCGGCGTTCTCCAACCGGCGCCTCGCGATCCT
Organism: Alphaproteobacteria bacterium; assembly: GCA_022826185.1. Lineage (GTDB taxonomy): Bacteria > Pseudomonadota > Alphaproteobacteria > Bin95 > Bin95 > Bin95. The sequence goes on from JAJDVH010000163.1 coordinate 13,891, forward strand.
GCGCTACGTGAAGGAGCGGGGCTGGAACTACAATGCGGCCCGCGCACAGCAGGCGGCGCTGGCGACGAGGGCGCGCAAGAACGAGCCGGGCCGGGCGGCGCTGGAGGAACTCTGGCGCACGCGCGCGAAGGAGTTGGGCTTCGTGCGGCCGCGCAAGCGCCGGACGCAGCCGCCGCCCGTGCTCTCCATGCTCGAGATCGCCCTGCGCGCGGCGGCGCATCTGGAGGAACGCCGGTCGGTCTTCCCGGCCCACGACCTCACCATGCTCTGTCTCGCGCACTCGCCCGGGCGCTACGGTCTCGCCGAGGTGGACGAGGCGGTGGCGCAGCTATTGCGCGACGGCCATCTGCTGGAGACGGTGCGCCGCGGCGTGAGCGGGCGCGCCTTCGTCACCGACCGCACGGTGCGCGCGGAGCGCGGGATGCTGGCCCTCCTCAAGGAAGGCGCGGGCGCCGCCGGACCGTTGACGGACGCCGGCGCGGTCGAGACCCGGCTTGCGGCGTCGGCGCTGACCGACGGGCAGAAGCAGGCGGTGCGCACCATCCTGCTGCATGAGGACCTCGTGGTGGGGGTGCAGGGCTATGCCGGCACCGGCAAGACCACGATGCTGAAGGAGGCGGCCGCGCTTGCCGGCGACCGGCGCGTGTTCGGCCTGGCGCCGTCGGCCGTCGCGGCCCGGGTGCTCGGCCGGGAGGCGGACATCCCGGTGCGCACGCTGCAATGGTTCCTCGCCCGCTACCGCGACGCCGGCGACAACCTGCTCGACGATGATGCGCTGGCGGAACTCAGGACACGCTTCGAGGGCTCGGTCCTGGTGGCGGACGAGATGTCGATGGCATCGACGGCGCAGACCCTCGCGCTGATGAGGATTGCGTCGAGCCTCGGCGTCGGACGCCTTGTGCTGGTGGGCGACCGCAAGCAGCTGAGAGCGGTCGAGGCGGGCCAGCCCTTCCGGCAGCTGCAGGAAGCGGGCATGGCGACGGCGCTGATGGACGACATCCGCCGGCAGCGCGACCCGGACCTGAAGGCGGCCGTGCTGGACACGGTGGCGGGCGAGCCGCGCCGGGCGCTCGACCGGCTGGGGGAGAACGTCGTGGAGCTGCCCGCGGAAGAACTGGCGGAGACGGCCGCGCGGCTCTGGCTCTCCCTCCCGCCGGAGGACCGGAAGGAGACGGTGCTGCTGGCGCCGACGCACGAACTCAGGCGCCGGATCGTCGATGCGGTGCGCGAGGGGCTGGAAGAGGAAGGCGCGCTGCACGGGCGGGCGCTGGAGATCGAGACGCTCGCCAAGCTCCACATGACGCGCACCGAGACGGGCGACATCCGCAATTGGCGCGAGGGCGATGTCGCCGTCTTCCGCAAGGAGCTCTATCACTACCGGGTCCGCGCCGGCGACGCCTGCACCGTGACGGGCTTCGAGGGCGACCGGGTCCTGCTGGAGCATCCCGACGGCAGGGCGCGGCGCATCCGGCCCGCGGGCGGGATCCGCTACCGGCTCGACCTCCACGAGACGCAGACGATCACCATCCGGGCCGGCGACCGCATCCGCTGGACCCGCAACGACAAGGCGCGCGGGCTCGACAATGGCGCGACGGCCGAAATCCTCTCCATCGCCCGCCGCAAGCTCCGGCTCCTGACCGACGACGGGCGCGAACTCGAATGGCGCCATGACGACCCGCAGCTCCAGCACATGCTGCACGCCTGGGCCTCGACCGTGCATGCCGCGCAGGGAATGACGCGCGACCGGGTGATCGCGGTCGCCGATGCGGGCCACGGGCATCTGGGCGGCCTGCAGAGCTTCTATGTGCAGATCAGCCGGGCGCGCGACAAGGCGGTGGTGCTGACCGACGACCGGGAGAGCCTCGCGGCGGCGCTGGAGGCGGATGACGGCGACCGGCTGACGGCGCTGGAGGCGCTCGGCGAGGATATCGCGCTCCCGGAAGAGGAGAGGGCGGAACGAGCGCCGGTGCGCATTCCGAAGAAGCGTCCCGCCGCGCCGTCGCTGAAGCCGGAGACGCCTGAAGAGGGCGTCCGCGCCAGGGCGCCGGACCCCGTCGAGCCCGCCCGGACGCGCGATGCCGGAGAGCGCTTCGAGGCGTGGCGGGCGTCGAAGGCGCGCCATGACAGGGCGGCGGCGGACGCTGGCGAGCATCCCGCCCTGCATGAGGGTCATGAGGAACTCGTGTCGGAACTCCGGGCGCTCGCGCAGAACGCCGGCCTGGCCACGGAAACGAGTGCAGCGGTCGAGCAGGAGTTCCTGCGCCTCGGCGCGGAGACGGATGCCGGGCGCGTCGGCGCCTGCATGCAGGGGCTTCGCCTGGGGCTGGAGGCCCGCGCGGCCCTGGAGGACGGCGTGGACGGGACCGGCATTGTCGACCGTCCGGACTATGCGGACTGGCGCCGGGCGCTGGAGACCGCCGCGACCGGCGCGCGCGAAATCCTCACAAGGGATGGATCGACGGACTTCCCGGACGGGGCCGGCAGGGAGGAGCTGGACACGATGCTCGGCCGCGCGGATGCGCTGCTTGCCGGCGACGACGGGATATTCCGCGCCCGGACCGCCGCCGGGCGGGTGCGCGACTGGTACGGCCGCTGGATGGACGCCATGGAGCGGATCGGGGAACCGGGTCGGGCGGAGGAGCTGGACCGGCTCGCGGAGCTGGGGCGCCGGGTCGCGGACGATCCGGGGCTCGGGGAGCTGGACCGGGGCCACGTCACGGCCGCGCTCGACGGTTGGGCGGCGAGGCGGGAGGCGGAAGGCGCCGGCGCCGCCTGGCTCGCGGCATGGAACGGCGACGGGGAGGAAGAGGAGACGGAACGCAGCGAGGATGTTCTGGAGAAGGGCCGTTCGCTCGCCGCCGACGAAGCCATGCCGGAGGCATTGCGGCAGAGCCTTCTCGATGCGCTCCGCGAGCATGACGGGATCGAGGCGGAACGGGCGGCGCGCGAGGCGGCGCGCGAACGGGTGCGCGAGGCCGCAGCCGCCGCACGGAAGGAAGCCGGCGATATCGCGTTCCGCCTGCGGACCGGGAGCTGGTCGGAAGACGCCGGCGCCATGGACGCCCTGCTCGCGAGAGGCGACCGGCTCGCCGCCGGGCGGGACCTGTTCCCGGCCGAACGCCGGCGGCTCGAAGCGACCCTTGGCCGGGGGCGCGACGACAGGGCGAACCATCTGGATCGGTCCGTCCGGGCGTCCGATGGCGGCGAGCGAGGCTTCCACGCCCTGCTCGGCCGCGCGGAAGCCGCGGCGCGCGACCCGAAGCTCGGCGAGGCGCAGCGCATGCGTCTCGGCGGTGCGGTCGACGGCGCCCGCAAGCGCGCGGACGCGCATGGCAGCTACAACCGGCTCCGCCGCGAGTGGGATGCGTTCAGGGCGCCCATCGAGGCCCGGGGACTGCCCGTGTTCGCGGACCGGGGCTGCCGGTCCTATGTCGAGCGCGCCCGGGAGATCGCCCGTGACCCGCATCTCCGCGCCGATGCGAGGGACAGGCTCGGGAAGTTCCTCCACGAACATGACGTGGCGCGGCCGGCGGACACCCGCCAATGCGGAGAGCTGCTGCAGCAGTGGAAGGCCGTCCGCGCGGAGGCGAATGCCCGTGGCGTCAGCCGCTTCGACATGCCGGAGAGCACGGAGCTCGTCGAGGAAATGCGCAAGCTCTCGGACAGTCCCCATCTCACACCGCGCCAGAGAGAGACGTTCGGGGACATCGCCGCCGAACGCGACCGGCATCTCGCATCGCAGCAGCAGCGCGAGGAGCGGCGGGAAAAGCCGCTCGTCCAGCGCCTCGGCCGTGGCCGAAGCATGTAATCCTGAAGCGCCCCGGCCCCTGTTGTCCGGCCGGCGGCCCGGACGCCGGTCGCCGCGCCAACATGGTGACCCCTGCCGCCCCTGCGCGGTCGCCGTTGGCCGGAGACCGGACTACCCATCACGTCGATGCGATGGCGTGCAGCGCTGCCGCAGCCTGCGTGAGGCCGAAAGCGGCCCTCTCGAATGGCGCGTGCTTGGCAAAAAGGACCGGGCCCGCGTCGAGGCGTTCCTCGATCTGGCGAGAAAGCGGCTGGATGAGCGCGACCGCATGGATGGCCTGCCTCTTCCAAGGTCCGGGCGATGGCGGGCCACCGCTCACACGGGTGGCGTGGAAGCGGGACGCCGATGCGGTGCTTGCCGAGGCGAACGCGCTCGGGCGGGACCTTCCGCAACGGGAGCTCAAGGCCCATCTCGCCGCCGCCGGCGCCGGACCCGGCGCCATCGACGAGAGCGCCGCCAGGATCGAGAAACGGACCCGCGAGGACGAGGAAGCCCGCACCCGCGCTGCCGAACGGCAGCGGCTGGCCGAGGAACCGGCGCTTGCGGCCCAGGAGGCCGAACGCCCGAAGCTCGAACAGGAACAGGACCTGAGCGGGGGCGGCGGGATAAGCCTCCAGGCGCGGCGTGCGACGTGAAAATACGCTTCCACAAGGCCTATTGCGCCTGCAATCTTCCCCAGGCACGGAGGCCTGTATGGCCGAATATCCATGCCGCAAGCCGATCGGCAAAGAGCAGCCGGCTGGCGCGACAATTGACAAGGTGCAAGGCCATGCTTGCGGCCGCTATTCTGCACCATCTGCGCCGTGTACGCCGTTATTCTGACGGTGCAATCCGAAAAACAAGAAAGGGAGTTTTCCCGAATGCTCGATGAGTCCACCCTGACGAAGGGCCAGTTGCGAAAGCTCAACGCACTCCGCAAATCCGTAGGGCCGGCCATCGCCGACGAGGCGTTCGCCAAGTGGCTGCAACAGGCGGTCGCGGAACCGGAGGAAGACGAAAATGCAAAGGCCATCTCCGATGCCTTGTGGGACTTGGTTGAGGAAGGAAAGCTCTCGATCCGTCGGGGCGGCTATGTTGTCCGCCGGGGACGCGGCCGCGTGATCGTCGAACCCACCGGAGATTGATTGTCTGCCGGCTGCCGCTGCCCGATGGTGCTGTCGTCGCTGACCGAGCCCATGGCTGTTGCTTGGCGCGCCGCACCGACGCCGATCAGCGCGACAAGTGACCGACTGTATTGGATGCTGAGGGATCAGGACATTGGGCTTAACGACAAGTTCGGCCGCCGAGGTGGGCGGCGCGCGCCTCGAAGTGGTTCTGGAGAGGGTTACTGTCCGGCTCGACGCCGGGAAGCGGGCGGAACGGCTGGCGGAGATCGTCTCTGCGCTGAACGCCTCGGCATGATCTTCCCGTCGAACCGGGTCCGGATCGTGATTGCAACGAAGCCAGTGGACTTCGCAAGCCTCCAGGGTAGGCTAGCTAGTTGCAAGTTGGCTTCGACGACAGTATGCGCTCGACCGGCTATTCTCGAAAGTGGCGTGTAACCGACGATGGCACAAGGACTCAAAGTGAACATATTGAGCTCTTATCGGTGGTGGTCGTGGTTTGTACGCCTCGCGACGTGTGTAACGATGGCGGGTGTGCTGACGGCCTGCGAGCGCCCCGCCAGCATGCAGGTTCGTGAAGGTGACAGCCCGCACCACGAGGACGAGGACGTTGCCTTTCGCACGACCTATTACTTTCGTGTCTTCGACTATTGTGCGGGCGCCGAGTCCAGTAATGGCGCATATGCGCAAGTGCCGCGAATAGACTCTCTCTACCGCTTTCGCATGACGGGGAAGGCGAGCACGATTGGCAAGGCGATCAAATTCGAGTCGGGAACCCTCAAAAGCTATCAGATCGACCCGTTCGGCGCCAGCGTCATGTACGATAAACGCTCTGGCCAGTTCCGCTTCGTGTCTCAGGAGGAAGCGGATCAGCGGACAAAGCGCGAAGCTGCGCTCGCTGACTTCGAGCGGCTACTTGGCCGTTACAGAGATCTGGCAAAGGAGGGCGATGCAAACAGACGCAAGACACTGAAAACGGCAGTCGCGGCGGCGGTGGAAGCCGCGGTAACCCCAGAGGGGGCTGCCGAAAGTCGCGAGGAATATACGAAGGGTCTGGCTACAATCATCACGAAGGCGATTTCCGAAGGCGAAATGGTGTCCGAGGGCGTTCCAACGACCACTCTAGGTCTGTTGGAATCTGCGCTGAACGACCAACTTCGGACTTTCGCCGAAATCAATCCCAATGCGTTGGATTCCGAAGAGTCACCGCTGACTTCGTTGGAACGCGAACGCTTGGAAACGAGGCTTGGCGCTTTGCGTGAGTCGGCCAAGATTTTGCGGAACCAAGCGGAGACCGCCCTACTGGAGGCCAATAGTGCCATCACAGCCGCTACCAGCGACCGTACGCGAGCCGCCGACGATGTTGCTGCCAAGGACGCGGCGGAGGTGCAGCTCCGGCAAGCCCTTGAGCGGAAGACACGGGCCGAGGCGCTTCTCCTCCGTGCCACCGAAGAAAGTGAGGAAGCGGATTCGCTTGAGCGACGACTCCGCCGCGCAGCTGTGGATCAAGTCGCCGCCGACGCGGGCTTGATATGCCCCGGATCACTCACACGCCGGAGAGGGTTTCAGATTCTCGGACCGGAGGGATGGCGCACCTTCAATCAGGACGACCGCTTGCTAATGGCAATGTCCTCGGACCCGTCACCAATCATAGGCGTGCTTGAGGATCTCTCAGAGCCTGACTCGAAACTCGATCAACGGTTACAAGGCCTTGCGAGCCTTCGTGTAGTGAGTCGTATGTGTGCGATGTCGACCCAAGCCTGGCTGGAAGCGATGGATTTCTCCCAGTCTTTTGCCAGCCTGCGACAA
>JAJDVH010000013.1 GCA_022826185.1 Alphaproteobacteria bacterium
GTTGTCGCAGGCTGGCAAAAGACTGGGAGAAATCCATCGCTTCCAGCCAGGCTTGGGTCGACATCGCACACATACGACTCACTACACGAAGGCTCGCAAGGCCTTGTAACCGTTGATCGAGTTTCGAGTCAGGCTCTCAGACGGAACCTGGCTGGAAAGGACTCGGTGACGGTCATCGACGCACTGGTCTGGAAGGCGGAAGAAGAACTGACCTTCAGCCTCGCCGCTTCGCTGGCGGATAGCTCGGTTTTCGGCGCGGACAGGCCCGAGAACGCGACGGGCACGATACGCCGCCGGGCTACCACGCTGGACCGCATCGCCGAGGAGCACGGGATCGACGGGTTGGCCTTTCTTAAATGCGATGCCGAAGGCGCGGAGCCGGAAGCGCTCGAAGGCGGGCGGGATTTACTTCGGCGGACGGCGCGTATCGCCATCGACACCGGCCCCGAACGCAATGGCAGCCGGACGAGCGATGCCTGCGAGGCACTGCTTCGGGACGCTGGTTTTACCGCCCGCACACGCGAACGCGGCCGGATCGTGACTTACGGCACACGCGACTCCGGAGGCCTGCCGGACTGAGTGCAGGGCCGTCCCGGAGAGCTATGTCGCCGCCCGCCCCGCAACACACGCTCCATAACCCCTTCATACCCCGCCACCGCCCGCTCCATCGAGAAGCGCGCGGCCTTTGTGCGGAGCGCGGGCCTGTCCGGCGGGCGGGCGGGCGTGCGCAGCATGACCCCGGCCAGCGCTTCCGGGTCGCCGACCGGGGCGAGCAGGGACGGGTCCTCCGGGATTTCGGCCGGGCCGGCCGTGCAAGGACCCGCAATCCCGTCATGCAGGCTCTATGTCGGTGCGCGCGAAAAGTCCGATCCCTTGAACAGCAGCGGCAACCCCTTTTCGCGGGCGAGCGCATAGGCGAAGACATCGCCCAGATTGAGGCCGGCCGGATGGCGGCCCTTGCCGTAGCGCCGATAGGCATCTCCCGCGATGGCGGCCTGTTCTGCGTCCACGGGCTCGATGGAGACGAACGGCTCATCCAGGAACGACCGCGCGGCGGAGAAGAGAGCGTCGTCGCGGCTTGAGACCGCTGCAATTTCGACGGCCGTCGCTGCCGACAGCATGCCGCCTCCAGCCGCCTCGATACGGCCGCGAAATTCCACAGCCTCGTCTTCTCCAAGCAGAATCGCCATGACCGCCGACGTGTCGAGGACGATCAATCGGGCAGCCCGCGCTTGTCGTAGAGCCTGTCCTGCAGGACCAGGGAAAGCGGCCTGCCGCCGGCCGCATCCTCCGATTTCCCCAGACGCCGCCGCAGGTCCGGTCCAGCGGCGATATAGCGGTCCAGCGCCTCGCCGATGGACCCGCATTCCGGCCGGTCCGCCCCGCAAGGGGCCCCGGCGCCGACGGCGCGGCGGCGCGTGCGCTCCACCAGGCGGGCCAGCCATGCCGACGCGCCGACGCCGCCAGCGGCCGCGCGGCCCTTCAACCAGCGCGCCGTGTCATCGGGCAATGCCACCGTGAAGCGTTCCATGACGGGACTCTAGTGCGTTTCCGGCGATGGCGAAACTGCGTGTGCCCCGGCCCGCCCCCGCAACACAAGCTCCATAACCCCCTCATACCCCGCCACCGCCCGCTCCATCGAGAAGCGCGCGGCCCTTGCGCGGAGCGCGGGCCTGTCCGGCGGGCGGGCGAGCGCGCGCAGCATGACCCCGGCCAGCGCCTCCGGGTCGCCGACCGGGGCGAGCAGGGACGGGTCCTCCAGGATTTCGGCCGGGCCGGCCGGGCAGTCGGTCGAGACCGAAGGGCAGCCGCAGGCCAGCGCCTCCACCAGCGCGCCGGGAAAGCCCTCATGGCGCGAGGACAGCACGAACAGCGCCGCGCGGGCCATGAAGGCCCAGGGGTTCTCCACCCAGCCCGGCAGCGACACCTGCGCCTCCAGCCCGAGCGCCCGCACCCGGCCTTCCAGCGCGCCGCGCACCGGCCCCTCGCCGAGGATGACGAGCCGGCAGGGCCGTTCGGCCGCCGCGCGCCGGAACGCTTCGAGCAGGACCGGGAAGTCCTTCTGTGCGGCGAGCCGGCCGACGCCCAGCACCACGGGCGGGCCGCCGTCCGCGAACCAGGGATGGTGCGGCGCCTCCGCCGCCCGTCGAAGCGCGGCCGGGGTCACGGCCGGGTTGTGGATGACCGAGAGCCGCCCCTCCGCCACGCCGGCGGCCTCCGCGACCGCCGCCGCCACGCCCCGCGACACCGCTACGACATGCGCCGCCGCCGGGAACAGCAGCCGGCGCCGCCGCGTGTGCCGCGAGCCCGGCGCTTCCACATTGCGCAGGACCGGCACGACCGGCGGGAAGGCGCGCGGGCCGGCGAGGCGGGCGGCGTAGAAGGCCGCATGCTCCGCCTGGGCAAGGTTGGCGAACAATATGTCGGGCCGCTCGCGCGCCGCATAGCGGGCGAGGCGGAGCGCGCGGCCGAGCGCGGCGCGGCGCAGCAGCAGCGGCGCGGCGGCGGGGAAGTCGCGCACGAGGCCGGCCGCCAGCCCCGCCCCCTGCCGGAGCGGGGCGCGCTCCGGGCGCCACTGCGCAGTCGCCGGCATCGCGGCGGGGTCGCGCCGGCCCCATGCCCGCCGCCCGCAGAGCACGAGCAGCCGCGCCGCCTCCGGCACCTCCCCCGGATAGGCGACATGCGGCTGGAACAGCACGATATCGACCCTGTGCCCCCGCGCCGCCAGCCCGGCCGAAAGCCGCAGCGCCGTCCGCTCCGCCCCGCCGCCCGCAAGCGAGGGGATGACCATGGCGACATGCGGCATCGGCGCTCCTCTCCCGGCCCGGCGGGGCCTTGCCAAGCCGCACGGCCGCGAGCCCCTCTCCCGGCTTTTCCCGCCTCCCGCCTGCGGGAGGGCCGGACCCGGCCCGCTCAGCCCATATGCTGCGCGAAGAAGGCGAGGCTGCGGGTGCGGGCGAGCGTCGCCGACTCGGGGTGGAAGTCGGCGCGATGGTCGCAATTGAAGCCGTGGCCGGCGGGGTAGATGTGGACCTCGGCCCCGGGCTGGGCGGCGCGGATCGCCTCCACATCCTCCATCGGGATGCCATGGTCCTGGTCGCCGAAATGCATCATCACGGGGTTCTTCGCCGCCTCGTCCTTGCGGGGCATGATCTGCCCGCCATAGTAGCAGACGCTGGCGTCCACCCCGATGCGGGTGGCGACCAGGAAGGAGGCGGACCCGCCCCAGCAATAGCCGACCGAGCCGATCCTGCCCGCGCCCGCGGCCCGGAGCCCCTCGACCGTCGCCGCCAGGTCCCCGACCGCCTGGTCGAACGGCGCCGCGGCCATGATGTCGCGCGCCTTCGCGATGTCCTCCGGCGTGTAGCCGCACTCGAAGCGCCGCTCGACCCGGTCATAGACCGAGGGCGCCCAGGCGAGATAGCCGTCCGCCGCATAGCCGTCCGCCACCTCGCGGATATGCGCGTTGACGCCGAAAATCTCCTGGATGACCAGTATGCCGCCCTTCGGCGCGCCCGCCGGCGCGGCCGTGTAGCAGCCGAACCCGAAGCCGTCGCCCGCCGTAATCTCGATCCACTCGCCCATCGTTTTCCCTCTCCTGCCAAAGGCGCTTGCGTTGGCGGATTGTTTAGCGCCTGCCCCGCCCGCCCGCAATGCGCGGGCCGCTGTCAGGCGAGCCGGGCCATGACCTCGCGGAAGCGGACGAGCGGAGCGCGGTTGCGCAACATGGTGATCGGCACGCTGAAATGCCCCCGGCGCCAGATGAAACGGTTCTCTTCCGGCACCTCCCAGCGGTCGATCAGCGCCTTCGCGCCCCAGTAGGGCGTGACGTCGTCGCGCGCGCCGAGCACGCTGACGATGTTGCGCGGATCGACGGAGGTCTCGTCCACCGGGTCGAGCAGCGGCGTGTAGCGGCGCGCGGCCTCGTCGGTCCAGCCATGCGCCATCGTGGCCCCGGCTATGCCCCAGGCCCGCGCCAGCGCGCCGTGCATCGCCTCCTCTATGCGCCCGCAATGGGTGACCAGGAACATCGCGTCCGGCCGCAGGCGCTCCGGCCAGCGGCGCGCCCGGTCGGAGACGATCTGCGCCGTCATCGCGCCCAGGCTGCTGCCGCCGATGGCGACCGGCCCCCGCCCCGCCTGCCGGCACCAGTCGATCAGCACCGCCCACTCGCGGGCCGCCGCGGTGAAATGGTCGAGCGCCCCGCACGGCGCCGTCGCCACGAACTGCTCGCCGCCATAGCGGCCGGGGAGGACCCGCCGCCCGTGCCAGGGCGCTTCCGGGCGCACCACGCGCAGGCCCATCGCCACAAGCGCCTCGATCTCGTCCGCCACGCCGCGCCAATGGTCGAACTCGACCCCGATGCCGTGGCCGAAGATCAGCGTCGGCGGGTCGGAGACCCCGGCGGGCTCGTACACCCGCGCGACGGCCTCGTCGCCCATACGGGCCGAGGGGGAGGGAAAGCGCAGCCAGTAGTCCCGCCGGCCGGGCGCGGCCGGGAAGGCGCGCGAGACCCGCACGGGCGGCATGGGCTCGGGCGCGGCGAAGGCGCGGGCCGGCTCGTCGAGGAAGCCTCCGTAGAGGGCTTCCACCTCGGCAGGCTCCGGAATCCGCCAGCGGAAGGGGGCGGCCCGGACGCGCGCCGCGAAGGGCGCGAACATGCGGCGCAGCGCATTGTAGGCATGGCGCTGGAGAAGCCGGCGCCGCTCCGCCTCCGCCAGCGCCTCCGGGGCCGCGGCGGCCGGGCCGAAAAAGGCGTCCTCCCAGGCGCGTTCGCTCGCCACCGTTCCGGCCCGGACCCGCTCGAACCGGTCGAGCCGCTGCTGGAGCGCCCCCTCCAGGCGCGGCGTCCGCGGCATCGGAACCTCGGCGAGATAGCGCTCGACGGAGCCTTCCGCGGCCCGCGCCGCCGCCCAGAGCCGGGACAGCGGGAAGAACCATCCCGACAGGACCGCCAGCGCGGCGCGGTCGAACCAGGGCCGGCCGACCAACGCCCCGAGCGGCGAGCGCAGGCATGCGATCATGAGTTCCGGCGCCGGAACGCCGCGATGTGCGGGACTAGCCAGCGCCGTCCCGCTTCCGTTCGAGATGGGTGCGCAGCTGCTGGATCGAGGCCGCGTAATAGTCGAGCAGCGGGCGCTGGCGCTCCGCCGCCACGATGCCGTCCTCCCGTTCCGTAATCAGCCGCCGCTTGCGCAAGGACTGCACCGCCCGTTCGATGTCGGCAGCCTCGCTGCCGTCCCTGATGGCGATATGGGCGCCCAGCGCGCGGGCGTCATCCAGCCATTCGAGGGCGCGGCGTTTTACCGCTTCGGCGCCCAGCGGCCCGTCGGCCTCGACCAGCACCGCCGAGACCACCGGCACGGCGAGCACCGGGACCACATCGACGATCCGCTGCGTGAGTTCCTCGCCCAGCTCCCCCACCGCCGCGAACAGCTCCTCCCGGTCGAGCCGCGAGAAGTTCAGCCCCCGTTCCTCGGACCATTCCCTGAGCGACACCGGCTCGCCGAAATTGGCGCACGCGACCCCGAAGCCGGGGAACCGGCCCTGGAGCTTCCGCCACATCATCCGGACGAAGAACCCGGCCGTGGAGCCGAAGATGAACTTGCCGCCGCGGCCCCGGAAATCGGCGTCGGGATTGGCGACCAGCGTGCGCTCCTCCATGACGCGGTCGAAATTGGTCGCAACGGGGATGAACTCGATGTCGTAGGCCCCGGCCGGATCGAAGGTCTTGGTGATGTAGCCCAGCATGCCGAGCCTCGGCTCGTGGATCATGCCGTCTCGGGAGAGTTTCCCCTCGGCGAAGATCGCATGGGGCACGCAGGCCTCCGTCGCCATCTGGACATAGCGCTCAAGCACCTTGCGGTAGAGCGGGTCGCCCGACTCCCGGCGCAGGATATAGACGCCGGCAAGCCGCAGCAGGCTGCGGATCGGCCAGACGCGCGCCCACTCGCCCGCCCCGTAGGACAGCGCGACCGAACGGGCGGCGAGATAGGTGACCAGCATGTAGTCGACATTGCTGCGATGGTTGATGAAGAAGACGACCGCCGTGTCCGGCGGCGCCCTCGCCGCCGCCCGCTCATGGGCGAAACCCAGGCGCACCCGGTAGAAGCCGCGCAGGAGCCGGCGGGCGATCCAGTAGCCCAGCTTGAAATAGAAATAGGCGTTGAAGGCGGGCACCATTTCGCGCGCGATGGATGTGACGTCCGTCATCAGGCTCTCGCGCTCCACCCCGCGCTCCGCGGCGACCGCGCCCACGGTCCTCATCACCTCGGGATCGTAGACGAGGCGGTCGATCAGCACCCGGCGGGTCGTCAGCTGGAAGGTCGGCAGTTCGAGCCCGAAGCGGGCGTTGACCTCGGTAATCGCCCGGTTGACCCGCCGGCGCAGATACCAGCGCAGGCCCGGAAGAACGACATCGTCCACGGCCGCGAGCACCGCCAGCGCGACAATGATGACGAACAGCCAGACCGGCAGCGAGATCGTCGATGTCATCGGTGACCCAGCCCGGAATCCTCCCGCAAGACGCCGCCGCATCGAAGCCGGCGAAGAGAGGGCGAGCGGCGGCAGACGCGCAACCGCGATACAGGCGGGACCTTGTCCCCTCCCGTTCCGCGCTGTCAAGCCAGGTCCCGGGCGGACGGCTCGCTAGCCCGGATTTCTCACCGGGTGTAGGTGCATCGGGGCTCTGCATGTGAGAAAGTACTTCTGCTTCAAAGACTTGTCCTGTTGCAGAGGAGCGCCCCGATGCGTACAGAGTGTAACCTGACCCCGATGCGATTTGCACG
>JAJDVH010000157.1 GCA_022826185.1 Alphaproteobacteria bacterium
ACGCACCTCTCGCGCTTGCTCACGCCGGGGGCTTTTTCGGCCCCCAGCCGGTCGCTTTCTGCAGAAACGCCGAAAGGCGGCCCCGGAAGCCGCCTCTCTCTACTTTCATTCTACACCATACCGCCAAATGTCAAGCCCCGCCGGGAACAGAAAATGAAACTATCGGGGAATTTTCTCGCAACCCGTTGTATCGGCGAGATAACCTCAGACTTCCCGCTCACCCCCGCACCTTCATCAGGCGCTGCTTGTCGCGTTTCCAGTCGCGTTCCTTGATGGCGTGGCGCTTGTCCACCTTGCGCTTGCCCCGGGCGAGGCCGAGTTCCAGCTTTGCGCGCCCGCGCTCGTTGAAATAGAGCTTCAGCGGCACGATGGTCGCGCCCTCGCGCCGCACGGCGCCGGCCAGGCGGTCGATCTCGCGGCGATGGAGCAGCAGCTTGCGCGGGCGCTTCGCCGTGTGCCCGAAATGCCGCGCCGGCTTGTATTCCGGGATGTGGGCATTGATGAGGAACATCTCCCCCGCCCGCTCGACGGCATAGGCCTCCACGATGGAGCCGCGCCCCTCGCGCAGGGATTTCACCTCGCTGCCGGAAAGCTGCATTCCGGCCTCGAGCACGTCCTCGATGAAATAGTCGTGCCGCGCCCGGCGGTTCTGGGCGACCAGCCGGACGGGCATCGGGTGAGGCTAGCCGATCAGTTCCAGGCCCGTCATGGCGCTGCGCACCTGGGCCTGCGTCGCCGGCGCGGCGGGCGTGAGCGGCAGGCGCGTGTCCGGCTCGCAATGCCCCAGCAGGTGCGCGCCGTATTTGGCGCCCGCCGGGCTCGGCTGGAAGAACATCGCCTTGTGCAGCGGCAGCAGGCGCTCATTGATCTGCATCGCCGTTTCCAGCGCGCCCTGCTGCCAGGCGTCGTGCATCATCGAGCAGAGCTTCGGCGCGACATTGGCGCTGACCGAAATGCAGCCGACGCCGCCCTGGATCAGGAAGGGCAGGGCGGTGCCGTCCTCGCCGGAGAGCTGGCAGAAATCCGGACCGGCGGCGATGCGCGTCTCCAGCGGGCGCTGGAGGTCGGTGGTCGCATCCTTGACGCCTACGACATTCGGCAGCTTGGCGAGCTCCGCCATGGTCTCCACGGTCATGTCCACCACCGAGCGCGGCGGGATGTTGTAGATGATCATCGGGATCTCGACGGCGTCGTTGATCGCCTTGAAATGCTCGTAGAGGCCGTCCTGGTTCGGCTTGTTGTAGTAGGGCGTCACCACGAGGATGCCGTCGGCGCCGGCCTGCTTGGCGTGCTCGGCGAGGTCGATGGCCTCCGCCGTCGAGTTGGAGCCCGCGCCCGCCACGACCGGCACGCGGCCCGCCGCCGCCTCGATGCAGAGTTCGGTCACGCGCTTGTGTTCGTCATGGCTCAGGGTCGGCGACTCGCCCGTCGTGCCGCAGGGGACCAGCCCGTGCGTGCCTTCGGCAATCTGCCACTCGACGAAGTCCTGAAACGCCTTCTCGTCCACCCCTCCGTTGCGGAACGGGGTAATCAACGCCACCAGCGACCCCTTGAACATGGCCGGACCTCCTCTGCTTGCCTCGGCGAAACATAGTTTCACCCCCGGCGCGCGGCAAGCTAGTCTGGCGCCCGACGGACCGCAACGGGAAGCCGCAACGCATGCTGGGCGAGAACAATCTCCACGACATCCGCGCCTGCGTCTTCGACGCCTACGGCACCCTGTTCGATTTCAACGCCCCGCTGGCCGCGAGGCGGGACCGTATCGGGCCGGCGGCCGACCGGCTTTCCGCCCTCTGGCGGCAGAAGCAGATCGACTACACCTGGCTGCGCTCGCTGATGGGCAAATACGCCGATTTCTGGCAGGTCACGGGCGAGGCGCTGGACTACGCCCTGGCGGCCTGCGAGGTGGACGACCCGGCGCTCCGGGCCGAGCTGATGCAGCTCTATCTCGCGCTCGACGCCTTCCCGGACGCCCGGCCCTGCCTGGAGGCGCTGAAGGGCCGGCGGATGCGCACGGCGGTCCTCTCCAACGGCACGTCCACCATGCTGACGGCGGCGGTCAACGCCAACACGCTCACGCCTCTTCTGGACCGCGTCCTGTCCGTGGACGCCTGCGGCGTGTTCAAGCCGCACCCGTCCGTGTATCAGCTGGCAGTGGACGAGCTGGACGCGCAGCCGGCCCAGGTCTGCTTCGTTTCGGCCAACGGTTGGGACGCCGCCGGGGCGGCCGCCTTCGGCTTCCGGGCCGTGTGGATCAACCGCGCGGGCGCGCCGGTCGAGACGCTGCCCTTCCAGCCCGTGGCGGAAATCCGGGGGCTCGGCGAACTGGCGGGCCTGCTGCCGTCCTGAGCGGCGGCGCACCGCATTCCCTTCTGAAGGAGCAAGGACGAATGAACCGTGTGGACGGAAAGGTTGCGCTGGTAACGGGCGCGGGACGCGGCATCGGGGCCGGAATCGCGCGGCGCCTGGCGGAGGCGGGGGCGAAGGTCGTCGTCTCCGACCTCATCGAGGAGAACGGCCACCGGACGGTGGAGGAAATCGGGGCCGCGGGCGGCGAGGCGCATTTCATCGCCCGGGACGTGACCGATGAAGCCGGCTGGGAGAGCGCGGTCGCCGAAGCCGAAAGGCGCTTCGGCGCGCTGGACATCCTCGTCAACAATGCCGGCGTCTACAGCTACGCGAAGCTGGAGGAGATGTCCGTCGGGGACTATCGCCGGCTGATGGACGTGAACGTCATGGGCGTCTTTCTCGGCATCAAATACGCCTTCCGCTCTATGAAGAACACTTCCGCCGGCGCGGACGCCGCCAGCATCGTCAACATCTCTTCGGTCGCGGGCCTCGTCGGCTCGCCGCTTTCGGCGATCTACAGCGCGTCCAAGGGCGCGGTCCGCCTGCTGACCAAGTCGGCGGCGCTCGAGGCCGCGCAGCTCGGCTACAACATCCGGGTGAATTCCGTGCATCCGGGCCTGATCGAAACCGACATGGCGGACCAGGTGCTGGACCGCTGGATCAGCACCGGCATGTCGGACAATGCCGCCCGCCAGTTCGTCATGGACCAGCACCCGATCAAGCGCCTCGGCGGCCCGGTGGACATCGCGGCGGGCGTCCTCTTCCTCGCCTCGCCCGACAGCGCCTTCATGACCGGCGCGGAGCTCGTGATAGACGGCGGCTGGACCGCGCGGTAGCGCTCGGGCCTTACGCCGCCAGGCAGCTGGGCGGCGCCGCGAGGCTTGCGGCTGCGGCGAGCACTTCCGGCCCCGCGCCCGGCAGGTGCGCGTTCTGGGCCAGGTGGCGGCGGAAGGCGCGGGCGCCGGGGCAGCCCTGGAACAGCCCGTGGACATGGCGCGCGAGCGCGTGCAGGCGGACGCCGTCGGCCGCCAGCCGCTCCGCATAGGGCAGCAGGGCTTCCACCGCCTCCTGCCGCGCCAGCAGCGGGTTCTCCGCCCCGAACAGGCGGCGGTCCGCATCGGCGAGCAGCCAGGGGTCGGAATAGGCGGCGCGGCCCAGCATGACGCCATCGACGGCGCCGCCCGCCAGCAGCGCCTCGGCCTCGCCGAGACCGGCAATGCCCCCATTGATCACGATGCAGAGGTCCGGGCGCTCGGCCTTCAGGCGGAAGACCAGCTCGTAGCGCAGCGGCGGCACTTCCCGGTTCTGCTTCGGGCTCAGCCCCTTCAGCCACGCCTTGCGCGCATGGACGATGAAGACGGTGACGCCGGAAAGCGCATGGACGGTTTCGACGAAGCGTTCGAGCGCGCCGTCGTCCTGCTCGTCTATGCCCACCCGGCACTTGACCGTTACCGGGACCGGGACCGCTTCGCGCATGGCGGCGAGGCAGCGCCCGACAAGCTCCGGCTCCGCCATCAGGCTCGCGCCGAAGCGGCCCTTCTTCACCCGGTCGCTGGGGCAGCCGCAATTGAGGTTGATCTCGTCATAGCCCAGCCGCTCGCCGATGCGCGCCGCCTGCGCCAGCGCGGCCGGCTCGCTCCCGCCCAGCTGCAGCGCGACGGGATGTTCGACGGGGTCGAAGCCCAGCAGCCGGTCCCGGTCGCCATGAATGACCGCCCCGGCCGTCAGCATCTCGGTGTAAAGCCGCGTCCGCCGCGAAAGGACCCGGTGGAAGAAGCGGCAATGCCGGTCCGTCCGGTCCATCATCGGCGCGACGGAGAAGCGGTGCATGAGCAGTGACACCGGAGTCAATTCTCATCGTCGATCGAGAACCATGGGGATTTCAGGCCCAGGCGGCGGTCGAGCCGGGCGATGGTCGTCGGGAGAAGAATGTCGGACTGTTCCGTTCCCGCCTCGATCACCCACAACCGTCCATTGGGCGAGCCGATTCTCGTTACGCCCTGCGACCTGTGCGCTCCCGCCTGGACCACGCCCGTCTGCACGGTGCATCCCTGCTCACGGGCCCAGCGGAGGTATTCGGCAAATGTCGGATGTCCACCGAAAGGGTAGGCCATTGGCGTTTCTTGCCGCCTATGCGCAAAGCGCAAATTCGATATTCGGCTCGACCGGCCCTTCCGGCTCGAAACGGCCCAGGCGTTTTTCCCATAGTCTATGGAAATGTTCGGGAGCGGGGGCAATGCCGGCAAAGGGCTCGCCGTTCCGGGCCAGACTCTCCTGGCGCTCCGCCTCGAGCGCAACCGCCAACCGTTCATGCAATTTGTCCACGGAGACCGCCTGCGCCCCGATATCGTATTCGAGGCACTGGGCAACCCACATGCCGCCTTCCTGAAAGATGACGACCCTGATTCGCGCTGTGCTCGTTTCACTCATGATCGGTCGTCCTTCTCCCATCGCGGTCACTATGGAGCAAGGCGCCGGGGGGTCAAGGCCGCCAACGCCCAACCCCGTCAGCTACGCCCCGTCCTGCCAGGGCAGCAGCGCGGCGTGGATGGTTTCGAGCGCGGGTGCGGGCACGCCGGCCTCGCGGGCCAGCGCCACCGCCTTGCCGGCAAGCCAGGGCAGTTCGAGGCGGGTGCCCCTGATGAGGTCGGCGGCCATCGAGGCAATGCCGTCATCGCCGAAACTCGCGGAAAGCCGGGCCGCCTGCTCGCCCGCATCCTCGTCCAGCGGCACGCCGCGCGCCCGGCCTATGGCGGCGACTTCAGCCGCGCAGATACCGATCAGCGCTTCGGTTTCGGGGCAGCGCCGGACCACGCCGTTATTGCCGCGCACGACGGCGTTGACGGAGCTCACGGCCACCAGGAAGACGAATTTCTTCCATATATCGAGCTCGATATTCGCGCTTGCCACGGCCTCGATGTCCGCCGGCCCGCATGCCGCCGCAAGCGCCTCGACGCGCGCCGAGGACTGTCCGTCCCATTCGCCGAACACCAGGCGGTTGAAGGGCGTGCGCTGCTCGATGGCGCCGGGTTCGCCGATGAAGGCGTTGATGAAGGCCGTGCCGCCGATAACCCTGTCCAGCCCGAGAATGGCGCCGAGCCGCTCGCGGGCGTCGATGCCGTTCTGGAGCGGCACGACCGTGGTCTCCGGGCCGACCAGCGGGCGGGCCGCTTCGCCGGCGCTTTCGAGGTCCCATTGCTTGACCGCGACGAGCACGACCTCCGCCGCGCCGATCTCCCCGGGCCGGTCGGTCGCGAAGGCCGGCCGGACATGCAGGTCCCGGGGCCCGCCATTGACCCTGAGGCCGCCGCTCCGGATCGCCTCCAGATGCGCCCCGCGCGCGACCAGCCCGACTTCATGGCCCGCCGCCGCCAGCCGTGCGCCGAAGACGCCGCCGACCCCGCCCGCGCCGACGACGGCGATCTTCATGCGAGCGCGGCCGCCGCCCGCTGGATGCGCCGGCAGGCCTCCTCGAGCGTCGCGTCGTCGGTCGCGTAGGAAATGCGGAAATGCGGGGACACGCCGAAGGCCGACCCCGGAACCGTGACCACGCCTTCCGCGTCGATCAGGTAGGCGCAGAACTCGTCGTCGCTGCCGATGACCTGTCCGTCCGGCGTCTTCTTGCCGATGCAGCCCGCGCAGGACGGATAGACATAGAACGCGCCTTCCGGCCGGTTGCAGGCGATGCCCGGGGCTTGGTTCAGCATCGAGACGACAAGGTCCCGCCGCCTCTGGAAGGCGGCAGCGCGCTCGGGAATGAAGTCCTGCGGGCCGTCGAGGGCGACCGCGGCCGCCGTCTGGCTGATCGAGGAGGGGTTGGTCGTGCTCTGGCTCTGCACCATGCCCATGGCCTTGACGAGTTCCAGCGGGCCGGCCGCATAGCCGATGCGCCAGCCGGTCATCGCATAGGCCTTGGAGACGCCGTTCACCGTCAGCGTGCGGTCCATCAGCTTCGGCTCGACCTGCGCCGGGGTCACGAACTCGAACCCGTCATAGACGATGTGCTCATACATGTCGTCGGTCAGCACCCAGACATGCTCATGCGCCAGCAGCACGTCGGTAAGCGCCTTCATGTCGTCGCGGGTATAGGCGGCTCCCGAAGGGTTGCTCGGGCTGTTGAGCAGGACCCACTTGGTCTTCGGCGTAATCGCGGCTTCGAGCTGCGCCGGGGTCATCTTGAAGTCCGCTTCCGCCCTGCATTCGACCACGACGGGCTCGCCGCCGCAGAGCAGCACCATGTCGGGATAGCTGGTCCAGTAGGGCGCGGGGATCACCACCTCGTCGCCGGGGTCCAGGCTCGCGACGAAAGCGTTGTAGAGCACATGCTTGCCGCCATTGCCGACGGTGACTTGGGCGGGTTCGTAGTCGAGGTCGTTTTCGCGCTTCAGCTTGCGCGCGATCGCCGCCTTGAGCTCCGGGCGGCCGTCGGGCGCGGTGTATTTCGTGTCGCCGGACCGGATGGCGGCCACGCCCGCGTCGGCCACGTTCTCCGGCGTGTCGAAATCCGGCTCGCCGGCCGCCAGACCGATCACATCGTGGCCCGCGGCCTTCATCTCCATCGCCTTGGCGTTGAGCGCCACGGTCGGGGAGGGGCGAATGACGGAAAGGCGTTGTGCGACGATGGCCATGGAAACGGACTCCTGTCGGCTCGGCCGGGAACTGCGCGCCGCTTCTACCCCGTTTGAGCCGGTTACGGAACCGCCCGCTTCGCCCCGTTTCATGGGAGACTGCGTACCCGCCGGCGATGCTTCGATGGGCCGAACGGCGGTAGCCCGGCAAGCCGCGCAAATGGAGTACACTCGGCGCCTGCTACCGGGAAGGAGAGGCCGGACGTGTTCACCGACCGCATAGAGGAACGCTGGATCGCTGCGTTCGACACCGTCTTCGGCCTCTGCAAGGTCGAGAAGGGCGAGGAAGTCGCGATCCTTTCGGAAACCCAGTCGCGGCGGCTCAATGTCGAGCTGGCCGAACTCGCGCTGCTCCGGCGCGGCGCGCGGCCGTTCCATGTCACGGTCGTCTCCCCGCCGCAGACGGCCCCCGTGCCGGTGCGCTCGACCGGCGCGTCGGCCGCCCTGCAGGGGCTGGGTCCGGCGGTCAGGGCGCTCGCCGCCAGCTCTCTCGTCGTCGATGTGACGGTGGAGGGAATGCTCCATGCGCCCGAGCTCCCAGAGATCATCGCCGACGGCGCGCGGCTCCTGATGGTCTCCAACGAGCACCCGGATGCGCTCGAACGCCTGTTGCCCGACCCGGCGCTGACCGAGCGCGTCAAGGCGGCGGTCAGGCGGATCCGGGCGGCGAAGCAGATGCGCGTGACCTCCGAGGCCGGCTCGGACCTCACCGTCGCGCTGGAGGGCGCGCCGAGCGCCGGGGTCTGGGGCTATTGCGACCGGCCGAGGACGGTCGCCCACTGGCCGGGCGGGATCGTCGTCGCCTTCCCTGCCGCCGGCTCCGTCCAGGGACGGCTGGTGCTCGATACCGGCGATGTCAACCTGACCTTCAAGCGCTACCTGGAGGCGCCGGTGACCTTGACCGTCGAGGACGACTACGTCACCGCCATCGAGGGCGAGGGCACCGACGCCGAGCTCTTCCGGCGCTACTGGGCCGCCTGGGGGGACCGTAACGCCTACGCCACCTCGCATGTCGGATGGGGCCTGAACCAGGCGGCCCGCTACGAGGCGCTCGCCATGTACGACCAGCGCGACTTCAACGGCACCGAGATTCGCGCATTCGCGGGCAACTTCCTCTACTCGACCGGCGCCAACGAGTTCGCAAACCGCCACACGCTCGGGCATTTCGACCTGCCGATGCGGAACTGCACGGTGAGCCTCGACGGGGTGAATGTGGTGGAGGCGGGCCGGCTGGTCGATTCCTGAGCGGATGGAGGGTGTAGCGATGGCTTCCAGGGACGGGCAGCGCGATGCGCCGATGTTCGACCCGGACTATTACGGGCTCACCGGGGAACAGGCGGCGCTCTGCGCGGAGGCCCGGCAGCTCGGGCAGGACAGGTTTGCCGCGCGCGCCGACGAGTGGGACCGCGATGCGGTCTTCCCGATGGCGAATTACAGGGACCTGCACGAGGCGGGCCTGCTCGCGGTGTGCGTTCCGAAGGAGCATGGCGGGCACGGCGCGGACCTGAAGAGCTATGCGCTGATGGCGGCCGAGATCGGGCGCTATTGCGGCTCGACGGCGCTCACCTTCAACATGCATGTGAGCTCGTGCCTGTGGACCGGCGCGCTTGCCGACGACCTGCCGATGACCGACGCCCAGAGGGTGGAGCATAACCGGCGGCGCGCGCTCCATTACGCCCGGATCGTGGACAAGGGCGCGATCTACGCCCAGCCGTTCTCCGAAGGCGGCGCGGCGGCGGCCGGCTTCCGCCCGTTCGGCACGCTGGCCGACCGGGTGGACGGCGGCTGGGTCATCAACGGCAAGAAGATTTTCGCTTCGCTTGCCGGCTCGGCGGACTATTACGGCGTGCTCTGCACCGAGAAGAAGCAGAATCTGAGCCGCCGCGACACGATGTATTTCGCCGTCCCCGCCGATGCCGAGGGCGTGAGCGTGGTCGGCGACTGGGACCCGCTCGGCATGCGCGGGACGGTGTCGCGCGATCTCCTGTTCGAAAACGTGTTCGTCTCCGACGACGCGGCGCTGATGCCCAAGGGGGTCTATTTCGAGGCGGCGACCCGCTGGCCGCACATGTTCACCACGCTGACTCCGGCCTATATGGGGATCGCCCAGGCGGCCTATGATTTCACCGTCCGCTACCTGCGCGGCGAGGTGCCGGGCATGCCGCCGGTCAAGAGGCGCATGTACCCGACGAAGCAGCACGCCGTCGCGGAGATGCTGGTCGCGCTGGAGCAGGCCAAGGCGCTCTGGTTCCAGATGCTCGGCGAAGCCCGTCCCAACCCGTCCAAGGCGTCGGTGCTGCGCGCCTACTGCGCCCAGTACACCGTGATGGAGACGGCGAACGACCTTTGCCAGAAGGCGATCCGCACCTGCGGCGGGCAGTCGATGCTGAAGAGCCTGCCGCTGGAGCGGCTTTACCGCGACAGCCGCTGCGGCTCGCTGATGCTGCCCTGGACGGCGGAGCTCTGCATCGACAAGCTCGGGCGCGAGGCGCTTTACGAACGCGGCGAAGAAGACGAATGAACGACCTGTCCTCGTGGGTCGAGAAGAACGCCGCGTTCGCTCCGTCGAAGACCGCGGTCCGCTTCGAGGGCGAGGACATCGACTATGCCGGCTTCGCGCAGACAATCCGGGGATATGCCCGCGCGCTGAAGGTTGTCCATGGCATCGAGCGCGGCGACCGGGTCGCGTTTCTCGGCTTCAACAGTCCGTCGATGCTGGCGCTCTTCTTCGCCTGCGCGCGGATCGGCGCGATGTTCTCGCCGCTCAACTGGCGCCTCGTTGCGCCGGAACTCGCCTATATCCTCGGAGACTCCGCACCCCGGATACTGGTCGCGGACGCCGACCATGCCGGCCTTGCCCGCGAGGCGGCCGCGGATCGCCCGGACATTGCCGTGATCTCCGCGGACGAGTTGGCAGGCGACGCGGAGACGGTGGAGGGCGAAGACCGCGACCCGGAAGCCGGGCCGGAGACCCCCTGCCTGCTGGTCTACACCTCCGGCACCACGGGCCACCCCAAGGGCGCGGTACTTGACCAGCGGGCGATCCAGGTCAACGCCCTCAACTGCATCCACTATGCCGGGCTGACCGGCGCCGACCGTGTGCTGACGGTGCTGCCGATGTTTCATGTCGGCGGGCTCAACATCCTCACCTCGCCCGCCTTCTATGTCGGCGGGACGGTGATCCTGCACCGCCGTTTCGAGCCCGAGGCGGTGCTCCGCGCGATCGTCGGGGAGCGCCCGACACAGCTCGTACTGGTCCCGGCGACGATCCAGGCGGTGATCGACCTGCCGGGCTGGGAAGCGGCGGACCTGTCCAGCCTGCGTCTGCTCACCACGGGCTCCTCCATCGTGCCGCTCCACCTGATCGACGCGGTGCAGGCGCGCGGCATTCCCGTATGCCAGACCTACGGGCTGACGGAGACCGCGCCGGTCTCGATCTACCAGAAGCCGGGCGACGGGTTGCGCAAGCCGCGCTCGACCGGGAAATGCGGGCTCCACTGCGAGATGAAGATCGCCGACGACGAGGGCAACGAGGTTCCGGTCGGCATCTCCGGGGAAATCCTGATCCGCGGCGGCAACGTCCTTCGCGAATACTGGAACAATGAAGAGGAGACGCGCCGCGCGCTCAGGCACGGCTGGTTCCATACCGGCGATGTGGCGTATCGCGATGAAGAGGGCGACGTGTTCGTCATCGACCGCAAGAAGGACATCATGATCTCGGGCGGAGAGAACATCTACCCGGCCGAGATCGAGCAGCTGGTCCACCGGATGGACGACATCGCCGATGTGGCGGTGGTGGGACGCGAGGACGCGCGGTGGGGCGAGGTGCCGGTCGCCGTCGTCGTGCCTGTCCCGGGCGCAAGGATCGCGGCATCGGATTTTCTCGCCCGCTTCGAGGGCCGGCTCGCCCGCTTCAAGCACCCGAAGGAGGTGCTGTTCGTCGATGCGCTCCCCAGGACCGCCCTGGGAAAGACGCGGAAGCACGAGCTGAGGGAGTGGGTAAACGGAGATCGGGCAGACCGGCTCCACGGGCCGGCCTCGTAGCGGAGCGGCGGTCGAAAAGGAGGCAGGGCATGGATTTGCCGACCATGGGCGTGGGGTCCTATGCAGCGCCCGGCTGGCTGTTCCTGTTCCGGGAGGCCATGCGCGCGGGACGGACCGGCGCGGAAGATGTCGAGGAGGCTTTCGACGATGCGACCCGCGTTGCGGTCGCCGACCAGCTGGAGGCCGGCGTGGACATCCTCTCCGACGGCGAGCTGCGCCGGAGCCGCTTCGTCTATGAGATGTATGACCGGCTGACGGGCATCGAGCGGCTTCCGCCGGGCCGGCGCCTCGGCGTGCCCGGCTACGACCGGGCGCCGCATTTCGTCGCCCGGGAACGGGTGACGGCGCCGCACGGCCTCGGCATCGCAGGCGAATATCGCCGCCTGAGAGAACTGGCGCCGGGAAAGCCGCTCAAGGTGGCCTTTCCCGGTCCCATGACCTTCATGCCCAAGATCGAGCCGGAAGGCCCCTATGGCGGAGACCGCATGGCGTTGCTCGACGACATTGCCGGCATCGTGCGGGACGAGCTCGACAGGCTTGCCGAAGAAGGCGCCGAACTGATCCAGATCGACGAGCCGGGCTTCACCGACCCCTCGCACGGTCTGGACAGCCGCCTCTGCGCCGAGGCGGTCAACAAGGCCGTTGCCGGATACGCGGAGCGGGTCGCCGTGCATATCTGCTTCGGCAACAACGCCTCCCGGCCCTATGCGCCGCGCGGGCTGGGGCGCCTGCTGCCGGGCATGGCCATGCTCGACTGCTCGATGCTGGTGCTGGAGTTCGCCAACCGGGAAATGGCCGATCTCGACCTGCTGCCGGCGCTGGCCGAGCGATACCGGATCGCGGCGGGCGTGATCGACGTGAAGTCGTTCCACATCGAAACGCCTGCAGAGGTCGCCGCGCGGCTGGAGCGGGTGCTGGCCGTCATGCCGAGGGACCGTCTTTGGGTTACCGCCGATTGCGGCTTTTCGGCGCTGCCGCGCTGGCTGGCGCGGGAAAAGCTGCGGGCGATGGTCGCGGGAGCGCGCCTTGTCCGGGGTCAGGCCCAGCCGGACAGGTAGATAATCTGGAAGGTTGCCGGCTGGGGGCCGGTCTGCTGCGAGGCGAGTTCGGCGAACAGGGCGCGGCGGGCGAAATGGCGCGGCCGGGCCGCCAGCGCATTGGTCTCGCCCATGGCGCGCAAGTCGGCCATCAGCTTGAAGGGGGAATCGTAGGTCACCCGGATTGTGTCCAGATCGGCGACCGGCAGGTCGAAGCCGGCGCGCTGCAACAGCCCGGCGGCGTCGCGCAGGTCGGCGAAGGGGGAAACCCTGGGCGCGGCGCCGCCGGACGCAGCGGCATCGGCGGCCAGCAGTCCGTGGCGCAGTTCGGTCAGGGTTTCGCCGCCGAACAGGCTGGCGAGGAACAGCCCGCCCGGCTTGAGCGCCCGCCTGATCTGGGCGAGCGCGCCCGGAAGGTCCTGCGTCCAGTGCAGGGCAAGGTTGCTCGCAATCAGGTTGAAACTCTGCCGGTCGAAGGGCAGGCGGTCTTCCTCGCCCACAACCGCTAGTCCGCCTCCCGCGCGGCAGAGAGTCTCGGACAGTTCCAGGCGGACGAGCGTTTCGATGCCGCCCCGTCCTTCCAGCGCTCGCGCCAGCACCCCGTCGCGCGCCCCGATATCGAGGGCGAGCGGGAAGCTGACGGTCACGTCGTCGAGCCGGTCGGCCAGGCGCTCGGCGACCTCTCGAAAGAGGAAGTCGGCATCCGGCGGCGCAGACGCAGCGCGGTCGCGGTGGCGGCGCAGGGCGCGACGGTCGAAGAGTTGCGGTATCATCCACGCCCCGCTGCGCCGGAAGGAAAGCCCATGAGCGAGGACTATAGCCCGATCTCGGCCCGAGAGTTGCGCCAGGCGCTGGAGGGCGGGGACGAACTCGCCATCATCGACTTTCGCGAGGAAGGCTCGTTTGCGCCTGCGCACCTGCTGCACGCCTGCAATGTCCCGCTGTCGCGGCTGGAGCTGTCGATCCGGGACCTTGTGCCGCGCAAGGCGACGAAGATCGTGGCCACCGACAATGGCGAGGGGCTGGCGGAACGCGGCGCGGCGCGGCTCGGCGAACTCGGCTACACGAACCTGTCGCTGTTCGCCGACGGCGTCGAGGCGTGGCGGAAGGCCGGTTACGAGGTCTTCTCCGGCTTCAACGTGCCGAGCAAGGCTTTCGGCGAATATGTCGAGCACGCCTATGACACGCCGTCGGTTTCCGCCGAGGAACTCAAGGACATGCTCGACGGCCCGGACCCGGTGGTCGTGCTGGACAGCCGGCCGATGGACGAATTCCGCAACATGAACATTCCGACCGGGACCTGCTGCCCGGGAGCGGAGCTCGTCTATCGCGTCCACGACCTTGCGCCTTCGCCGGAAACCACGGTGATCGTCAATTGCGCCGGACGCACGCGCAGCATCATCGGGGCGCAATCGCTCATCAATGCGGGAATTCCGAACCGCGTTGCGGCGCTGCGCAACGGCACGATGGGCTGGCATCTCGCCGGCCTCCAGCTGGAACGCGGCAATGAGCGCCCGGCGCCCGAGCCGAGCGCGGCCGGGCTGGAAGCGGCGCGCGCCTGCGCCAGGGCGGTCGCGGAGCGTTTCGAGGTGCCGACCGTGCGCGAAATCCCGCCCGCGCCCGGGCGGACCACCTATGTGTTCGATGTCCGCCATCCGCACGAGTTCGAGGCGGGGCACCTGAAGGGGTCGCGCTCGGCGCCCGGCGGGCAGCTGGTGCAGGCGACCGACCGTTACGCGGCGGTGCAGGGCGCCCGCATCTTCCTTGTGGACGACAACGGCGTGCGGGCGGCCATGACCGCGCACTGGCTCCGCCAGATGAACTGGGACGCCGCGGTGCTGGAAGGCGCGCTGGAAACCGGTCCGCTGGAGACCGGGGCCGGCGGTTCCGGAATACCGGGGCTGGCCGATGTGTCCACGGTCGGGCCGGAGGCGGTCGAGGGTGCGGTCGTGGTCGATTTCGCCGACAGCAAGACCTATGCCGAGGGCCACATACCGGGCGCCTGGTTTGCGGTCCGGTCGAGGCTTGCCTCGGCTCGTCTGCCGGAGGCGGACCGGTATGTCTTCACCTCGCCCGATGGCGTGCTGGCGCGGCTGGCGGCGGCGGACTTCGACCGAACCGTCGCGGTGCTGGAGGGCGGCACGCAGGCATGGACGGGGCCGCTTGAAAGCGGGGCCGGGCAGATGGCGGACACGCCCGACGATGTCTGGCTGAAGCCTTACGAACAGGCCGGGACCGTCGAAGAGAACATGCAGGCCTATCTCGACTGGGAGACCGGCCTGGTGGAGCAATTGGACCGGGACGGCACGACCCGGTTCTGGAGCCGCCCCGCCTGATCCCGGCCCGTGTTTCCCGAAGGCAGGATTGGGGCAATTGCGCGGCGATTGCTGGACCTGGCGCTACCGCCGCGCTGCGCCAGTTGCCACGGGCCGGTAGCGGACCCGGCAACCCTCTGCGCGGCCTGCTGGTCGGACCCGGATTTCATAGTCGAGCCGCTATGCGGCGGCTGCGGGCGGCCGTTCGCGTTCGAAGTCGAAACGGAGTCCCTGTGCGGAGCGTGCATGGCCCGGCGTCCCGCCTACGACCGCGCAAGAAGTGCATTGATTTACGCCGGTAACGCGAGAGACCTTGTCCACCGCTTCAAGTTCCGGGACGAATCCGGCCTCGCGCCGCTGCTGGCGGTATGGGCGCGAGACGCCGGAGCCGGGCTGCTGGACGATGCGGACTGGATCGCGCCGGTGCCGCTGCACTGGATGCGGCTTTACCGGCGGCGGTACAACCAGTCCGCGCTGCTTGCCGGCCGCCTTGCCCGCAGGACCGGCGCGGCGTTCGCTCCCGACATGCTGCGGCGTATCCGGCGCACGCGGCCCCAGACCGAACTCGGGCGGCGCGCGCGCGGCCGCAATGTTGCCGGCGCGTTCCGTATAGCGCCCGCCTGGCGGGACCGGGTGCGCGGCGCGCGCATAGTCATCGTGGACGATGTGCTGACGACCGGGGCCACGCTGGAAGCCTGCGCGCGCACGCTCAGGCGCGCAGGCGCCGCCCGCGTCGATGCGCTGACCGTGGCTCGCGTGGACAGCCCGGAACAGGCCTAACCGACGATTTCGCAGGCGCTGAAGAAGTAGGCGATTTCGCGTTCCGCGCTTTCCGGCGAGTCGGAGCCGTGCACGGAGTTGGCTTCGATGGATTCGCCGTAATCCTTGCGGATCGTGCCCTCGGCCGCGTTGGCCGGGTTGGTCACGCCCATGATCCCGCGATTGAGTTCGATGGCGTTCTCGCTTTCGAGAACCTGGACGACGACGGGCCCGGAGGTCATGAAGGCGCAGAGGTCATTGAAGAACGGCCGTTCGTTGTGCTCGGCATAGAAGCCCTCTGCCTGCTCCCGCGTCAGCCGGATACGTTTCTGGGCCACGACCCTGAGCCCCGCCTTCTCCAGCCGGGCAGTGATCTCCCCCGTTAGCTGGCGCCGGGTTGCATCGGGTTTCACAATCGACAATGTGCGTTCGGTCGCCACTTCAGCTCTCCTCACCGGCAAAGGCGGCGCGGCGTTATAGCCATGCCGCGCGGGTCGCACAACGGCGCTCTCAGGTTTGTGTCCAGCCGTCGGGTCCGAACCGCAGATAGGCCGGGCGGCTTCCTTCGTCGCGGAAGGCGGCGAAGCGGTCTCGCGCTATGTCCCGCATCGCAGGGTCGCGCCGGTCGAACAGGTAGACGGTGTCGGCGAAACCGTCCCGGTCGTCCATCGAGGCGTCGTCCACGATGACGAGCAGGTCGGCGCCGTTCGGGTTTCCCGCCTCCGCCGTCAGCCACACCGGCTGTTCCGAAGGATCTCCTTCGCACCCGTGCGGCAGGAAGCTGTCATTGCGATAGGTCCAGAGTCCCTGGTCGAGCGCCGCCACCCGCTCTTCCTGGCCGAGCCGGACGCATGCCCGCCGGCCCTCGGCCAGCGCCGCTTCCAGCAGCCGCCCCAGGCCGAGGTCGAGCGGAGCGCCGTCCAGGTCGTGGAAAACGGGCGGGTCAGCTTTCGCAGACATCCCGGACCAGCCGGTCGAGCAAACGCACCCCGTAGCCCGTCGCTCCTTTCGGCACGGTGGCGCGCGCCTTGTCGGTCCAGGCCGTGCCGGCGATATCGAGATGCGCCCATGCCGTCTCGCCGACGAAGCGCTTCAGGAATTGCGCCGCGGTTATCGCGCCCGCCTCGCGTCCGGAGCCGATGTTCTTCATGTCCGCGATATGCGACTCCAGCATCTTGTCGTAGACGTCATGGAGCGGGAATCGCCACAGCTTTTCATCCACGGCCTCGCCGGCTGCCAGCAGCGCCTCCGCCAGGGCCTCGTCGTTGGAGAACAGGCCGGCATATTCGTGGGCGAGCGCCATCACCATGGCGCCGGTCAGGGTCGCCAGATCGACCACGGCTCGCGGCTCGTAGCGTTCGATGACGTAGGCCAGCAGGTCCGCCAGCACGAGGCGGCCTTCCGCGTCCGTGTTGATGACCTCGACGGTCTGGCCCGAATAGCTGGTCACGACATCGCCCGGCCTCTGCGCCGTCGCCGACGGCATGTTCTCCACAAGGCCGACGATCCCGACGACGTTCGCGGCCGCCTTGCGCCCGGCAATCGCCCTCATGGCCCCGACCACGGCAGCGGACCCGCCCATATCCCATTTCATCTCTTCCATGCCGCCGCTGGGCTTGATGGAGATGCCGCCGGTATCGAAGGTGACGCCCTTGCCGACCAGGGCTATCGGCGGCCCTTCGGCGCCCTGCCAGCGCATGACGACGACCCGGGCCTCCCGCGCGCTGCCCTGCGCCACGCCCAGCAGCGTCGCCATCTTCAGGTCTTCCAGCGCCGCCCGGTCGAACACGTCCACCGAGACGCCGACATCCTCCAGGCCGCGCAGGCTTTCCGCATAGGATTCGGGGTAGAGGACATTGCCCGGTTCGGAGACGAAGTCGCGGGCGAATGCGACGGCCTCCACTATCCTGGCGCCGTCCTCCTCGTACGACCGGCCCGCGGCTTCGGCGTCGTGCGCCGCTATGACGAGCTCGGCGAGCGCCGGCCTGTCCTTGTCCTCGAGCCGGGTGCGGTACTTGTCGAATCGGTAGGCGGCAAGCGCCGCTCCGAGAGCGGCAGCGGCGGACGACCCTGCCTGCGGCCAGACGAGCGTCGCCGACCGGGAACCCGATTTCGCCAGCGCCGAAAACACCGTGCCGCCGACATCCTCCGCAAGGCGCGCGTCGAGTTCGTCTCCCACTCCGACGAGCAGGACCCGTTCGGCGTCCAGACCCGAAGGGGCCAGCACTTCGAGCGTAGCCTTTGCTTCGCCGTCGAAACGCGAAGCCGC
The DNA here is from genome assembly GCA_022826185.1 of Alphaproteobacteria bacterium. Taxonomy (GTDB): domain Bacteria; phylum Pseudomonadota; class Alphaproteobacteria; order Bin95; family Bin95; genus Bin95. Next base: position 17,402 of record JAJDVH010000157.1, read on the forward strand.
CATCGCCCTGGACAGCGCGCCGGACGCGGCATTGTCCGCCTCCGACGCGAGGCCTTCCAGAGCCCCCCCCTTGGCGACGGTGAGTACCAGAGCTCCCGAACGGGGCAGGGCGGGAGCAGCGAAAGAAACCTTCATCGGGACCTCATGCGGCTTGTCTAGTTCTCGCTAAAGCAGCATACAGGCGAGCGATGCGCCAGACCGATCTTTACGTCCTGCGGCGCTTGCTTGTCGCACTGGGCGCCGCGGCCGGCGCGCTATGCCCGCTGCTATTGCTGGCGACGGCGCTGCGCTTCGTGGACGATATCGTGGAACGCGGCATCGCCCTCGAACTGTTCGCCGCGCTTGTGTTCCTCGCGATGCCCTATCTTGCGGGCGTGGCGCTGCCGCTGGCGCTGCTCATCGCCATCCTGATCGTCTATGTGCGCATGGCTTCCGACAGCGAGGTGATCGTGATGCGCGCCGCCGGCATCAGCGACCTGCGCCTGGCCGCGCCGGCGCTGCTGTTGGGTGTGGCGGTCATGGGCATCGTCGCCTCGAATGCGCTGTTGCTGGCGCCCGCATCGGAACGCGAGCTGCGGGACCTCCGGTCAAGCCTGAGGGACCGCTTCTCGGTCCTGTTCGTGCAGCCGGGCGTCTTTCGGCAGATCGACCGGGGCGTGACGCTGTTTGTGCAGGACGGCATCGGCAGCAGCGAGTATTCCGGTATCCTGCTTCAGGATGACCGCGACCCCGACCGGCGCATAAGCTACCTGGCCGAGAGGGGAACGGTAACGATTGCGGGCGGAATCCCGCGGCTCACGGCCTTCAACGGCAGCCGGCACGAGATGGACCGGAAAACCGGGCGCCTGAACCTCGTATATTTCGACCGCAACACGATTGAACTCGATTTGCCGGCCCTGCCGCAGAGGTCGCGCAGCCGGCGGGAGCGGACCCTGTATGAATTGCTGAACCCTTCCGTTGACGAGGTGGGGCGCGGAAATGCTGCGAAGCACATGGCGGAGGGGCACTTCAGGCTCGCGAGCGGCATCATGCCCGGGGCTGTGACCGTTGTCGCGCTCGCCTGCCTGCTGTTCGGCGGCATGAGTCGGCGCGGTCCGTCCTTTCGGCCGGCGCTGGCCGGCGCGTTGGCTTTCGGCCTCCTGGTCGGAGCGTATGCCGTGAAGGCGGCGGTCGCGAAGGCCCCGGCGCTGGCCGGTTTGCAATACGCTATCGGAGTCGTGCCCATCCTGGTCGGGCTGGCGCTTCTGGCGCTCGGCGCCCGCAGCCGCGGCGCGGCCGACGGCTGAACGGGCAAGGTCCGGCATGAACCATTTCGGCCTGCTCGCGCGCTATCTGGCCCGGCGGTTTTTCGCATGGGTGTGCATCGTCCTGCTCGCGCTGGCCGCAATCGTCTGGCTGGTCGGCATGATCGAGCTGTTGCGGCGCTCCGGCACGCGCGAGGATGCGACGTTCGGCGTGGTCCTGCAGCTGGCGGCGCTCAAGCTGCCCGCGATGCTCGAACTGCTGCTGCCCTTCGCAGTGCTGTTCGGCAGCCTTTTCGCCTTCGACCGCCTGGCGCGGCACAACGAACTGACGGCGGCGCACGGGGCCGGCGTCTCGGTGTGGAAGCTGCTGCTTCCCGCGCTGGCTGTCGCGTTTGCGCTGGGCGCAGGGAAAGTCGCGATCTACGGCCCGCTCGCCGCGGCGGCGCAGAGCCGGTTCGAACAGCTGGAAACGCGCTATTTCAGCAATGCCGTGCCGGTGTCGTCGCTCTCGCAGTCGGGGCTGTGGCTCAGGGAAGTCGCTGACGGCGACCTGACGATCCTGTTCGCCGGGCGGGTTGGCAGGGGACGCATCCTGTACGATGTCGTGCTCTATCGTTACGATGGATTGAAACGCTTTCGGAACCGTCTCGACGCCGAATCGGCGGAATTGCGCGCCGGTCACTGGCATCTCGAGGGCGTCTGGGACGCCGGTTCGCGGAATGCCCCCGTTCGCCGTGCTACCGAGACGGTTGCCACGACGCTCAGCTGGGAGCGCATCGAGGACGGCCTGACAGGGCCGACAACGATGTCCGTGTGGAAATTGCCCGGATATATCCATGCGCTGGAGGACGCGGGCTTCCCTGCGCGAAAGCACCGGCTTCGTCTTCATGCGCTGTTCGCTTCCGTCGTCTTGACGGCTGCAATGCTGTTGATCGGGGCGACGGTTTCCATCCGGTCGCGGCGGCGCGGCGGCGTGGCGGCGATGCTTGCAGCGGGAGTGGGGGCCGGCTTCCTGCTCTTCATCCTTTCCGATGTCGTGTTCGCGCTCGGGCTTTCGGGCCGGGCGCCGGTCGTGCTGGCGGCCTGGACGCCGGCAGCGGCGGCCGTCATGTTCGGTTGCGCCGCGCTCTTGCATCTCGAGGACGGCTAACGGCATAACTGCAACGGCCAAGACCAATCGGGAACGGCGAAGATGCGTGGTTCATGTCCGCGGTGGTTTGTTTTCTTCTTGTGGAGCCTGGCTGCTTGCGGCGTCGCTCAGGCCCAGCAGGCCGGACGAATCGTGGCGGTCGTCAACGACGACATAATCACCCATTACGATGTTGTCGCCCGGCTGGGCATCGCGCTGGCCACTTCGAATGTGCAGGACACTCCGGATGTCCGCCGCCGGCTGGGATCCCAAATCCTGCGCACGCTCATGGATGAGCGCCTGCAGACCCAGGAAGCGAGGCGGTTTGGAATCGGCGTCAGCGAGCGCGAAATCGGACGGCAAATTGCGGAAATCGAGGGCCGCAACAACATGCCGCCGGGCGGATTGGAGCGGTATTTCCTCAACAACAGGCTCGATTTCCAGGCGTTGAAGGAAAGGTTGCTTGCGGAAATCGCCTGGAACAAGGTGCTGGCCAGACGGATTGCGCCCCGCATAGAAATAGGCGCCGACGAGGTCGAGGCGCGCTTGGCGGAAAGGCGCGCTGCGGTCGGCTCCCGCGAATATGTCGTTTCGGAGATCTTTCTTGCGCTCGACGATCCGGCGAGGGAAGGGGAAGTTCGCGCCGCTGCGGACGGGATCGTGGAGCAATTGCGCGCCGGCGCCTCCTTTTCAGGTCTCGCCAGGCAGTTCTCGCAATCCTCTTCCGCTGCCATCGGCGGCGATCTCGGTCGCGTTCGCGCCGGGCAGCTGGACTCCCGGCTGGAAGCTGCGCTCGATTCGCTGACGCCGAAGAATGCCTCTGCCCCGATCCGCCTTGAAAACGGCTTCTATATCCTCCTGCTTCGCGAGCGGAGCCTTGTCGACAGCGTGTCGGCGGAAGGCGCCGAGGAACGCGCGGAAATCGAACGGCGGCTGCGCGTCGAGCGGGTGAACCGCCGCGCCGACCGCCATTTGCAGGATCTGCGCCGGACGGCCTTGGTATTCCGCCGGAGATGACCGACATGCCGCCGCTGGCCCTGACCATGGGCGAACCGGGCGGCGTTGGCGGGGAGCTTGCGGCCAGGGCGTGGGCTGCGCCCGGTGTGCCCGCGTTCTTCATGATCGGCGATATCGAATGGCTGGCGCGGATCGACCCGGCCGTGCCCGTTCGCGAGATCGGGAGCCCCGGCGACGCTATCCGGGTGTTTCCCGACGCGCTGCCGGTCTTGTCATTGCCCCTTTCCGCGCCCGTCGAGCCGGGACGGGCCGACCCCGTGCATGCGCCCGCCGTCATCGCCTCCATCGAACGGGCCGTGGCGGCGGTTCATGCGGGCGAGGCTTCGGCGGTGGTCACGCTTCCGGTCCAGAAGGAAAGCCTCGTCGGCGCCGGTTTCGCGCATCCGGGCCATACCGAGTTCCTGGCGGCGCTTACCGGCGTGCATCGGTCGGTCATGATGCTGGTTTGCGAGGGCCTCAGGGCGGTTCCGCTGACCGTGCATGTTCCGCTCTCCGAGGTCCCGCGGTTGCTGACCGCGGCGCTTGTCGAGGAAACGGCGCGAATCGTGGCGAATTCCCTGCGGGTCGATTTCGGGATCGACGCCCCGCGTCTGGCGCTGGCCGGCCTGAACCCCCATGCCGGGGAGGGCGGGGTGCTGGGTGGGGAGGAGGGCGCCCGGATGGCGCCGGCGGCGGAGCGGCTCAGGCGGGAGGGGATCGATATTCGCGGCCCCCTGTCGGCGGACACGCTCTTCCACGCCGATGCGCGCGCCGGGTACGATGCAGCGCTCTGCGCCTATCACGACCAGGCGCTGATCCCGGTGAAGATGCTCGACTTCCACAATGCGGTGAATGTCACGCTCGGCCTGCCGATCGTGCGGACCTCGCCCGATCACGGCACGGCGCTCGACATCGCCGGCGCCGGCTGCGCCCGGCCCGACAGCCTGATTGCAGCTCTCAAGCTCGCCCGTGCGATGGCAGAGCGCCGCCAGGGTGTCTGACGGCAGCCTGCCCCGACCGCAGGACCTGATCCGCCGCTACGGATTGGGCGCGCGCCGCGCGCTCGGCCAGCATTTCCTGCTGGACCCCGGCATTGCGGGCCGCATTGCCCGCGCGGCCGGCCCGCTGGAAGGCAGGACGGTGGTCGAGATCGGGCCCGGCCCGGGCGGCCTGACGCGCGCGCTGCTGGAGGCCGGCGCCGAGCGGATTGTGGCGGTCGAGCGCGATGCGCGCTGCGTGGAAGCGCTGGCGGAACTGGAGGCGGCCAGCGGCGGGCGGCTTCGGGTGCTGGCGGCGGACGCGCTCGATGTGGATATAGCTGCGCTCGGCCCCGCGCCGGTCAGGCTCGTCGCCAACCTGCCTTACAACATCGCGACCCCTCTGCTGGTCGGCTGGCTTCGTCGGGCGGCCGGGATCGAGTCGATGACCCTCATGTTCCAGAAGGAGGTTGCGGACCGCCTGCTGGCCCCGCCGGGCGGCAAGGCGAGGGGAAGGCTTTCGATTCTCGCGCAATGGCGCGCCGAAGTCCGCCGGTGTTTCGACCTGCCGTCCGGCGCTTTCACGCCGCCGCCGAAAGTGTCGTCCAGCGTGGTCGCATTGACGCCGCGCCCGTCGCCGGTCCCGGCGAACATGGCTGATCTGGAAAAGGTTGCGGCGCGCGCCTTCGGCGGGCGGCGAAAGATGCTCCGCCGCACGTTGGGCAGCCTCCCCGCCCGCGCCGGCCTCGACGACACGCTGCGGCCCGAAGAGCTGACGGTGGAGGACTTCTGCGCGCTCGCCCGGGCGTTGCAGGGCGAACGCCCGGAGTAATACCAACGGCCTCGATTGGGGCTCATGTCTTCTTCTCGTCATGCCCGGACTTGTTCCGGGCATCCATGCGGCCGTGCAGCGGAAGCGGTGGAAGGGGATGCCCGGAACAAGTCTACATAATTTTCGGCGAATGTCATATAACTCATTGTTTTTATGTAATAAGTTATACAGTAGTCGATGGCATGCAGTCGAAGAAACCAGATCAGTCATCAAACCGAATGCAGATTTTTTCAAAATTTGGACGCCCCCTGGCGGCGAGTGACACCCGATTTCCATTTTCGGGCCGTATCCGTTCGGCGCTCGGGGGATGAGCGCGGCGACAGACTGGGCTGAGCGGTCGCAAGGTCGCAGTTTCCCTCCGGATGGCGCCACTCTGGTGCGCCGGCGTATGTTCCACCCCGGGATCCGAACGGTTACCGAAAAAGGCATCCGTTCCGTCCCGATCGAGGGCCGGGACCTCAAGGTGCCCCGGGCGTTTCGCTCTCCGGCGGCGTGACGGTCGCCGACGTCAGGGCGGAGAAGATGCCCTCGAAACTTCCGATGCTGCCGTCGGCCTCGTCGAACCTGACGCCGCCGTAGCCGACGACCCGGCGGGGGTTGCCGTCCCGGTCCGGGACGTTGGAGAACTGGCCACCCCACACGCCTTGCGACTGCGTAACGGTCCGCTCGGGATGGTGCACCGAGACGGCGGCGTTCTCGAACGCGCCGTCCGGGTTGAACCGGGTGGGACCGAGATGCACTTCGTAATCAGCGGGCGAGGCGTCGGGGGCCGGGCCGCGCCACTGCACGGCGGGCCACAGGTGAAGCGTCTCGGCGCTGATGTCTCCGGTGCAGCCGATACAGCCCGCGATCGTCGCCTCGGCGAAATTCGCTGTCAGCTCGATGGGGGCGGAGAACTCGACATACTGGCTCTGCCCCTGCAACTCGCCCCATCCCCTGCCGTAGAAATACTGGTAGAGACCGCCAGCGCCGCCGACGTAGGTTGCCGTTCCGCTGAGCGGCATTGCGGGAGGATTCGACCGATCCAGTTCCGGCCCATCGATGAAGACGCCGCGCTCGGCCGCCTCGAACTCGTCGCCTGGGACGCCGGGAGGAAAGTGCAGCCACCAGCCCACGGCCAGGTAATCGGACGGATCGTCGTTGTCCCACTCGACCGCGGTATAGAGAATGGTCTTGCCGTCGTGGCGGTTCTCGGCCAGGAACCATTCCCGGCTCACGAATCCCGGGATGGGCGGCGCCGGAAGGTAGAGCGCCCACTCGTACAGACGATGCGCGGCGCTCGTGAGCGTTCGGGTGCTCCCCTCCTTGCGCGGCGCATCCACCGAGATCACCCCGTTCTCGAACGCGGTCCTTGTCCTGAACCGCATCGCGTCCTCGAACGTGGCACCTGCCCTGAACTCCTCCTGGGCCTCGGCGAACGCCGCGATTTCTGCTTCCGTCGGACCTTCCGCCGTCGCCGGACCGTCACGATTCGCGCAGCCGACCGTCGTCAGCAGCAAGGCAATGCCCGATGCGATTGCGATAAGTCTCATGATGTCCTCCAACCGTTTGCCGCGGGTTCGCAGCCATCACCGGTGCTTTCGGACCCCGCCGAACGCACCGGCGATCCCGGCGCGCTCGAACACGCCGCCGACCTCCTCCTGGCCCGGGCCGAAGAACCGCCCGGAGATCGTGTCGCCCGGCCCCGCGCGATGTCCGAAGCCGTCCTTCGTCACTGTCATGCCGCGCCACGTCATGTCGTCCCACCGCTCGCCGGCGCCGGAAGCGCCTCGGCAAGCCGGCGCAGCGATGTCAGGCCCGGAACGGCGGTAGCGGCACGGCCCGCGGCCTGTTGCTCCCATCAGCGCCGCTCCCGCCGCATCGCGTCCGGCGTCAATGCTCGGTCCCGTGCAGCACATCGACGGTCCGCACGATCTCCGCCGCCAGGCTCGAAGCCTCGCCGGACCGGAGCGCCAGGCTGACCGGCGCAACGGCCAGACCGCCGGCATCGACGCAGCTCAACCGCAGCAGCACGATCCGCTCGCCTTCCGCGTTCCTCGTGCCCAGCACGGTCGCTCCGACAACCGACAGATGGTCCTCGACCCGTTCGCCTTCGCTCATGATCCCGCTCCCTGCCGGTTCCATCAACGCCGTGGGGTCTGGCCCCCGTAAGTCTCGCTCGGCGCCACGAAGGCGCCGAAGAACACCCCGTCGCTGTCGTCGCCCTCCACAAAGCGGGTCTGCACGAACCCGGCCGCGAGGCGCGGATTGCCGTCTTCATCCGGCCGGTTCGACAGGCTGCCGCCCCAATGCCCCTGCGATTCTGTGATCTCTCTCGTCGGATGGCGAACCGTGACCTCGGGATGCGAGATATTCCCTTCCGGGCTGATCGGCGCCGTGCCGAGATGCAGTTCGTAATCGGCGATGCTCGTGCGGGTGTCATGCAACTCTTCCCCGAGGAAGAAGCCGAAATGCGCGCGCCGCGTGACCAGGTCGCCCTCGCAGCCGACGCACCCGCCGATCGTGCCGTCCGCGAAGTCGGCAGTCAGCGCAATGCGCCCCTCCCACTCTTCGGCGAAGCCCTTACCCTCTTCCTCGCCCCAGTCGCTGCCCGGCAGGTAGGTGTAGAGCCCGCCGGCCTGCCCGGCATATGACGCCTGCCCCGAGACCGGCAGTTCGGGCGGCGCCTCCAGTTCGGGGCCGTCCACGATGGCGTACTGGATCGAGTCCTCGAACGAAAGGTCCGGGTAGTGCTGATCGGGGAACTGCGCCCACCAGCCGGCCATCAGATAGTCGGGCGTGTCGAGCGGGTCCCAGCTCACCAGGGCATAGACGATGGAGGTGCCGTTCTCGTCGTCCCTGACCAACACCCAGTCCCGCGCCTGGTGTCCGGGAAGGGGCGTGGAGCCGGGGCTCGTCTGCACGGCATCGTCGGCCGTGTCGACGGTGAGCGGCGTTCCATCCTCCAGGGTAAGGAACACCCGCAGGTTGGGGCCGGAAAACTCCGAGTTCCGTTCGAAGTTGATAGGCTCGCTATTTTCGGGCCGTTCGTTCCGGCCTCCACAGGCGCTTACGGACATGATCAGGACAGCAGCGAAAAGGGCGGTGGAGAGCCTCATCGGGTGTTCTCTTCCTGGACTTCCTGGCGGCGTGCGGCCTCGATATCGTGCCGGCGACCGCGACTTGCGCAGGCTGGACCGGCGTCAATCGCGGGCGTCGTGCTCGGCGATGCCGGCAAGCTCGACCGGGGGACGGTCGGGAAACCGGGCGATCAGCGAGAGGCTGCCGCCCATCGCCTCGACCGTCCTGCGCAGCGTGGACAGCAACAGGTCGCTCCGCTGCTCCAGCCGGGAGATGGCGTCCTGGCTGATGCCAAGCTCGCGCGCCACGCTCGCCTGGGTCAGCTCTCGGGCCTTGCGCAGCTCGCGCAAGGTCATTTCCTCGGCGATCAACTCCGCCGCTCGTTCCTCGATCCGCCGCCGCCGCTCGGGCGGCAGTTCCGCCATCATCTCGTCAAGGCTCACGGTCATCGCGTTTCTCCTTCATCGGCAAGCCGGGCAAGGTGCCGGTCGAACCGCTCGTCGGCCTTGCGGATCAGTGCGCGATAGAACCGACGCCCGCTGCCGCCCGACTTGTCACCGGCCATCAGCAGGACGGCCTCGCGCGTGGGGTCGAAGGCAAAAGCAACCCGCCATTCTCCGTCCGCCGCGCCGAACCGCATCTCCTTCATGTTCGTGTGCCGCGATCCGTTCAGCGTATCCAC
>JAJDVH010000018.1 GCA_022826185.1 Alphaproteobacteria bacterium
GAGCGACGAAGCCCCTGGCGAAGCTCTTGAGGACGAAGCCGGAATGACCCGTCTCCATGCCCATGTTCCGAAGGCGCTGTTGCGCGATATCAAGATGATTGCGGCGCAGGGCAACCTCACCGTTTCGGGCATCGTGCGCGATTGCCTGGTCGAATACCGGCGCAACCACGTCGATGGATAGATGTCGTGCCCGGTATGCGATCCGGTTTGCCACGCATGCTTGATCGGATTCGCCGAAGTGGGGGGCTGCCTATGAATCCGGAGGGCCATCGCCGATGAAGCGCAGGATTGCCGCAGCCCTGCTGGCAGTGATGGCGGCGACCGCTGCCCATGCCAGCGCGGACTGGTGGGTGCCCCCGGGAGACGTGGACCGGGCAAGCCTTTCGACACTCGACGAACTCGAGACGGCCTATGCGGAACTCGCATGGAAGACGTTCATCGCGATCAACTGGCCCGCGATGGAAAAGGACGGCAATCCCTATCCCGGTCCCGATACGGGCAAGGACCTCTCACATGACGGTGGGGCCTATGTGAGCGTCTGGGAGGCATGGCCAACGGCTGAGGAGATGTTCGGGCCGGACGGCGCTGCGCCCCCGCCATGGGGCGCGCCCCGCAGCGTGCCGCCGGCATGCGAGGAACGGGGGGCGCAAGGCGGAGACATTGTGCTTCAGGCGACTTCGAAAGGCGGCGATGTCGCCAGCGAATTCGTCCAGGCCTTCCGCATGGGGCCGGTGCCGGACCAGAACGGGCAATACACCTGGTTCGCCATCCAGGCGAACAAGGCCATGCATGACTACATCGTCGACAAGGAGCTGTACAATGTCGAGGGTCAGGCGGCGTTCGGGCGCGCCGCCGACTGGCCGAGGGGCCGGCACGACTCGACCGGCTCGGAGGAAGATGCCGGCTCCATCTTTGTGAAGGGTGCCTGGAAGGTGCTCGGCGACGGCGACGTGTCCGGGGATTTCCACCGGATCGAATCGTGGTTGTACAATCCGGGCGACGAGGACGCCGGCATACCCCCGTCCTGCCGGCTGGAGAGCGTCGGGCTGGCGGCGCTCCACATCGTCCACAGGACGAACTCGGCGCCGCAATGGGCATGGGCAACCTTCGAACATGTCGCGAATGCCCCGCTTTATGAAGACGCCATGTCGGGCGACCTGCCGCGGGACAGCTACAGCTATTTCGACACCTCCTGCATCGAGGGGGCCTGCGAATACAACCGGCTTCCCGCCCATCCCTGGAACCCGGACCGGTCCGGGATTGCGCCCGTGCAGGTCGTGCGGCTCGGGCCTGTCGGCGCCGCCGCCGCGGCACAGAACGCGCGGTTCCAGGGCGAGGATCCGGTGAAGGGCACGGTCTTCGCCAACTACATGCTCGTCGACACGCAGTTCGCGACCGTGCTCGGGGCGCCCGACAAGGGCGTCTACCCGATCAACCCCGCCTACCCGGCGGGAGAACCCGCGGCGCGCTTTCTCGCGAACACGCTGATCGAGACATATATCCAGGGCTTGCCGCCGGGCTCGAAGACAAGCAGCGGCTACCCGGTGACGCCCGGCGACCGGGCCGGCGCCGGAGGCGGCGCCGAAAGGATGACGTCCAATTGCGTCGGCTGCCACGCCGACGCAGTTCAGACGAGCGGCTTCTTCTCCAACTATGTCTACATGCTCAACCGCGCTGCGAGCAGGTCGAAATAGCGGCGGGGGGCCGGAGGGGGCGATGCATACGGACAGGAGAGGCGCTCTCAGGACCATAGGCGCCGTCGGCGCCGGCATGGCGGTGGGATGGATGCCGCTTGCAGACGCGCTCGGCAGCGACGACCGCGACTATGCCGATGCCTGCGGCGCGCTCATCGGCGTTCCGGGACCGGCGCTCGAGCCCGCCAACCAGCCGGGGAAGCTCGCGCCGGGATTTCGCGGGCTCGCGCAGGCAGGCCTCAGTAACGGCGCCACGGAAATGGAAAAGTGGCTCACCGTCTACCGCGATGGAGCGGCGGGCGGCAAGCAGCCGGACGACATCGCCGAGGACCTGATGAAGGCGCACGGCCCGCTCTCGCGGCTGTCGATGAAGCTCTGGCTCTACGGGATGTGGCTCGGAACCGGCGAGCCGGATGCGACTGTCGACCATGACTGGTACGGCAACAGCACCAGGGGCGATTTCGTGGTCTCCTCGGTCGCATACCGCAGGGGATGGGTATGGCGTATGGGCCAGACCAAGGCCATGGGACACAGCCGGTTCATGCTCAACAGCTGGGGAAGCGCGCCTCCCGATCTCGACCGGTATCTGATGAAGGGCTGACGGATGGGCGCTGCGCGCAGGGACGGCTCGGAATACGACGTGATCGTCGTCGGCTCGGGATTTGCGGGGGCGAATCTCGCATACGACCTCGCAAGGGCCGGCAACAGCGTTCTCGTGGTGGAGGCGGGACCGGGGCTGCCGAAAAGCCGCGAGGACTATATCGAGAACTTCTGGCTCAATACCTTCAAGTCCCCGAGTTCGCCCTATCCGCCCGACGACAATGCAAGCCTGAGCCTTGCCGGTGCAGCGGCCATGGTCAATGCGGGGCGGGCAACCGTCCAGGACGTCGTCGTGACGACCGACCCCGCCATGAGCCGGGACGAGCGCAATGCGCGAACTTATCTGACATACGACACCGATACCGAACCCGACTACATGAGCAGCCCCTTCGCGAGCACCTGGGAACGGGTCGCGGGAGGGACCGGGAACCACTGGATGGGAACCTGCCTGCGGATGGCGGATGCGGACTTCCGGCTGCATGACCGTCATGGCGTGGGGAAGAACTGGCCGAGTGCCATCACGGCCGCAGCGATGGCACCGTACTATGCGCGCGCCGAAGCGCGGATCGGGGTGTCGGCGGATGCAGGCGAGCAGCGCGACCATACCGATGCCTGGTTCCCTGACGATTACGAATACCCGATGCCGGCGCTCGACAAGTCCCTGGTGGATCGGGCTCTTGCCGCGGCCGTCAACGGCAAGGCGCTTACCGCAGACAATACCGAGGGGGCCCGGGTGAGCGGAACGCCGGCGGGACGGAACTCGCGGCCCTACGCCGGGAGGCGGGCCTGTCACGGCAATACGAACTGCACGCCGCTATGTCCGATTCAAGCGAAATACGACCCGACCGTGACGCTCGCCCTGGCGCTCGACACCGGGAAGGTCCGGTTCATGGAAAAGACCGTCGTCGACCGGGTCAATATCGGTGCGAGCGGCAAGGTGAGCTCGATCCACTACAAGCAATATGAGGACATATCGGTGCCGGCCTCGACAGGGGTCACGAACGAGGGGACGCTCGGCACCGAAGACACGATCTACGTGCTGGCGGCGAACGCCATCGAGAACGCGAAATTGCTGCTGATGTCTCCGTGGAAGGACCGCACTGCGGCGAACTCCAGCGGGCAGGTCGGGCGCAACCTGATGGACCACCCGATGTTCCTCGCATGGGGCCTTGGTCCCATGGACGGCGAGCCCCTCTACGGCTACCGGGGACCGATCTCCACGGCCGGCATCGAGAACCTTCGGGACGGGGCGTTCCGCTCCGGCCGGGCCGCATGGCGGATGGAAATCGGCAATGAAGGCTGGAATTGGCCGACAGGGGACCCCTTCACGAGCACGAGTGATTTCATCGATGGCGCAAACGCCAGCGGGATCAACCCGTCGGAGGAACGCTATCTGGGGTCGAGGCTGCTTGCGAAGGTGAACGCCGTGCTGACGCGACAGTTCCGCATCGGCTTCCTCGTCGAGCAGCTTCCCGATCCCGACAACCGCATCCTTCTTTCGACGCGATACCAGGACAATCTCGGCATTCCCCGACCGCAAGTCCGTTACAGGCTGGACGACTATTCGGGCAAAGGGTTCGAGTCCGCCAGGGAAGCCGCCGGGACCGTCATGGACAATATGGGTATCGCCGCCGAGACCCGGTTCTTCGGCGTCGGGAACGAGGACATGCAGCGATTCACATACAACGGCGTGACATACAACTATCAGGGATCGGGCCACCTGTGCGGAACCCATGCCATGGGAAACGACGCAGCCGTCAGCGTGGTCGATGCAAACCAGAAGAGCTGGGACCACGACAATCTGTACCTTGTCGGCTGCGGGTCGCACGTAACCGTGGGAACGCAGAATCCAACCCTGACGCTCATGGCGCTGGCAGCGCGGACGGCTGATGCCATCCTTGCCCGCAGGTCCTGAAAGGCGCTCGCCCTGGGGACCGCCGCTTTCGGAAAGAGGGAGGAGTTGAGGCTGATGCGGACTGTCGAAACAGCCTGCATAATCTGCGCCCTGCGCCTCTTCATGCGCGCAACCACCTCATAGGCGGCTCGCCCTTTCCGGTCCCCGGGCCGGCCATTTCCAGCCGGGACATGTGGTCGCCGTTACTGGCCGATTTCCTGATCGCGCCGGCCTTGCGCGGGCGGAAACGGCCGCAATCCCATCGGAACTCCTGCAAACGCCCGCCGCGGCGCCTCCGGGCGAGAGGCATGTTCCTTCGCTGCGGGGCCGCCGGCTTTCGATCCCGGCCGCGGGGCCATCCGTGCCGGTCTCGCTCTTGCCCGACATGGCGGGCGCAGGGACGGCTTCATCCTGTTGAACCGCGCATAGGGGAAAATCACCGAATGATACTTTCGATCCCCGATCCAGAGTGCGGACGCAGGAAGACTTTGCTTTCGGTCAAGCGAGCGCTCCGGGCATGCAGCCTGCCGGCTCCCGTGGACTGCGATCCGCCGGACAGCGCGCATGACGGTCACGCAGCGAGCCCCGACACTCTGCTCGCCTCGATCGCCCCGTATCGGCTGGGCTTGCCATGGGCGAC
>JAJDVH010000246.1 GCA_022826185.1 Alphaproteobacteria bacterium
CCTGATTGCGCGCGCGAGACGGCGCACGCACCTCTCGCGCTTGCTCACGCCGGGGGTTTTTTCGGCCCCCAGCCGGTCGCTTTCTGCAGAAACGACGAGAGGCGGCCCCGGAAGCCGCCTCTCTCTACTTTCATCATACACCATACCGCCAAATGTCAAGCCCGGCCGGGAACAAAAAATGAAAATGCCGGAGATTTTTCACGAAATGCCGGCAGCGGAGACAGGCGGAGGCCGGAGCGACGGCCCTACCGGATTCATGCCAACGGTCGTTGACCGGAACCGATAGCGAAGCCACCCAACCGTCGCCCCGGCCCCCGAGCCGGGGCCCAACCTTGGTTCTGGCGGCAGCTTCGGCGGTCGATCCCGTTCTTCACCGGCTACGGCAGCATCGCGAGTCAGGGATGGACCCCGGATCGGGGTCAGGGGTGACGAAGGGGGGCCGGGGGCGCCGGCAGCCCGTCAGGGAAGCACTTCGATGGAGTCGACCTTCCCCACATAGAAGGCGGCATGGCCGGCGATGGCCGCGCATTCGTCATACGGTTCGGGGTAGCTCCAGACCGCATCCTCGGCGATTTGGCCGTCCACCGCGAGCGTGCGGTAGCGGGCGTCGCCCTTGAAGGGGCAGTGGCTCGTCCGCTCGCTGGGCCGCATCAGGTCCGGGTCCAGATCGGCCTCCGGGATGTAGTGGACCGGCGGATAGCCGCTCTCGCGCATGAGCAGGGCGCGGCGGCTGTCGGCCACGGTGCGGCCGGCAAAGGTCACCACGACCCGGCCTTCGGCGGGCCCGATGTCCACGCGGTGGTCCGTGCGCTTGCGGAAACCGGGGGCGGGATTCGGCACGGCGTTCATCGCCTTTCTCCCCTGAGCGTGTTCACGAAGTCGGTCAGGCCCGTCTGCCGCGTCCGCCTGCGGCGCTCTGCCCGAAGAATGCTGCGGACCTCTTCGATGCTCGTCTCAAGGTCGCTGTTGATAACGACATAATCGTATTCGGCATAGTGGCTCACCTCGTCGAGCGCCTTGGCCATGCGCGCGCGCACCACCTCGGAACTGTCCTGGGCGCGGGCGTGCAGGCGCCGCTCCAGCTCCTCGATGGACGGCGGGAGCACGAAAACGCCGACAAGGTCGGTCCGGGCCTTCTCGGCAATCTGCTGCGCGCCCTGCCAGTCGATATCGAACAGCATGTCGCGCCCCTGCTCGAGCGCCGCTTCGACGGGCGCGCGCGGGGTGCCGTAGCGGTGCCCGAAGACCTCGGCATGTTCGAGGAAGCCGTCCCTCCCGACCATCGCCTGGAACGCGGCGTCATCCACGAAAATGTAATCGCGGCCTTCCACCTCGCCCTTGCGGGGCGGGCGCGTCGTCAGGCTGACCGAGAGCGTTATGTTCTCCTCCCGCTCCAGCACGGCGCGGCTGATCGTGCTCTTGCCGGCCCCGGAAGGCGAGGAGAGCACCAGCATCAGGCCGCGGGTCGCTACGGGTCGGGCGGGCTTCATTCGACGTTCCGGGCCTGCTCGCGGAAGGCCTCCAGCGCGGCCTTGAGGTCCAGCACGGTGCGGGTGAGGTCGAGGTCCGCCGATTTGGAGCCGAGCGTATTCGTCTCGCGGTTTATTTCCTGGCAGAGGAAGTCGAGCTTGCGGCCGACCGCGTCCCCGGAGGCGAGAAGCGCCCCGGCCGCTTCCAGATGCGCGTCGAGCCGGTCGAGCTCCTCGCGAACGTCCGCCCTGGCGGCAAGCAGCGCCACTTCCTGGGCCAGGCGTTCCTCGGGAAGATCGGCGCCGAGAGCGGCGACGGCTGCGGCGAGCCGGTCCCTGAGCGCCGCCGGTTGCGACGCCGCCAGTCCCCGCGCCGTCGCGGCCTGCTCCTTCATGGCCAGGAGAAGCCCATCGAGCGCCGCGCCGAGCGCCTGTCCTTCCGCGCGCCGCGCCTCCATAAGCCCGTCCAGCGCCTCCTCCATGCTTGCGAGCAACGCCGTTTCGTCGCGCGCCTCCGGGTCCTGATCGACGGCTTCGATCACGCCGCGCAGGCCCATCAGGCCCGCAATATCCCCGCCTCCCCGCCTGTCTGCCATATTCGCCAACTCGTCGAGCCACGCCTCGTCCACCCGGTAGCGCTGCCCGCCCGGTGCCGTCTCGAACCGCAGTTCCAGGGCGATGCTGCCGCGCGCGAACCGGGCCTGCACCGCCTTGCGGGCCGCCGCCTCCAGCCCGTCGCATCCGGGCGGCAGGCGCAGGCGCAGGTCGACTCCGCGATGATTGACCGAGCGGGCCTCCCAATTCCAGTCCGGCCCGCCCGCGGACGCAAAGCCCGTCATGGAGGACAACCGGGTCATTGCAGCCGCCTCGACAGCTTGCGGTAGCGGGCAACATTCCGGTTGTGCTCGCGAATGGTGCGGGCGAACAGATGGCCGCCCGCGCCGTCGGCAACGAAGTAGAGCGCGTCGGTTTCCGCCGGCCGCGCCGCCGCCTCCAGGGCCGCAAGGCCGGGGTTGGCGATCGGGCCCGGCGGCAGACCGTGGACCCGATAGGTGTTGTAGGGATGGTCCGTCCGGAGGTCGGCCCGGGTGAGCGGGCGCCCCAGGGCCCGCCGGCCGCCGGTCAGCGCGTAGATGACGGTCGGGTCCGTCTGGAGGCGCATGCCGCGCCGCAGGCGGTTGACGAACACGCCCGCAATCTCGGCGCGTTCCGCCGAAACGCCCGTTTCCTTCTCGACGATGGAGGCGAGCGTCAGCAGTTCCGCTTCGCTCCTGAGCGGCGAGCCCGCGCGGCGGTCGCGGAACAGCCTCGCAAGCGCCTCGTCCATCGCGCGCTGCATCCGCGCCACCATGTCCGGGCGGCTGTCGCCATGGCTGTAATGGTAGGTCTCCGGCAGCAGCCGCCCCTCGCCGGCCTCGGGCGGTTCGCCCGAAAGGCCCTCGGCGCTTCGCACAAGGTCCAGCACCGCGGCCGTGGTCAGCCCTTCCGGCACCGTCAGACGGCGCACGACCGTGCGGCCCGCCACCAGCAGGTCGCGGACGGATGCCGCGCTGACGCCCGCGGGAAAGTCGTATTCGCCCGCCTTCAGCCGGCTCTGGGCGCCGTCCAGGGTCACGAAGACCCGGAACGCCAGCGGGTGGCGCAGCACCCCCTCTTCGGCGAGCAACTCAGCCAGTCGGGCGAGGCCGGCTCCCCTTGGCACGATCACCCGGCGTTCCTCGGCGAGCGGGCCGGGCGCGTTGAAATCCTGCCACCCCCGCAAGGCGAATCCGGCGGCCGCAGCCGCCAGCAGTGCCAGAAAGACGCCGACGAGCCGACGGCGGCGCATTCGGGATCAGTGCACGCCGGCGAAGACCAGCGACGTGTTGGTGCCGCCGAACCCGAAGGAGTTGGAGAGCGCATGGTCGATCCTGCGTTCCTTCGCCGCGCCGGGAACGAGATCGAGGTCGCAGCCTTCGGACGGGTCTTCGAGGTTGAGCGTGGGCGGCGCGACACCGCACTGCAAGGCCTTGACGGTGAAGATCGCCTCGACGGCCCCGGCCGCGCCGAGCAGGTGGCCGTGGGCGGACTTGGTGGAGGACATCGACAGCCGGTAGGCATGGTCGCCGAACAGGCGCTTCACGGCGCCGAGTTCGATCTCGTCGCCGAGCGGCGTCGAGGTGCCGTGGGCGTTGATGTAGTCGATGTTCTCGGGGTCGAGGCCGGCCCGCTTCAGCGCCGCTTCCATGGCGCGGTAGCCGCCGTCGCCGTCGGCTGCGGGCGCGGTGATGTGGTGGGCGTCGCCGGAAAGGCCGTAGCCGACGATCTCGGCATAGATCCGGGCCCCGCGCGCCTTCGCGTGCTCATATTCCTCCAGCACGACGCAGCCCGCGCCCTCGCCCATGACGAACCCGTCGCGCGCCTTGTCCCAAGGCCGGGAGGCGCGTTCGGGCTCGTCGTTGAAATGGGTCGAAAGCGCCCGCGAGGCGGCGAAACCGGCAATGCCGAGGCGGCAGATCGCGGCCTCCGCCCCGCCCGCAACCATGACATCGGCGTCGTCCAGCGCGATCAGCCGGGCCGCATCGCCGATGGCGTGCGCCGCCGTCGCGCAGGCGGTGACCACCGAATGATTGGGCCCCCTGAAGCCGTATCTGATCGAGACCTGCCCGGAAACGAGGTTGATGAGCGCGGACGGTATAAAGAAGGGGCTGATGCGCCGGGGGCCGCGTTCCTGCAGCAGGATCGAGGCGTCATGGATGGTCTGCAGGCCGCCGATGCCGGAGCCGATCATGACGCCGGTGCGGTTCCGGCCCTCCTCGTCCTCCGGCTCCCAGCCCGAATCCCCGACCGCCTGGTCGGCCGCCACCATGCCGTAGATGATGAACGGGTCGAGCTTGCGCCGGTCGCTGGCCGGCAGCCACTCCTCCGGGTCCCAGCGCCCGTCTTCGCGGCGTCCCGCCGGCAGGTGCGCAGCGATCCGGCAGGGCAGGTCCGAAACATCGAAGGACTCGATGGGTCCGATACCGGATTCGCCCTCGACCAGCCTCTTCCAGGAAGGTTCGACGCCGACTCCCATCGGCGAGACGAGACCCATCCCGGTAATCACAACGCGGCGCATGCCGTGTCTTCCCGGCCGCGTCAGGCGTTTTCGTTGATGTAGTCGATCGCGTTCTTGACCGTCACGATCTTTTCCGCGGCATCGTCGGGAATCTCGACGCCGAATTCCTCTTCGAAAGCCATGACCAGTTCGACCGTATCGAGGCTGTCCGCGCCCAGATCGTCGATGAAACTCGCACCCTCCACGACCTTGCCCTCGTCAACGCCGAGATGCTCCACGACGATTTTTTTCACGCGATCGGCGATATCGCTCATTCAATCCCTTCCCTTCGGACTGTTCCTGTTGGCTTTCCGCTGCGGCCTCAAGGCCTCGAAATGGGGAACCGGCTCTTAGCACAGCCCGCCGGAGCGGGCCAGCACCGCATCATATCATCGCCATGCCGCCGTTCACGTGCAAGGTCTGCCCGGTGATGTAGGCGGCTTCGTCGCTGGCGAGGAAGACCGCCGCGGCCGCGACATCGTCCGGAACGCCGAAGCGCCCGGCCGGGACGCGGTCGAGCGCCTGGGCTTTCTGTTTCTCGTTCAGTTCCTGCGTCATGGCGGTGTCGACAAAGCCGGGCGCGATGCAGTTGACCGTCACGCCCCGCCCCGCGACCTCGGCGGCGACGGCCTTGGTCATGCCGATCATGCCGGCCTTGGAAGCCGCGTAATTGGCCTGGCCCGGATTGCCGGTGACGCCGACCACGGAGGAGACCGCGATAATGCGCCCGCGGCGGCGGCGCATCATGCCGCGCAGCGCCGCGCGGGCGAGGCGGAAGCCGGCCGTCAGGTTGATGTCCAGCACGGTCTGCCAGTCCTCGTCGCGCATGCGCAGGAACAGGCCGTCGCGCGTGACGCCCGCATTGCTGACCAGGATGTCGAGGGGCCCGAGCGCCTCCTCCGCCCGCGCGGCCAGCCCGTCCGCCGCTGCGCTGTCGGCGAGATTGCAGGGCAGCACGGCCGCGCCGTCGAGCTCGCCCGCCAGCGCTTCCAGCGCTGCCTCGCGGGTGCCGGACAGCCCGACCCGGGCGCCCTGCGCGGCCAGCGCCCGCGCGATCGCGGCGCCGATGCCACCCGATGCGCCGGTGACCAGCGCGGTCCTGTCGCTGAGATCGAACATGGGGTTCGCGAACGCCTTTCCTAGCTGTCGAGCGCGAGTTCGGACATCGGATAGCCGGCGCTGCGGGGAATCTGCAGCACCCGCCCGGCGGGCGTGGCGGCGATGCGCGTCATCACCGTCTCCACCGGTTCGGCCTCGGCGCGCCTGAGCGCGTCCGCCACGGTGCCGGACCGCGCCAGCCGGGAGAGGATGGCGCGGGTCGGGAACATGATCGGCCGGTTCCCCTCGGCCGCGTCGCGGAGCGCCGTTCCGGGCCGGATCCAGAGCGAGTCCACGGATTCGGAGCCGTCATGGCTGCCGTCCTGCCCCGGCGGCAGGGCGGCCAGGTAGAAATGCACGTCGAAGCGCCGGGCCGAATGCTCGGGCGTGATCCAGTGCGCGCAATGGCAGAGCGCGGCCGTGTCGGCGGCGAGGTCCTCGGCCTCCAGGAAATCCCGGAACGGCACGCTGCCGCCATGCACGCCCGCCCGCCAGCGCGCCACGATCCGCCCGGCGTCTTCCGGCGGCTGCATGGACCCCGCGCGCCGCGCCAGCAGCACGCCCGTCTCCTCGAACGCCTCGCGCACGGCCGCGATGCGGTGCGCCCGCGCCCTCTCGCCGAAGCGGCCGGTGGCGCGGGCGGCGAGCGCGGGCTCGGCGTCTTCCGGATCGACCTTGCCGCCCGGAAAGACCAGCGCGCCCGAGGAAAAGTCGAGCTCCGGGCTGCGCAGCACCATGAAGACCTCGATGCCGTCCGGGCGATCGCGCAGGATGAGCACGCTGGCGGCGGGCTTCGGAATCGCCGGGGATCGTTCCATGCCGGCCCTTATAGCGGCGGCGGAGGACAAGGGCACGGGCATTCCGTCGCGCAGGGCGCGCGGGGCTTGA
This sequence comes from Alphaproteobacteria bacterium, assembly GCA_022826185.1. Classification (GTDB taxonomy): domain Bacteria; phylum Pseudomonadota; class Alphaproteobacteria; order Bin95; family Bin95; genus Bin95. The sequence goes on from JAJDVH010000246.1 coordinate 6,532, forward strand.
AATCCGTATCGTTCCGGTACAGTTTCCAATCTGGAGCGAATGACTACGGATTGAGGCGATGCTGAGACTGAGCCGGATGAACGACTACGCCGTCGTCGTTCTGGGGCAATTGGCGTCCCGGCCCGAACGGCCGCGTTCGGCGAGCGAGGTCGCCGAGGCGACGGGCCTCGCCGCCTCCACCGTGTCCCAGGTGCTGAAGGCGCTGGCCCATGCCGGGCTGGTGGCCTCGGTCCGGGGCGCGCACGGCGGCTACACGGCCGACCGGCCGGCGGAAGACATTTCGGTCGCCGAGATCGTGCTGGCGGTGGACGGGCCGGTGGCGCTGACCGCCTGCGTGGACGGCGGCGACTGCGCCATCGAGGCGACCTGCCTGCTGCGCGGCTCCTGGGACCGGATCAACGATGCCGTCCGCGATGCGTTGGAAGAGGTGACCCTGGCGGACATGCTGGCCCCGATGCGGGACTTCTCGCGTTTCGAGCCGCAGGAGATGCGCCCATGAGCCGGGTTGCCGCCGAAACCGTCGAACAGGTCCGCTCGCTCGGCGACCGCTACAAATACGGCTTCGTCACCGACATCGAGTCCGAGCAGGCCCCCAAGGGGCTGAACGAGGACATCGTGCGTTTCATCTCCGCCATCAAGGACGAGCCGGAATGGCTGCTGGAATGGCGCCTCGAGGCCTTCCGCCACTGGCAGACCATGACGGAGCCGAACTGGGCCAAGCTCGGCATCCCGATGATCGACTACCAGGACGCCTACTACTACTCCGCGCCGAAGCAGAAGGAGGGGCCGAAATCGCTCGACGAGGTGGACCCCGAGCTTCTGGCCACCTACGACAAGCTCGGCATCCCGCTCCGCGAGCAGGAGATGCTGGCGGGCGTGGCGGTGGACGCGGTGTTCGACAGCGTCTCGGTCGCCACCACCTTCAAGGCGAAGCTGGAGGAGCACGGCGTCATCTTCTGCCCGATCTCCGAGGCGGTGCAGAACCACCCGGAGCTGGTGCGGAAATATCTGGGCTCGGTGGTCCCCTACACGGACAATTTCTTCGCCACGCTCAACTCCGCCGTCTTCACCGACGGCTCCTTCGTGTTCGTGCCGAAGGGCGTGCGCTGCCCGATGGAGCTGTCCACCTATTTCCGCATCAATGCGGCGAATACCGGGCAGTTCGAGCGCACGCTCATCATCGCCGAGGATTCCTCCTATGTGAGCTACCTGGAGGGCTGCACCGCGCCGATGCGCGACGAGCACCAGCTCCACGCCGCGGTCGTCGAGCTGGTGGCGCTGGACGATGCCGAGATCAAGTACTCGACCGTGCAGAACTGGTATCCGGGCGACGAGAACGGCGTTGGCGGCATCTTCAATTTCGTCACCAAGCGCGGGGCCTGCATCGGCGCGCGCTCGAAGATTTCCTGGACCCAGGTCGAGACCGGCTCGGCGATCACCTGGAAATATCCGAGCTGCATGCTGCACGGCGCGGACTCGGTCGGCGAGTTCTATTCCATCGCCATCACCAACAACTACCAGCAGGCGGACACCGGCACCAAGATGGTGCATATGGGCCCCCGCTCGCGCTCGCGCGTGATCTCCAAGGGCATTTCGGCGGGCCGCGCGAGCAACGCCTATCGCGGCCTCGTCAAGATGCTGCCCGGCGCGGCGAGCGCGCGGAACTACACCCAGTGCGACTCGCTGCTCATCGGCTCGAAATGCGGGGCGCACACCTTCCCCTATATCGAGAGCCAGAACCGCTCGGCCCGCGTCGAGCACGAGGCCACCACCTCCAAGATCGACGACGACCAGCTCTTCTACTGCCGCCAGCGCGGCATCGGCGAGGAGGAGGCGGTGTCGCTGATCGTCAACGGGTTCTGCCGCGAAGTGCTCCAGCAATTGCCGATGGAGTTCGCGGTCGAGGCCCAGAAGCTTGTCGGTATCTCGCTCGAAGGATCTGTCGGCTGATGCTTGAAATCCGCGATCTCCACGCCTCGGTCGAGGGCCAGGCGATCCTGAACGGAGTCGATCTCTCGGTCGGCCCCGGCGAAGTGCATGCCGTGATGGGGCCGAACGGCTCCGGCAAGAGCACGCTTTCCTATGTGCTCTCCGGCCGCGAGGGCTATGCGGTGGACCGGGGCGAGGTGCTCTATGACGGCCGGGACCTGCTGGAGCTGGAGCCGGAGGAGCGCGCGGCGGCCGGCCTCTTCCTCGCCTTCCAGTATCCGGTCGAGATTCCGGGCGTGGGCACCATGACCTTCCTGCGCACGGCGCTGAACGCGCTCCGGCGCGGCCGGGGCGAGAACGAGCTCGACGCCATGCAGTTCCTGCGCGTCGTCCGCCAGAAGGCGCGTGCGCTCGGCATCGGCGACGACATGCTGAAGCGCGCGCTGAATGTCGGTTTCTCCGGCGGCGAGAAGAAGCGCAACGAAATGCTCCAGCTTGCGATTCTGGAGCCGCGCCTTGCGATTCTCGACGAGACCGACAGCGGCCTCGACATCGACGCGCTCAAGGTCGTCGCGGAAGGGGTGAACGCGCTCCGCTCGCCGGACCGGGCCATGCTCATCATCACCCATTACCAGCGCCTGCTGGACCATATCGTGCCCGACCGGGTGCATGTGCTGGCCAAGGGCAGGATCCTCCGTTCCGGCGGCAGCGAGCTTGCGCTGGAACTGGAAGAAAAAGGCTACGGCGAAATCATGGGCGAGGCGGCATGACGCCCCAGGTCTCGTTACCGGGCGTAGAGGCCTACCGCGAGGCGTTCGAGAGCATCCGCGCCTCGCTGCCGGGCGAGCGCGGGGCCGCCTTCGAGGCCTTCGCCGCCAGGGGCTTCCCGACCAACCGGGTCGAGGCGTGGAAATATACGAGCCTGCGCCCGCTTGCGCGCCAGCGCTTCCGGCCGGCAGCGCCCGACATGGAGGCCGCCGTGCCCTTCCTCGGCGACGGGCCGCGCATCGTGCTGGTGAACGGCTTCCTGCGCGAGGACCTCACGACCGTTCCGGTCGGCCGCTGGGGCGGGCCGAACGGCCGGGCGGGCGCGGAGGAAGAGCCGCTGGTCGCGCTCAACGCCGCCATGGCGGGCGACGGCTACGCGCTGACTATCGGCGACGTTCGGGACGAGCCCATCGAGATCGTCCATGCGACCGTGCCGGGTCCCACCGGCCCGGTGGCGCAATCGCGCAACCGGATCACCGTCGAGCCGGGCGGCGCGGCGCATGTCGTCGAGCGGCATGTCGGGCTGGGAAGCGGCGCTTATTTCGTCAACGGCGTCACGGAGATCGAGGTGCAGGACGGCGGGCGGCTCCGCCACACCAAGCTGCAGGAGGAAGGTGCGGAGGCGCACCATCTCTGGTTCGTTCCCGCGCGGCTGGGCCGGGACGCGGTGCTGGAGAGCACGGTCTTCACCTTCGGCGCGCGGCTCTCGCGCAACCAGATCGAGGCGGACATCCCGGGAGAAGGCGCGGAACTCTCGCTCAGGGGAGCCTACGCCGTCTCCGGCCGGCAGCTTGCGGACCACACGAGCCGCATCGAGCACCGCGCGCCGGGCGCGACCAGCCGGCAGGTGTACAAGGGCGCGATCGGCGGGCAGGCGCGCGGCGTCTTCCAGGGCCATATCATCGTCGCCGAGGGCGCGCAGAAAACGGACGGCCACCAGCTCAACCGCGCGCTGCTGCTTTCCGGCCGGGCGGAGATCGACGCCAAGCCGGTGCTGGAAATCTATGCCGACGACGTGCAGTGCAGCCACGGCGCAACCGCCGGCGACATAGACGGCGACGCGCTCTTCTACCTGCGCTCGCGCGGCATTCCCGCCGACGCGGCCCGCGGGCTGCTGGTGCGCGCTTTCCTGTCGGAAATACTGGAAGACACGCCCGAAGGCGCGCTGCGCACGGCGGTCGAAGAACGGATAGACGGATTTCTGGAGGCCGGCGCATGAGCCCGGACAGCACCCCGACCCTCAGGCCGAATTACGATGTGCTGGCGATCCGCCGGGACTTCCCGATCCTCGCGCGCGAGGTGTTCGGCAAGCCGCTGGTCTATCTGGACACGGGCGCGAGCGCCCAGAAGCCGCGCCAGGTCATCCGCGCGATGACCGAGGTGATGGAGGAGACCTACTCCAACGTCCATCGCGGCGTGCATTTCCTCTCCCAGGCCTGCACGGACCAGTTCGAGGCGGCGCGGGAGACGGTGGCGCGCTTCATCAATGCGCCGGAAGCCGACGAAATCGTCTGGACGCGGGGCGCCACGGAAGCCCTCAACCTCGTGGCCGCGACCTGGGGCCGGGCGAATGTCGGGCCGGGCGACCGGATCGTGATCTCGACCCTGGAGCACCATTCCAACATCGTGCCCTGGCAATTGCTGCGCGACGAGACGGGGGCGGAGCTTGCGGTCATTCCCGTGGACGATGCGGGCGAGGTCGATCTCGACGCCTATGCCGGCCTGCTGGCGGACGGCCGGGCGAAGCTCGTCTCGGTCACGCATGTCTCCAACTCCATCGGCACCGTGCTGCCGATAAGGGAGATGGCGCGGATGGCGCATGACAAGGGCGCGCTGTTCATGGTGGACGGCTGCCAGGCCGCGCCGCACATGGCCGTCGACGTGCAGGCGCTCGGCGTCGATTTCTACTGCTTCTCCGGGCACAAGACCTACGGGCCGACCGGCATCGGCGCGCTCTGGGGCCGCAAGGCGCTGCTCGACGCCATGCCCCCCTACCAGGGCGGCGGCGAGATGATCGCGCATGTCACCTTCGAGAAGAGCACCTTCAAGGCCGCGCCGCACAAATTCGAGGCCGGCACGCCCGCCATCGTCGAGGCGGTGGGGCTGGGCGCGGCGCTCGACTATATCGAGGCCGTCGGGCGCGACGCGATCCTGGCGCATGAGACGGATGTCGCCGAATATGCCCGCGAGCGCCTTGCCGCCGTGCCGGGCGTGCGCATCGTCGGCCATGCGCGCGAGCGGGGCGCCATCGTCTCCTTCACCATGGACCAGGCCCACCCCCACGACATCGGCACCATCATCGACCGGGCGGGCGTGGCGGTGCGCGCCGGCCATCACTGCGCCTTCCCCGTCATGGAGCGCTTCGATGTCGGCGCGACGGCCAGGGCCTCCTTCGGGCTCTACAACATGAAGAGCGAGGTGGACCGGCTGGTCGAGGCGCTGGACGAGGTCGCGGAGATCTTCGGGCGATGAACGAGCTGCGCGAGCTCTACCAGGAGGTGATCCTCGACCACGGGCGCAACCCGCGCAATTTCCGCCGCATCGAGGACGCCGACGGCGAGGCGAAGGGCGACAACCCGCTCTGCGGCGACCGGGTGCATGTCTTCGTCAAGCTGGACGGGGCGGGCGGGCTCGGCGACGTGGCCTTCCAGGGACGCGGCTGCGCGATCTCGACCGCGTCCGCCTCGATGATGACCGAGCTGCTGAAGGGGCGCAGCGAGGCGGAGGCCCGCCGGCTGTTCGACGTGTTCCACGCCGTCTGCACGGACGAGGCGTTCGACCCGCTGGACGTGCCGGAGGAGTTCGAGGACGAGGCGGACAGGCTCCAGGTCATGGCGGGTGTGCGCCAGTTCCCGATGCGGGTAAAATGCGCGACCTTGCCGTGGCATACTTTCGCGGCCGCGCTCGACGGCAAGGCGACGGCGACAACGGAATAGGCGGGGACGGGACGGAGAACGATGGAAGGGACGATGCCCTTCGAACAGTGGATGGGCGGCGAGCCGCTGCAGGAGTTCCGCGCCGAGGCGGGAACGCCGCTGGAGCCGGGCTCGCCGATCGCGCCGCACGGCAACCTGATCGCGGCGCTCAAGACCGTGTACGACCCCGAGATTCCGGTGGACATTTACGAACTCGGCCTCATTTACGATCTTGAGCAGGCCGAAGACGGCTCGGTGCGCGTCGAGATGAGCCTGACCGCGCCCGGCTGCCCGGTCGCCGGCGAGATGCCGGGCATGGTGGCCGAGGCCGTGGCGGGCGTGCAGGGCGTCGGCGAGGTCGAGGTCCGGCTGGTGTGGGAGCCGGCCTGGACGATGGAGCGCATGAGCGAGGAGGCCCGCCTCGCGCTCGACATGTGGTGAGGAGAAGGAGGCGGACATGCCAGAGCCGATGATCCGGATGACGGACGCCGCCGCCGAGCGGGTGCGCCACCTCATGTCGCTGTCGGAAGAGCCGGCGGTCGGCCTGCGCGTCGGCGTGCGCACGCGCGGCTGCTCCGGCCTCTCCTACTCCGTCGAATACGCCAAGGAGCGCAAGCCCTACGAGGAGGCCATCGAGTCGAACGGCGTGACCGTGCTGATCGACCCGACCGCGGTCATGTTCCTGATCGGCTCGGTGATGGACTACCGCGAAGGCATCTTCGAATCCGGCTTCACCTTCGAAAACCCCAACGCCAAGGGCACCTGCGGCTGCGGCGAGAGTTTTCACGTCTGACGGAAAATCGACGGCCGGGCCCGACTCCTCGAATCGATTGCCGACGCTATTCTCGATTATCGGGAGGGCGACTTAATACCAACGGCATCGACTTCAGACTCATGTCTTCTTCTCGTCATGCCCGGACTTGTTCCGGGCATCTCCCTCAACCGTGTCCATCCGGCCAAGCGGCCGCATGGATGCCCGGAACAAGTCCGGGCATGACGGAAGGGAGAGATCGGCCGGCGGGCGCGCAGGAAGACGGGAATGCGCCGTTGCCCGATCCGGGCGGGCCCGGAGACCTCGGCCCGGCCGAAGACGGCCGGGCGGGGCGCGGCCTCTGGCTGCGGGCGCCGGAAACGGTCATGCGCCTTGCCCGCCTCGGCGCGTTCCACCAGACGCGGCTGAGCTTCCTCAGAGCGACGCTGCGCCAGGTGGCGGCCGGCGGATACCGCTTCGGCTATGAGCGCTGGGAGATCGGAGACGGTGGCGTCGGCGCGGCGGTCTATGCCGCGCGGGGACCGGAGCGGGACTATTCGCTGGTCTGTTTCGCGCACGACCTCGACCCGGCGATGCGCACCGACCGGGTGATCGCCGAAGCCTGGGACGCCACCTTCGTTCTGTATGACGGCATACCGGATGACAGCGAACTCGACCGTTTGCGCGCCAACGCGCCGAAGCAGGAGGCCGGACGCTACCGCCACACCGACCTGATCCTCTCCCGCGCCAACAGGAGCGGCCGGCTGTACGACCATGTCGTGGACTGCCTGGCGGCCGGGCGGCAGCCGGCGGCGGCGCGTCTCGACGAGACCGGCTATGTCATGCGGACGACAGCGGTTTACGGCAACGGCAAGTTCGGCATTGCGGACCGCGATCGCTATGCCGGCCGCGCCGGTTTCGGCGGCCCTTTCCGCATGGAAATGCTGACGGTCTGGATGATCCGGCAGTTCGTCGCCGATCTCGTCGATCACATGGCGCGGGCCGGGGGCGGCGCCCGCGCCGCGCCGCTCGACCGGGCGCTCCGGCGCCGGCTCGGCATCGGCAACTCCACCGGCCTCGGCCTCGGCCCGTTCATCGTCAACCATCCCGCCCTGTTCGCCCGCTGGGTCGAATGCCGCGAACTGGCGCTGGCACGGGTCTGCGCGCAGGAGACGGCGTCCGCGGAAACCCGGCGCGAATTCCGCCAGTGGATCGCCCGTGCGCGCGCGGATGCCGCCGGCTGGACCGTGGCCGAGCCGGTGCAGGCGGCGAAAATCGCCCGGCTGTCGGATGATCTGGGCCGTCTCGACGCCTTTGCCGCCGGGCTCGGCGCGGAGGCGGCCGCGCCCTGGGCCCGGATCCGGGACTGGGCGGCGGAGCACCTGTCGCTGGAAGGTCAGGAACTCGCCGTGTCCCTGCTCATCGAACCCCATGGCGGCATCGTGGACGACCTTGCAGACCGCATGGCCGTCGAAGAGACGGAAATACTGCCGGCCGGCCTCTCCGGCCGTGTCCGGGACCTGCGGGACCTTATCGAAGAGGAGTATGGCTGGGCGCTGGAGCCGGACTATGCGAGGCCGGAGGCGCAGGCGCGCTTCTGGTACGTCTCGGCGAACAAGCTGGAGCCGCGGCTGGGCGAACGGTGGGAAGAGCCGGGCGCGGAGCTGGAGCTGCCGCTGGCGACCGGCCGGGACATCGCCGCGTGCCATGCCGATCTCGGCAAGGCGGCCGAGGACGAGACGCTCGCCGATTTCCTGCTGCGCCATCCGGAACACCGCCACACCGTCCGCCGGCTCTCGGACCCGGACCTTGGGCCGTACGGCCATATTCGCGACAATCTGGTGGGCGCCGGTCTGCTGCCGCTCGACCTGCTGCGCTGCAAGCTGGCGTTTTTCGGCGCGACGCACTTCGATCCGAAGTCGGACCGCTGGCTGCGCATCAACATGTTCCGCCACGCGCCCTACCCGGACGAGTTGCAGGCCGGGCCGCCGGACGACTGGATCTATCCCCGTCCCGATGGCTGACGCGATGCTCTGCTCGCTGAACGAGGTCCGGGCGCTGGCGGCCGGGGCGGCGCGCGGCGCGGGCCTGCCCTGGGGCGTGGCCGAGGAGGCCGGGCGGGCGGCGCGCTGGCTGGAGGCGCGGGGCCTCGCCGGCCTCGCGGCGCTGGCGGGCGCGCTCGAACACCTGTCGGCGGCGGACTGGCGGCGTTGCTTCCCGGTCCCCGAAGGCGCTGTCTGGCGCGCGGAATCGGGGGAGATGGACGGGCTGCTCGCCGGCATCACCCTGGCCGACCGGGCGGACGGGCCGCTGCCGTTCGCAAGCGGCGGCGCGCTGGTGCTCGCCGGGGTCCGCCGGCCGCTGCTGGCGGCGCCGTTCCTGGCCGGCGTCGCCGGCGTGTGCGGCGCGCGGCTGGCCGTATCGGTCGGGGCGCGGACGCCGGCAATCGGGATCGGTCCGCAATCCGCCGACGAGTCCTGCCGCGCGCTCGAAGGCATGGCTCTTGCCGAGACCGTCCGGATCGCGAAGGCCGGCGACGACGCAACGCCGCCCGACCTGCCGCGCCTCGATGGCGGCATCCCGGTGGACAGCGAAGTCTACGCCCGCCTCGCCCGACGGGCCGCCCGGACCCGTGTGCCGGAAAGCGCCGAATCGCGCGCGCGGGGGGCAGGCGCGGGCGACCCGGTCGAGACGGACTGACGGAAGGCGGCGCTACCGCTCCAGGTCCGGCTGCACGCCCTCCGCGGCTTCCCTGCCGTCGAAGCGGCCTTCATAGATGGGCCGCGCGCCTGTGGTGGGGCCGGGATATTGCATAAAGACGATGGTGCAGCCCGTCTCCGTGTGCATTTCGTGCTCGAAATGCGGGTCTTCCATATAGACCATGTCGCCGGCCCTGAGCGTCCGGTCGCCGAAGCGGCACTCGCCTTCCGCCACATACCAGAGCTGGGCGAAATCGTGCCTGTGCAACGGGAAGCCCGCGCCCGGCTCATAGGTGACGAGGCCGGCATTGGGCGTGTTCGGCCGCTCCGGCGTCGGGTGGAACACCATCCGCGTCACATTGGCGAACCGCCCCCGGCGCCCCGGATGGTCCGCCGGGCGGCGCACGACGGGGGCGTGGTGCGTGGCGGGGGTTTCAGTCCCGGACTTGGACACTCGGCGGTCCTCCTGCGCAGCCGGACAGGGAGCGATTCGATCCGGTTACGTCTTTTGTCCCTGCCGACTCTCGACTCCGGTCATTCTGTCCTCAAGACGCCCCATGGCGTCACGCAGGCCTTCAAAGGCGCCTTCCAGGCGCGCCACGCGCTCCGACAGGCTGCGCACATCCCGATGCAGAGACCACAAGAATGCGATGATGCCGACAATGCCGGCCAGTTGGAGAGTATCTGCGTTCAGCCAATCCATGCGGCTATCTTCCCGTTCCCGGGTCTTCCACGGAGCATGAGGACGATCCACCTTATATGGAAACTCCATTTCATTCAACGGTCGGATTGGACCGGACAACATCCGGCCAGTTCTGCAGGGCAGTCGCTCCCAGGCTTGTCGTGCTGCGGTTCGGGACGCAGCGCCGTGTTTCTCCGCGGCCCCGGCCAGCGCCCTAGTTGAACACCGACTGGACCATGGAGTTGGGGAGCCAGAGGGCGAGGATGGGGAAGAGCAGCACGAGGACCAGCACGATGCCGTCCGTACACAGGAACGGGATCGCGCCCTTCATCACCCTTGTCACCGGCACCCCGGTCGTGCCGCTCACAGCGAACAGGTTGAGGCCGACCGGCGGGATCACGCCGCCCATCTCCACCGCCAGCGCGAACAATATGCCGAGATGGATCGGGTCTATGCCGAGCGTCAGCGAGACCGGGTAGATGATCGGCACTGTCAGCGCCAGGATCGCCACGCCCGTCAGGAACATGGACAGGACCAGCAGCACGGCCAGCAGCACGATGAGGAAGCCCATGGCCGAGAGGCCCTGCGCGCCCACCCAGGTGGCGACCTCCTGCGGCCAGCCCTTGTTGGCGAGCAGGAACTGGAAGACGCCGACGCAGCCCAGCAGGAAGAAGACGATGGCGGTGAGGTTGGCCGCGCGCATGGTCGTCGGCAGCAGCTCGCGCAGGAACGCGCCCCGCCGGGCCGCCAGGCCGTAGATCAGCGCATAGGCGCAGGATGCCGCGCCCGCCTCCGTCGGCGTGAACACGCCGCCATAGAGGCCGCCCAGCACGAAGACCGGCATCAGGATCGCCGGCAGCGCCTCAATGGTGGAATGCCAGAGGTTGCCCAGGCTGAACTCGCCCGCGGGCAGCTTCAGCCTCCAGGCGATGAAGACGATGATGACCGCATCCGAGATCGCCAGCAGGATGCCGGGCACGAAGCCCGCGAAGAACAGCTTGACGATGGACTCCTCGGTGATGATGCCGAACAGGATGAGCGTGATCGAAGGCGGGATCAGGATGGCGATGCCGCCGCCGCAGGCGATCACGCCCGCCGCCATCCAGACCGGATAGCCGCGCCGGATCATCTCCGGATAGGCGATGACGCCCATCGCCGCCGCCATGGCGGTGCTGGAGCCGGAAATCGCGCCGAACAGCACGGCCGCGATCAGGGTGGCGTAGGCGAAGCCGCCCGGCAGCCAGCCGATAATGGCGTCGGCGAACTTGAACAGCTTGGAGATCAGCCCCGTGCGCTCCATGAGGAAGCCCGCATAGATGAAGAACGGGATCGCCATGAGGGTGTATTTGTTGACGAAGCTGAAGAAGGCGCGAAACGCGGTGTTCGCCGACAGCACCGGGTCGTAGAGGATGAAGGCGACGGCCGCCCCGCCGAGCGCAACGCCGATGGGGGCGCCGATGGCCAGAAGGGCGATCAGGCCGGTGCCGAGCGCGCCCATGTCAGATCTCGATCCCTTCCTCGACCGGCGCCCAGGGGAACACGGTCTTGCCGCGCAGCGCCTGCACGTCCTGGTAGAGGTGGAAAAGGGTGACGACAGCCATCAGCGCAAACGCGATGACCAGGCAGGCCTGGAACGGCCAGATCAGGATCACCATGCTCTGGGTGGTGCGCCCGAGCTTCTCGGCGCGCTCCACCGCCGGCAGGCCCCACCAGGCCAGCGCCGTGAACAGGGTGAGCGAGATGCCGGACACGAATACCCGGATCGTCAGCACGGTGCGGACATAGCCGCGGCTGCGCAGCAGGTCCAGCAGCGCCAGCACGGCAAGATGCGAGCGCGAGGCCTGCGTGACGGCGAAATAGATGAAGACCGCCGCGATGGAGACATAGGTGACGGCGTCCTGCCCCCAGTCGAACACCACGCCCAGAATGTAGCGGCGCACGATCTCGATGCAGGCGAGCAGCGTGCCGCTGAGCAGGATGATGGCGGCGATGCGGGCCACGACCTTGTCGAGCAGGAAATGCAGGGCGCGGTAGGCGCGGTCGATGGCGAGGTCGATGCCGACAGGTTCGGGCATGTCGGTAGAACTGCCGGTCATCCGGGCCGCCTTCGGTTCATGCGGGTAAGGAAGCAGCGGGGGGCCTCAGGGACCCCCCGCAACGACGGCACGGTTATTTCTTCTTCTTGGCGAAGCGCTCGAACCAGGGCTCGATCTCGGAGCAGTCGGTGTCCTCGAGCCAGTGCGACCCCATCGGGTTGGCCGCGACCGCCATCTTCGCCTCCTCGGCGAACCTGTCCACCCACTCGTCGGCGTCGGCCGGGGTGCTCTTCTTGATGTGGTCGGCGGTGCCGGACCCGAGCGCGTCGGCCAGCACGCCCGCCTCCTCGGCGGTCATGATGTAGATGCCGGGCTTGGAGGGGTCCTCGGTGCCGTATTTGTCGATCATGCGCTTGTCGTTGCACCAGTTCGCCTTCTTCGCAAACGGCAGCATCTCCTCCACGATCAGCCTCTCGATGATCGCCTGCTGCTCCGCGTCGAGCGAGTTCCACCAGCTCATGCTGGCGCCGATCCAGTAATAGTCGCCGACGATGCCGTTGATGCCGGCGACGGTGAAGAAGGGCGCCTGGTCCTTGACGACGTTGAAGCCGCCGAGGCTGGTCAGCAGGCCGTCGATGACGCCGGTCTCGAGCGCCGGCGGCACGTCGCCGAAGGCCATCGTGGTGGGGTTCGCGCCCCAGGCCGACAGCGCGGCGTTCTCGACCGGGCTCATGGAGCGGATCTTGCGCCCGGCGAAATCCTCCGGCTTGAGCAGGCGGGAACCGGAGCCCGCGCCCATGTAGAAGCTGAGATGGGCGGAGCCGAAGATCTTGATGTCATGCAGCTCTTCGAAGCGCTTCACCAGCATGGCGTAGGTGTCGAAGCCGTCGATCGCGTCGATGGCGCCCGGCGTGGTCAGCAGCATCGGGCCCACCACCACGGCCATGAAGGGATCGATCTGGGCCGTCTTGCCGAACTGGCCCCAGGTCATCTCCAGATTGCCTTCGGTCATGGCCTCGACCGCCTCCGGCACCGAATAGAGCGCCTTGGAGGGGAACAGCAGGACCTCGGAGCCGGGAATTTCCTCGGCGAGGCGTTCCTGGAACAGGATCTCCGCCAGCGCGGCCGGATGCGGCGGCGGCGTGTGGTCGGATGCGATGCGGATCTTGACGGGTTCCGGCGCCGATGAAGCGGGCAAAATCCCCGCTACGGCCAGCGCCGCCGCCGCAAGGCCGGTGAGTGCGGTGCGGATGAGCATGTAGAGCCTCCCTCGGTTTACAGCGACAGCGACCTTAGAGCCTTTCCGGCAGGCGCGATAGTGGCCGCCTTGCGGAAAGCTGCGCGGTAATCCGCGGCTTCAGTCCGCCTCGGGGTAGTCGGCGGGCCGGAGCAGCCGGGTGAGCGCGCCCGCGCCGACCGCGCCCCAGTCCGCGGCCTCGAATTTCAGCACGGCGAGCCCCGAGGTCGGCATGCCCAGCGCCAGGCGCGAGAGCGAGGCCGGATCGCCTTCGCGCGCGAGATACCGTCCGGCGTCCGAGATCGTCGGGTTGTGGCCGACCACCAGCACCCGTGAGACCCGGCCATCTTCGATCCCGCGGACGAGGGCCAGCAGTTCCGGCACATGGCCGTCATAGAGGTCGGGCGTGAACTGCACAGTCGTTCCTTCCCCCAGCGCGAGGCCGTCGAGCGTCTCGCGCGTGCGCCTTGCATCCGAGCAGATGACGAGGTCCGGCTGCAGGCCCTCGGCGGCGAGGTAACGCCCGGCGGCGGCGGCCTGCCGGCGGCCGCGGCCGGTCAGCCTCCGGTCCCGGTCGGGCGCGCCGACGCCGGCCTTGGAATGGCGGAGCAGCAGCAGCGTTTTCATCGCCCTCTGCCCTCCGCCCCGCGGATCAGAAGCGGATGACGCTGCGGATCGACTTGCCCTCGTGCATCAGGTCGAAGGCGTCGTTGATCGCATCGAGGCCCATGGTGTGGGTCACCATGTCGTCGATCTCGATCTTGCCGTCCATGTACCAGTCGACGATCTTCGGCACGTCGCGCCGGCCCTTGAAGCCGCCGAAGGCGGTGCCGCGCCAGACCCGCCCGGTGACAAGCTGGAAGGGCCGGGTGGAAATCTCCTGGCCCGAACCGGCGACGCCGATGATGATGCTTTCGCCCCAGCCGCGATGGGCGCATTCCAGCGCCTGGCGCATGGTCTCCACAAGGCCGATGCACTCGAAGGAATAGTCCGCGCCGCCGCCGGTGAGATCGACGAGATAGGGCACGAGGTCGCCCTCGACCTCCTTCGGGTTGACGAAGTGGGTCATGCCGAAGCGCTCGGCGCGCGGGGCCTTGGCGGGGTTGATGTCGACGCCGACGATCATGTTGGCGCCGGCGAGGCGCGCGCCCTGGATGACGGAGAGGCCGACGCCGCCGAGGCCGAACACCACGACATTGGCGCCCGGCTCGACCTTGGCCGTGTTGAGCACCGCGCCGAGGCCAGTGGTGACGCCGCAGCCGATCAGGCAGACCTTGTCGAACGGCGCGTCCTCGCGGATCTTCGCCGCGGCGATCTCCGGCATCACCGTGTGGTTGGAGAAGGTCGAGGTGCCCATATAGTGGAACAGCCTGTCGCCGCCGATGGAGAAGCGGCTGGTGCCGTCCGGCATCAGGCCCTGGCCCTGGGTCTCGCGGATCGCGACGCAGAGATTGGTCTTGCCGGAGAGGCAGAACTTGCAGTTGCGGCATTCCGGCGTGTAGAGCGGGATCACATGGTCGCCGGGCTTGAGCGTGGTCACGCCGGGGCCGGTGTCGACGACCACGCCGGCTCCCTCATGGCCCAGAACGGCCGGGAAGAGGCCCTCCGGGTCGGCGCCGGAGAGCGTGTAGGCATCGGTGTGGCAGACGCCGGTCGCCCTGATCTCGACCAGGATCTCGCCCTCGCGCGGGCCGTCGAGTTCCACGGTTTCGATGCTGAGCGGCTTGCCGGCTTCCAGGGCTACGGCGGCGCGGGTCTGCATGAGCGGCGTCCTCCCCTTGATGATCGCAGGCCGGGATCAGCGTAGCGGCGTTTCACGGGCGGTCAATCGCCGCAATGGCGGGTCAGGCCGCCTCGCCGACGGACACGGTGATGCGCTTGCCCAGCCGGCGGAGCGCCCGGTCCATCGTTGCGGCCCTGGTGCCGTGCTCCGGATCGAGCATGCGCCGAACCTCGCTCTCGGCGATGTCGAGTTCGCGGGCGAGCCGGCGCTGCGACATGCCGGCCTGACGCCAGGCTTCGTAAAGAGCCGCTTTCAGAGCGATCTGCACCGGCGGAACGATGAGAGGCCGCCGCTTGCCGGGCCGCGAGGGCGCAGGAAGGTCCCTGCCTTCGCGAATCGTTGTCGCAATCAGTTCGCGCAACAGGTCCCTGGCCTCTGCCAGCGCCTCGCCGCGGGTCGCGCCATCGGTTGCGCCCCAGTTGAAATCCGGGAATGTCACGACATGCCGGCCGTCCTCGTCGCGTTCGACCTCGGCGGGATAGTTGTATGTGTCGGGCATGTGTCCAGTCCTCCGGGTCAGGGATGTTTCCGTCCCGCCGTCGCTAGAAGTCGTCCCGGTCGATTCCGAGATCGGCGAGCATCTTGTTGAGCAATCCCCTGCCGATTTCCTTCCTTCGGTCCTTGACCGTCGTTCTCCGCTCGCCCGCATAAAGCGTTCCATGCGAGCCTGCGCCTTCGGACGCTACGAAACGCGCCTCCAGATTCCGGCTTCTGGCCCATCTGCGCACCCTCGCGATGAACTGGCGGCCGGTCATGGGCCACTATGCGAGGCGGCATGGGCGCCGGTCAACAATTATTGCGTACATTTTTGATCGCAAATTTCCGTTCCTCGCAACCGTCCGGCCGGACTGCAGACAGACGGCGCAGGGCTCCATACGCCGACCAGGCCGGCAGGCTGAGAAGAACCGCGTAGCAGGCCATGCTCCAGGGCCCCGACACGCTGCCGGCGAGCGCGGCCGGCGCCGTGAGCGCGCCGAGCGGCGCGGCGACCGCCCATGCCGTCCCCCGCCATCCGGCGCGGCGAAGCGCAAGCCAGGCCCCGGCCAGCGGCAGGCCGCAAGGGATGGCGGCGACCGCCACCCACCATTGCCCGGCATCGACCGGCAGCGGAAATATCCCCGCCAGCAGCGCCGCCGCAACGCCGGCGGGAAGCCACAGCAGCGCCGCCGGAAGGAAACAGGCCCAACCAACGCCGGTCATCGCAGACACTCCCCCGCCCGGCCCGGCCGTTTTCGCGATGCTCCTCAGCAGCCGCGCCAGCGGCGCGCCAGGGCCTCGTACACTTCGGCCGCCTGCCGGATGTGAGCCACGGGGCAGTATTCGTCGGTCTGGTGGGCCATGTGCATCTCGCCGGGTCCCAGGATCACGGTCGGCGGATGCCCGCAGGCGGGCGTCAGCGCGGACGCATCGGTGAAATAGGGCGCGCCGCGCGGCTCGATTTCCTCGTCCAGGACCGTTCCCATCAGCGCATGGACCTCCCGGACCCACGGGTGGCTGTGCGGGGTATGCACGCCACCTACATCGACGATTCGTTCGATCCGGCTCTCCCCGCCGAGATAGCCCTCAAGGCCGGAGACGATCCGGGCATGGTCCTGCTCCGGCAGCGTTCGGATGTCCACGGTGAAGGCCGCGCGGTCCGGCACGGAGTTGAGGTTGAGGCCGCCCTCCACGGTGCCGACATTGAGGGTCGAGCGGCCGAGCAGCTCGTGCGGCTTCACGTTGAAATCGAAATCCTCCAGCTTCGTTATTGCGCGCGCCGCCTTGTAGATCGCGTTCACGCCCCGCTCCGGCATCGAGCCGTGGGCGGTGACGCCCTCGCTTTCCACCTTGAGCCAGAGCGCGCCCTTGTGGCCGAGAAACGGGTAGTTCGCGGTCGGCTCGGCGATGACGATGGCCCCGGCCTCGCCGACCGCGCCGATCCGGCCCAGATGGGAGGAGCCCTCGCAGCCGGTCTCCTCGCCGGCGCAGATCGCGAGCACGATGTCCGCATTCCCCCGCGCTCCCTCGGCCGCGAGCTTCATCGCAGCATGGACGAAGGCGGCGACGCCGGACTTCATGTCGGTCGAGCCGCGGCCATAGAGCCTGTCGTCGATGATTTCGGCGCCGAAGGGATCGACCGACCATTCCTTCGCGCCGAGCGGCACCACGTCGATATGCCCGCCGAAGCAGAGCGGCTTCCGCCTGTCCACCCCGCCGCCCTCGCCCCGCAGCACGGCGACGAGGCTCGTCCGCTCCGGCGCGAAGTCGAAATAGGAAACCTCCAGCCCGGCGCCGGCGAGCAGGTCGCCCAGGTAATGCGCGCAATCCACCTCGCGTCCGGGCGGGTTGCGGGTATCCATGCGGATCAGGTCGCTCGCGATGTCCAGGGCGGACGGTACGGGGGACATGGCCGGGCTACCCCGTTTCCTCCATGAGCTCGCGGCCGATGAGCCAGCGGCGGATTTCGCTGGTGCCGGCGCCGATCTCGTAGAGCTTGGCGTCGCGGAGCACCCGGCCGACGGGGCTCTCGTTGACATAGCCCATGCCGCCCAGGCACTGGATCGCCTCCAGCGCCAGCCAGGTCGCCTTCTCCGCGGCGTAAAGGATGGCCCCGGCGGCGTCCTTGCGGGTCGTGTCGCCCCGGTCGCAGGCCTGTGCGACCGTGTACACATAGGCGCGGCAGGCGTTCATGGTCACATACATGTCGGCGAGCTTGCCCTGCATGAGCTGGAAGGAGCCGATGGGCTGGCCGAACTGCCGGCGCTCATGCAGGTAGGGCACGGCCGCGTCCATCGCCGCCTGCATGAGGCCGAGCGGCCCGCCGGCGAGCACCAGGCGTTCGTAGTCGAGGCCGCTCATCAGCACCCGCACGCCCTCGTTCTCGCGGCCGAGCAGGTTCTCCTCCGGCACCTCGCAATCCTCGAAGATGAGCTCGCTGGTGCCGGAGCCGCGCATACCGAGCTTGTCGAGCTTCTGCGCCGGCCGGAAGCCGCTGAAGCCGCTTTCGACGAGGAAGGCCGAGATGCCGTGCGGGCCGGCCTCGGGCGCCGTCTTGGCATAGACGACCAGCACGTCCGCATCCGGCCCGTTGGTGCACCACATCTTGGCGCCGTTCAGCACATAGTTGGAACCGCGCCGGTCCGCCCGGCAGGACATGGCGACCACGTCGGAGCCCGCCCCCGGCTCGCTCATCGAGAGCGCGCCCACATGCTCGCCCGAGATCAGCTTCGGCAGGTAGCGGCGCTTCTGCGCCTCCGTGCCGTTGCGGCGGATCTGGTTGACGCAGAGGTTGGAATGCGCCCCGTAGGAGAGGCCGACCGACCCGGAGGCGCGGCTGACCTCCTCCATCGCCACGACATGGGCGGTGTAGCCCATCTCCGCGCCGCCGAACTCCTCCTCCACGGTGATGCCGAGCAGGCCGAGCGCGCCCATTTCGGGCCAGAGCTCGCGCGGGAACTCGTTCGACCGGTCGATGGCGTCGGCGCGGGGCGCGATCTCGTCGGCCGCGAAGGTCTCGACCGACGCGCGCAGCAGGTCGACATCCTCACCGAGGCCGAAGTCGAACGGCGGCAGGGCGTTGGGGCGCATGGGCGCTCTCCGCCGCGGTCAGCCCACGGCGAGCGAGGCGTTTCTCACATCGGTGACGAGCATGTGGGCCGGCGTGTGCGTGATCGCGAGCGGCGGACGCGCGGAGCGCACGGCCACCTGCGGCGTCACCCCGCAGGCCCAGAAAACCGGCATCTGGTCGGCGGTGAGCTTCGGGTCGTCGCCCTGCCAGGCGCGGCCGATATCCTCCACGCCGATCAGCTCCGGCATGCCGAGATGCACCGGCGCGCCGTGGACGCGGGGATAGCGGCTGGTGATCTGGACGGCCTTGACCGCATCCGCCGGAGTGAACGGGCGCATCGACACGACCAGCTTGCTGTGGAAGCGCCCGGCCGGCGCGCAGTCGATGTCGGTCAGGAACATCGGGCACACGCTGCCGTCCTCCCAGTGGCGCAGCCTGAGCCCGGCATCCACCAGCGGCTCCTCGAAGGAGAAGGAGCAGCCGAGCGCGAACACCACGAAGTCGTCCCGCCAGAGGTCCTCGATGCTCACCACGTCGCCGTCATACTCGCCGTCCCGGAACACCCGGTAGCTCGGCACATCGGTCCTGATGTCGAGGTCCTCGGCGAGTTCCGGCAGGCGCGGATCGCCCGGCTCGGACATGGCCAGCAGCGGACAGGGCTTGGGGTTGCGCTGGCAGAAGCGCAGGAAATCCTCGGCGTAGTCCAGGGGCATGATCGCGAGATTGGCCTGCACGAAACCCTTGGCGAGCGCGCCCGTGTGGCCGCGATACTGGCCGGTGCGGATCTGGCGCCGGACTTCCCTGGGGTCGGCCGTGTCCCATGCGAGTTCGAGGCCGTGGGGGGCTTCGGCCAGGGCGGTTGCGAATGCGTTCATGACTCCTCCTCGCCGGGACGTCCCGGAGCGCCGTCATTTTGCCGATGGCGCAGTCTAGCGCGGATTTCTCCCCTCGGTCACGGCCGTCAGAGGGCGGCGCTGGCCATGATGTAGAGGCCGAGCGCCAGCACGGCGAGGAAGAACACCCGCCGGAAGCGCGCCTCTGAGAGCCGCCGCCTGAGCAGGAGGCCCGCTCCCATGCCGAGGAAAGCCGGCGCGAGCGCGGCGACCGACGCCAGGCCGAGCGGCCCGTCGAGCAGGCCGTGACGCTCCAGCGAGACAGCCAGCGCCAGGGTCGAGACGGTGAACAGCATGCCCATCGCCTGCACGAGCGCATCGCGCCCGAGGCCGATGGCCTGGAGGTAGAGCACGCCCGGCACGACGAAGGAGCCAGTCATGCCGGTGAGCACGCCGTTCACCGTGCCGAAGGCCGGCCCCGTCCAGCCCTGCCAGCGCGCCGGAATCGAGATGCCCAGCCCCGCCAGCCCCTGCGCCGCATAGGCGATCAGCAGCAGGCCGAGCAGGCCCGAGAGCAGCGCCAGATCGGTGCTGACCAGCGCGGCCGCGCCGATCCAGACGGTGAGCGCAGCGGTTGCGAGAAACGGCCAGAGCCGGCGGATGAGCGCCCGCGCATTGCCGCCGACGACCGCCTGCAGCAGGTTGGTGGCGAAGGAGGGCGCGACCATCAGCGCCATGGCGGTCGTCAGGTCGAAGGCGGCCGTCAGGAGGCCGAGGCTCACGGTCGGCAGGCCGAGCCCCACCACCCCCTTCACAGCGCCCGCCAGCAGGAAGACGCCCGCGATCAGCAGGCCCGACTCAAGATCGAACATGGCGGCTATGACAGTCCCGCCTTATCCCCGCGCATACTGGAGTTCGGCTTCTTCCATCACCTGCCGGCGAAAGTACCGGCTCAGGTCTCCGGGCGTCCTCAGATCGACCTTGCGGCCATCGAACAATTCCGAAAGCTCCAATTCCATTCCCGCGAGTCGAAGCAGGCCCGGAACACGCTCGGGATCGAATTCGACCAGCAAATCGATATCGCTCCCGGCCCCGAAATCGTCGCGGAGCGCGGACCCGAAAACAGAAAGCCGCCTTATGCCGTTCGCCCGGCAGAATGCCGCCAATCTCCGCTTGGGCATCGCCAGTTGCGGGTTCATCGTTCCCGCCTCCTTTACCCGTCGTTCGCGGTAAGGTCGTCGCCGTCGCCGTCCTGCTGCACGGCTTCGGCGAAGCGGTCGAAGAACTGGCCGGCCAGCTTGCGCGCCGTGCCCTGGATGAGGCGCGAGCCGATCTGGGCGAGCTTGCCGCCCACCTGCGCGTCCGCCTCGTAGGTCAGAACGGTTGCTTCGCCGTCCTCGGCAAGCCGCACCCAGGCGCCGCCGCGCGCGAAGCCGGCGGCTCCTCCCGTGCCCTCGCCGGAGATGCGGTAGCTTTCCGGGGCCACGATGTCGGTGAGTTCGACCGCGCCGGCGAAGGTCGCCTTCACGGGCCCGACCTTCGCCTGCACCGTTGCGGCGAAGGCGTTGTCGGCGGTCTTCTCCAGTTCCTGGCAGCCGGGAATCGCGGCCTTCAGCACTTCGGGATCGTTGAGCGCCTGCCAGACCGTCTCGCGCGGGGCCTCGATGCGCCGTTCGCCGGTGAGTTCCATGAAAGGGCGGCCTCCGCGTCTGCCGGAATAGGTATAGCGCGCACTCTAACCCGCCCGCCGCAACCCGCAAATGCCGCCGTCTTGGCCGGGGACCGGCGCTGGGGCATATTGGCCCGTCCTGCGCGCCGGCGGACCCGGCGTCTTCCGGGGGGCTATCGGGGAGGGTTCCATGCGCGTGCTCGCCGCATCCATTTCGGCCTTGCTGCTCGGGGCCGGGCCGGCGCTGGCGGCCGGCGCGGGCGCGCCGCATCTCGAAGGCGCCGACCTCGGCCTCGTCTGGTGTATTCCCTTTGTCGGCATCCTGCTTTCGATCGCGCTCTTCCCGCTGCTGGCGCCGACCTTCTGGCACCACCATTTCGGCAAGGTCTCGGCCTTCTGGGCGTTCGCCTTCCTGCTGCCCTTTCTTATCGTCTTCGGCTGGGAGCTCACCCTGTTCGAGATCCTGCATGTAGGGCTGCTCGAATACATCCCGTTCATCATCCTGCTGCTGTCGCTGTTCACGGTGGCCGGCGGCATCCGGCTGACCGGCCGGCTGGTCGGCACGCCCGTCGTCAATACCGGCATCCTGCTGCTCGGCACGGTGCTGGCGAGCTGGATGGGCACCACGGGCGCGGCGATGCTGCTCATCCGCCCGATCATCCGGGCCAATGAATGGCGGCGCTACAAGGTCCACACCATGGTGTTCTTCATCTTCCTGGTGGCGAATATCGGCGGCTCGCTGACACCGCTGGGCGACCCGCCGCTGTTCCTGGGCTTCCTGAAGGGCGTCGATTTCTTCTGGCCGACCGAGGCGATGCTGGTGCCGATGCTGCTCGTCTCCATCATCCTGCTGGTGCTCTATTACGGCGTGGACAGCTTCCTCTACCGGCGCGAGACCGGCAGGCCGGCCGAAGAGGACGAAGGCGACGGCGAGAGCCTCGGCGTCACGGGCAAGGCCAATTTCCTGCTGCTCGCCGGCGTCGTCGCCGCGGTGCTGATGTCGGGCGTGTGGCGGCCGGGCGTCTCCTTCGACGTCTTCCACGTGACCGTGGAGCTGCAGAACCTCTGCCGCGACCTTGCCCTGCTCGCCATTGCCTATCTGTCCTGGGTTATCACCGACCGGGCCAACCGGGACGCCAACGGCTTCTCCTGGTTCCCGATCCTGGAGGTGGGCAAGCTCTTCGCCGGCATCTTCCTCACCATCGTGCCGGCCATCGCGATATTGCGCGCAGGCACCTCGGGCGCGCTGGAGCCGGTGGTCTCGCTGGTCACGGGCGCGGACGGGCAGCCGGACGAGGCGATGTATTTCTGGCTGACCGGCATCCTGTCGAGCTTCCTCGACAATGCGCCGACCTACCTGGTGTTCTTCAACACCGCCGGCGGCGACGCGGAGACCCTGATGGGGCCGCTCTACGGCACGCTGCTCGCGATCTCGGCGGGCGCGGTGTTCATGGGCGCCAACACCTATATCGGCAATGCGCCGAACTTCATGGTGCGGGCGATCTGCGAAGAGCGCGGCATCCCGATGCCGAGCTTCTTCGGCTACATGGCCTGGTCCGTCGGCATACTGGCGCCGATCTTCCTGCTGGTAACGCTGGTCTTCTTCCCGTAGGGCAGGCGCCCCGCCCGCAGACTCCCGCCGCAGAGGGGCGCCTTCGCTACGGGCCATGGCCGCCGGCGGGAGCGAAACCGGCGGAACGTTCCATAATCCGGTAATATTTCCTCAAACTGCTTGACGCGGAGGGCTGCGCGGCTTATATGGGCGCAAGGAAGCGGCATCCGGAGGCTGCTTCATTTCGCGCCGGCGCCAGCGCGAAAAAAGCCCGGAGGAATCGGCGGGAGAAGTGCGCCCTCCGTCTCGCGCGCGCAATCAGGCGCGCGAACCGCGCCGGCGCCGACGCCCGCCCGGGCCCGCGCGCAGGCGCCCGCGCGATACGCGCGAAACAGGGACCCGCCGCAGGCCGGCGGCGGAAGTGAAACCGGAACGAAGGGAAGAGCCTGTGCCGAACACAGACAGACGCCGGAACCGGACGGAACGCCCGAAGCCCGTCCGAAGTCGGCGGCATCATGCCGGAACAGCATATCGAACAAGCGCTACACGCATGGAGAACATGACAAAACATGACACTTCATGACACTCCCCTGGAGGAACCCCTGCCGCCGTCCGCTGCACGGTCAGAACGGGTCGGACCTTGGGCTAACGCTCCAGGCGGCGCCAGGACAGCCGGTCGCCGGGCGCCATGCCGAGGCGGCGCGCCGTCCCGCCGGCGAGTTCGAGCACCATGCGCGCCGGATGCGGCGAGGAGATGGTGAGCCGGGAGCGCGGCACGGCATTGGGGAAGATATGCACCACCCTCCCGTCCGCGGCGACGAACAGCATGTCGAGCGGCAGCCAGGTATCGGCCATCCACATGGTCGGCCGCTCGCGCTCGGGGAAGAGGAACAGCATGCCGGCATCCGGCGCGAGCGTGCGGCGGAACATGAGGCCGCGCGCCCGCTGTTCCGGTGTCTCGGCAAGCTCGACATCGAAATGCCGCACACCCGCCGCCGTCTCGATCCGCACCTCGCCGCGCCCGAACGCGATGTCCCCGGCAAAGGCCGCCGGGGCCGCCGTCAGCAGCGCCGCCAGCACCCCCAATGCGCCGAACCCGTATCGCAGCCGCATGAAGCTCCTCGTTCTCCGCTTGCCCCTTCTACCGCCGCCGGCGCGGGGCCGCCATGTCCGACTTGACGCTGTCGTCGAATCCGCCCGGCTGTCACCTGACGGTCCCGCCCGATGCCGGGGCGGCCGCGATAGAACGGATTGTAGTGCTATCTTGATTTTGGACCTTCCCTTGGAATTCATCGTATCCGGCATGGCCATTAGCCAGCAGGCGGGGCCCGCGTCGAGGGATGCATGGCGGGACAAAGTACGCGAAGCTGCGCGTGACAAGCTTCCCAAGGACTACTTCTCTATCGATTCTCCTGTCGCCGTGACCATCTATTTCTTTCCCCAAGGTGAAATGCACGCCGACATCGACAACTGCATCAAGTTGATTCTCGACGCGATGAGACCCTCGATATACATCGACGACAAACAGGTGGAACGTCTCGTCGTGCAGAAATTCGAGCCGGGAAGGCCGCTGGAGATAGCTGACGACCTTACGGAATGTTTGATGACCGCCCTTGCCGCAAGCGAACCCGTCGTTTACGTCAAGGTCAGCATGGACCTTCGCGGGGAGTAGACTGGATGACCATCTCCGCCTACGAAGCCGAGGCTATCGCGCTCGACCGCCTGGAGCCACAATTAGAGGCGGAGGGTTATCGGGTGATCCGGCAACCGGCTGCAGGCGACCTGCCGGATTTCCTGGCCGGAAGGCGACCCGACGCCATAGCGGTAGGCAAGAAACCCTGCCTGGTTATCGAGGTGCTCCGGAAAGAAGGCCCAATAGCATTGAAGAAAGTAAGGGACCTCCGCGTCTTGTTGAAAGGGCAGGAGGACTGGGACCTCAAGGTCTACTACTTTTCTTCCATGGAGCCGTTGCTGGAACCCGTTTCGGATGCCGCCACCTGCGACGCTGTGGCAGCAGCTCGAAGCGTCGTTGAGACCGAGCCCCGCGCTGCTCTGTTGTTCGCGTGGTCGATTCTGGAGGCCACAACCCGTGTAAGGACGAATGCGGCGGACCCACGCCCGCTGAACCCCAACTCCCTGGTCAATCTGCTGGTCGGCGAGGGCTATGTCGATCAGGATACGGGGGCCAGATTGTTCCGCATGGCGAAAGTCAGGTCGCAAGTGGCTCACGGTCAAATCGACATTGCGCCCCGGGCGGAAGATGTGCGCTTCCTGCTTGCCGTCGCCGAAGACGTTTCGGGAAATCTCCAGGCTGCCGAATAGGGCGCAACCGGCGGGAGAAGGGCGATGCGGCAGCCCGGTAGCGCCTATTTCAACGCCGCGGTCGAGACGATGTCGGCCGACGAGACCGCCGCGATGCAACTCTCGAAGCTTCGCCGGCAGCTCGACTATCTGAAGGCGAACTCGCCCTTCCATGCCGCGAAACTCGCCGAGGCGGGCGCGGAACCCGGCGACATCCGCTCGCTTGCCGACCTCGCCCGGCTGCCCTTCACCGAAAAGGCCGAGCTCAGGGAGAGCCAGAGGCGCGACCCGCCGCTCGGCAGCCACGCGGCCGCCCCCATGCAGGACGTCGTGCGCGTGCATGCCTCCTCGGGCACCACCGGAACACCCTCCTTCATCGGCCTCACCGCCTATGACGCAGGGCGCTGGGCAGAGTGCATCGCCCGCAGCTACTGGGCGCAGGGGCTTCGTCCGGGGAGCGTGTTCGCGATGGGGCTCAGCATCGGCTTCTTCGTGGGCGGCCTGCCGGTGGCCGCGGCGGTGGAGGCCGTCGGCGCCACCCTGCTCCCCATCGGCACCGGCGCCTCCGACCGGCTCATCGCGTCCATCCGGTCGATGAAGGCGGACGTGCTCGCAACGACGCCCTCCTACGCCCTTTACCTCGCCGAGCTTGCGCGGGAGGACATGGGCGTCGATCCGGCCGCGCTCGGCATAAGACGGGTGATGGTCGGCGCCGAGCCCGGCGGCGGCGTCCCCGCGATACGGGCGCAAATCGAGGAAAGCTGGGGCGCGCGCTGCACGGAAGCCATCGGCATTGCCGACCTCATCACCATCCACAGCGCCGAGTGCGAGGCGCGCGACGGATGCCATTTCATGGTGCCGGACTATCTCGTCATGGAGATCGTCGATCCGGAGACGGGCGCCGTCATGCCGCCGGACCGGCCCGAAATCGAGGGCGAGCTGGTCTTCACCCATATCGACCGCGAGTGCAATCCGATGCTGCGCTTCCGCACCCGCGACCGGGTCATCGTGAAGACCGGGCCCTGCGCCTGCGGGCGCACCGGGCCGCGGCTGCGCTGCATCGGGCGCACGGACGACATGCTGATCCTGCGCGGCGTCAATGTCTGGCCGTCGGCGGTCAGGGACGTGGTGGCCGGGTTCCGTCCGGAAGCGACCGGCGAAATCCTGATCCGGGTGGACGGCGAGGGGCCGAAGGTCGATCCGCCGCTCCGGGTGCGGGTCGAGGCGGGCAGCGATGCCGGCGACGGCCTTGCGGCGCGGATCGAGCAGGCGATTCGCGCCAGGCTCATCGTGCAGGCCAGGGTCGAACTGGTTCCGCGCGGCGTGCTGCCGCGCACCGAGATGAAGGCGAAGCTCGTGGAGCGCAACATTTCCTGAGGTGCGGCGATGCGGTTCGAGAAGGTCCATATCCCTTACGGCGGCTACTGGAGCACGCCCTTCTGCCGCTGGCAGGGCAGCCTGAGCGGCGAGCACCCGATACGGCTCGCCGCCTCCTGCGCCGGCGCGTTCCTGGACGGGGCGGGCTGCGAACCGGAGAGCCTGGACGGCATCCATTTCGGCATGACGGTGCCGCAGCACAAGAGCTTCTGGGGCGCGCCCTGGATCGGCGCGCTGATCGGCGCGGAGCGGGTGACGGGCCCGACCCTGTCGCAGGCCTGCGCCACCTCGGCGCGCGTCATCGCATCGGCCGCCGCCGCCGTGGAGCTCGGCGCCGGCGGGCGGGTGCTGGCGCTGGCCGCGGACCGCGTCTCCAACGGGCCGACGCTCTACTATCCCGATCCCTCGGGGCCCGGCGGCCGCGGCGTCACCGAGCATTGGGTGTGGGACAATTTCAACGAGGACCCCCATGCCGATGTGGCCATGATCCGGACCGCCGAGAACATTGCCGCGCGCTTCGGATATTCGCGCCGCGCGCAGGACGACCTTGCGCTCCGCCGGCAGGAGCAATACGGCATGGCGCTTGCCGATGACCGCGCGTTCCAGCGCCGCTACATGGTCGATGTCCCGGTCGGCGGGACGCGCGGGGCGAAGACCGTCTCCGGCGACGAGGGCATCCGCGAGCGCACCGGGGAGCGCGTGCAGGCGCTCGCGCCCGTCATCGGCAACGGAACCGTCACCGCCGCCGCGCAGACCCACCCGGCTGACGGCAATGCCGGCCTGCTGCTGACCGCGGCCGGACAGGCGGAGGAGCTTGGCCGCGACAATGCGGTTTCGGTGCGGCTCCTCTCATTCGGGGAGGGCCGCGCGGAGACAGCCTATATGGGCATGGCGCCGGTCGCGGCGGCCGAAGCGGCGCTCGCCGATGCCGGGCTCGGGATCGACAGCATCGATGTCGTCAAGACGCACAACCCCTTCGCCGTGAACGACCTCTACTTCGCCGAGGCGACGGGGTTCGAGGCCGAAAGGATGAACAATTACGGCTCGTCCCTCGTCTTCGGCCATCCGCAGGGGCCGACGGGCATGCGCCTCGTGCTGGAGCTGATCGAGGAACTGGCGCTCAGGGGCGGCGGCTACGGCCTCTTCACCGGCTGCGCGGCAGGCGACAGCGCGGCGGCCGTCGTGCTGAAGGTGGACGCGCGCTGACGGGCCCGGCGGGCGCGCAGGGGCGGATTGTCGCAACTACCGCAGACTGTTACGGTCCCGCCGACCGAAACAGCCTCAGGGACAGCGCGCCATGTCTTTCGATCTTCTCATCCGTAACGGCACGGTGGTGGACGGGTCCGGCATGCCCCGCTACCGGGCCGATGTCGGCGTCAGCCGAGGCCGGATCGCCGAGATCGGGCGCATAAGCAGCCCCGCCGAAGAGGTCATCGACGCCGAGGGCATGATCGTGGCGCCCGGCTTCATCGACGGCCACACCCACATGGACGCGCAGGTGGCCTGGGACCCGCTCGGAAGCTGCTCCTGCTGGCATGGCGTGACCACGGTGGTGATGGGCAATTGCGGCTTCGCGCTGGCGCCCTGCAAGCCCGAGGCGCGGGAATGGTACGCCGAGTGCCTGGAAGCGGTCGAGGACATTCCCAAGGAAGCGATGGTCGCCGGGATCGACTGGCGCTGGGAGACCTTCCCGGAATATATGGACGCCGTCGACTCGTTCCCCAAGAGCATCAACTACGCCGCCTATATCGGCCATTCGGCGCTGCGCATGTATGCGATGGGGGACCGGGCGCTCGACCGGGAGGCGGATGAAGACGACCTGAAGCTCATGGCGAAGCTGGTACAGGAGGCGCTCCGCGTCGGCGCGATGGGCTTCTCCTCCTCGCGGGCCAACACCCATATCCGCCCGGACGGCGGGCCGGTCGCCAGCCGCATCGCGGCCTGGTCGGAGATCGCGCATCTGGTGAACGCCATGGCCGAGCTCAATGCCGGCATCTTCCAGGTCGGGCCGGACGTGTCCGGCGGCGAGGCGCAGAAGGCGTGCTACGAGGAGCTCGGCCGGATCGCCGTTTCGAGCCGCCGCCCGCTCATGCTGGGCGCGCTCTCGTCCAGCCAGGGCGACAACCCCAACCCCTACACCTACCAGTTCGAGTGGATGGACCGGGTCGCGGCCGAGGGCGGGCGCGTCTTCGGGCAGGCCACCACGCGGTCGATCAACGCGCTCTTCTCGATGAAATCCTACCTGCCCTTCGACGCGCTGCCGGTCTGGAACGAGATCCGCAACCTGCCGGTCGAGGAGCAGAAGGCCCGCTTCCGCGACCCGGAGGTGCGCGCCGGGCTGGTCGCCGCCGAAGCCGGGATGAAGCCCAAGGGCACCGAGTTCCAGGGCGGCGGCGCGGCCACCACGGACCCACGCAAGCCGGACTACGCCAACCTGTTCCCGATGTTCGACGTGAAGTGGGACGACCCGAGCGTCGCGGACCTGGCCGAGGGCTCCGGTCGCAATCCCGTCGAGGTCATGCTCGACCTGATGGCGGAGAACGAGGACCTGATGTTCGTGCAGCCGCTGGTCAACGAGAAGCCGCTGGAGGTGCGCGAGATGCTGAAGAACCCGCGCACCCTGGCGACCTTCTCGGACTCAGGCGCCCATGTCTGCCAGGAGATGGGCTCCTCGCTGCAGACGCACCTCTTGAGCTACTGGGTGCGCGAGAAGCAGGCCTTCACCCTGGAGGAGGCGGTGCGGATGCTCACCTTCGAGAACGCCGCCGCCTGGGACATGCGCGACCGGGGCCTGCTGCGCGCCGGCCATGCCGCCGACATCGTCGTCTTCGACGAGGACGGCATAAACCCCTGCCTGCCGACGGTCGAGACCGACCTGCCCGGCGGCGCGCGCCGGCTGGTGCAGAAGGCGGACGGCATCGCGGCGACGGTGGTGAACGGCGCCGTCACGCTCCGCGACGGCGCGCCCACGGGCGCGCATTCCGGCGCGCTGCTCCGGGGCGCCGCCGCCCGCCCCTGACGGAGGCAATGGATAGGAGTTGCCAATCGGATAGTATCCGAATATCGGAAATGCGCTTGACGCGGATCGGGCGGCGGCATAGGCTGTCGCCATGACCGCCTCTTTCGATACCCTGGCTGCCGCCGAAGCCCTGCAGGACGCCGGCATTGAGCCGGAGAAGGCGAAGGCCATTGTCGCAACTGCCCGGGACGCCGCCGGCGCGGGCCGCGACTCGCTGGTAACCAAGGCAGTCCTCAAGGCGGATCTGGCCGCGCTTGAGACGCGCCTGACCTGGCGCATGATCGGGATCGTGGCTGCGCAAGGCACGCTGATCGTCGCGTTGCTCAAGCTGCCTGTCCTGTAACGGCGCGGTAGCGGTTTGGGGGGAGGAGCTACCCCTTCTCCACCGTGCGCCGCTCGATATCCAGCAGCACCTCCAGGTCGATATCCTCATGCAGCTCGTCCTGGAGCGCGCGCCAGCCTTCGGGCGTGTGGGCGGCGGAGGAGAAGGAGTCGGCCATTTCGCGGTAGAGCGCCTTCGATCTCTCATAGAGGGCGAGGAACTGGGTCTGCGGGTCGGCGATGACCTTCCAGCCCATGTCGGCCATTTCCTGCGCGGAGATGCCGATATCGGCCATGCCGCCGGGGCTGGCGAGATACATGAGCGGCCCGCCGAGGCGCTCGGCGATGAAGCGCGCCTCCTCCGCATTGCGCGGCGAGAGCAGCAGCAGGTCGGCGCCGGCGGCCCGGTAGGCTTCGACCCGGACCAGCGCGTCGTCCATGTTCGAGGCGCGCACGGCATTGGTGCGCGCGACGATCAGCAGGTCCTCGCCGCGCCGGGCCCGGACCGCTTCGGCGACCTTCGCCGCCATGATCTCCTTGTCCACCATGTGCTCCAGCCCGACATGGTGGTGGGCGCGCTTCGGCAGCCACTGGTCCTCGATCTCGATGGCCTGGAAGCCGGCCGCCTCGCTCATGGCAATGGTGCGGCGCATGTGCATCGGGTCGCCGAAGCCGGCCGCGGCGTCGAAGATCAGCGGCAGCGGCGTCGCCGCGCCGATCTCGATGGCCGCCTGGCACATTTCGGTGACCGTCAGCGTGGCTTCCAGGTAGATCTTCAGATAGCCGGTCGCGCCGCCGCCGAGATAGATAGCGCGGAAACCGGCATTCTCGGCCAGCTTCGCCATAAGCGGGTTCAGCACCAGCGGCGCCAGCACGGGCTCCGGGCCGGCAATCATGTCGCGCAGCTTCGCCATTCCTCGGCTTCTCCTTGGACGGGGACTCGTGCGAGTCTGCCGCTCCCGCCGCCGCCGGACAAGCATGGCCAGCGCAGACATCGCCATCGTCGGACTGGGCCCCGTGGGGGCTGTGCTCGCCAACCTGCTGGGCCG
The DNA here is from genome assembly GCA_022826185.1 of Alphaproteobacteria bacterium. GTDB lineage: Bacteria > Pseudomonadota > Alphaproteobacteria > Bin95 > Bin95 > Bin95. The sequence continues at coordinate 37,000 of JAJDVH010000246.1, forward strand.
CCTCGGCCTCCGGGTCGATGTGTTCGAGCGCGACCGGACGGCTTACGCGCTGCCGCGCGCGGTGCATTTCGACGAGGAGGTGATGCGCGTCTTCCAGGCCGTCGGCCTCGCCGGGGAGATTACGGCGGGCACGCATGTCTCGCCCGGCACGCTGTTCGTCGACGGCGAAGGGCGCGTGATGCTCGACTGGTCGCGGCGTATGGAAGAGGGGCCGCAGGGCTGGCATGAGAGCTACCGCTTCCACCAGCCGACGCTGGAGGGCGTTTTGCGCGCCGGGCTGGAGCGGTTCCCCGGGGTCCGGATGCGGCTCGGCCATGAAGTCGGGGACCCTGAGGCGCTGGATGCGCGCTATGTCGTCGGCTGCGACGGGGCGCGGTCGGGCGTGCGCGCGGCCATCGGCGGCGGCAGCGAGGATCTGGGCTTCCACGAACGCTGGCTGGTGATCGACCTGGTTCTGAAGCGCCCGCGCCCCGACCTCGGCGACTACACCCGCCAGTTCTGCGACCGGGTGAGGCCCGCGACCTATGTGCGCACCACCGGCAACCGCCGGCGCTGGGAAATCCGGGTCGAGGAGGGCGAGGGCGACGATCCGGAAACGGTCTGGCGGCTGCTGGCCCGCTGGATCAGCCCCGAGGACGCGGAGATCGAGCGCGCCGTCATCTACACCTTCCACGCCACGATCGCGCGCCGCTGGCGGCGGGACCGCCTGTTCATCGCCGGCGACGCCGCGCACCAGACGCCGCCCTTCATGGGGCAGGGCATGTGCGCCGGCATCCGCGACGCCGCCAACCTCGCCTGGAAGCTCGCGGCCGTCCTGCGGAGCGGCGCGCCGGAGGCCCTGCTGGACAGCTACGCCAGCGAGCGCATGCCCCATGTGCGCGACTATGTGGAGCTTGCGGTGCGCATGGGCCGGCTGCTGAATGCGACCGGCACGGAGGACATGGTGAGCGCCGCCGCCGCGCGGGGGGAGGACACGGACCGGATGGAGTCGATCCGCCCGCGCCTCGGGCCGGGGCTGCACCGGGGCGGGAGCGCGCTCGCCGGCCGTCCGGGGCCGCAGCCGCGCCTCGCCGACGGGCGGCGGCTCGACGACGCGGCGGGGCCGGGTCCGGTGCTGCTGCTGCGCGAGCCGGCGGCGGTGGAGAGTTGCGGCGTGCCGGCGGTCGCGGCCGGGGCGGACTGGCTCGATGCGCACGGCCTGGCGGCGGCGCTGCTAAGGCCCGACCGCTATGTGTTCGGCGTGGCGGAGACACTCGACGAAGCCGCTTCGCTCTGCGAAACCTATGCGGCGGAGACCGGAAGGGCGAACGCATGAAAATCACCAGGGTGCGGGCGGACTGGCTGCATGTGCCGATTCCGGAAGAGCGGCAGCACCGCAGCGATTTCGGCGTGACGCGCGCCTTCGACTCGACCCTGGTGCGCGTGGAAACCGACGCCGGCATCACCGGCTTCGGCGAGGCGAAGGCGGCGGTGGGCTCGGCCGGCAACAACCTCGCGCTCGCCGCCTGCGTCGAGCGGGAGCTCGGGCCGCTCCTCGTCGGCGAGGATCCGCGCGATATCTCCCGCCTCTGGGACGTGATGTACAACGGCAGCCGGGCGCACTATGCGATCTCACGCGGGCATGTCTTCCCGGTGCTGGGCCGGCGCGGGATCACGGTGTCCGCCATTTCCGGTATCGACATGGCGCTCTGGGACATTCTCGGCAAGGAACTCGGCCGGCCCGTCTGGCAACTGATCGGCGGGCGCCGCCATGCCGCCATGCCGGCCTACGCCTCCGGGGGCTGGGCGCCGACCGCGGGCATCGTCGCCGAGTTGCAGGGCTTCCTCGACCGGGGCGGCTTCAGGGCCGTCAAGATGCGGGTCGGCTCGGGCGACGGGACGCTCGCCCATTCCATCGAGCGGGTGAAGGCGGCGCGCGAGGGGCTCGGGCCCGATATCGACATCCTCTGCGACGCCCACGGCACCTTCGCGGTGGCGGAGGCCAAGCGCTTCTGCCGGGCGGTCGCCGACTGCCATATCGGCTGGCTGGAGGAACCTGTCACCGCCGACGACAAGGCGGGCCAGGCGGAGGTCCGGGCCTCGACCGACATTCCCATCGCGAGCGGCGAGAGCGAGTTCACCCGCTTCGCCTTCCGCGACCTGGCGCTGCTGCGCGCGGCGGACATCTTCCAGCCGGACCTCTCCATCGCCGGTGGCATCACCGAGGCGATCCGCATCGAGGCGCTGGCGGCGGCCCACCAGATCCGCTTCGCCCCGCATCTCTGGGGCGGCGCCTGCACCTTCGCCGCCGGGCTGCATGTGCTGGCGGCGGCCACCAGCGGTTTCATCGTCGAATATTCCCTCGGCGCCAACCCGATGCTGCACGAGCTTGCGGTGGAGGATTTCACCGTCGTGGACGGGATGCTGGAGATTCCGGACCGGCCGGGCCTCGGCGTCACCATCGACGAAGCCTTCGCGGCGAGATACCGCGCGGCATGACGAGCGTCGCCGTCATCGGCGCAGGCGTTGCGGGCCTGACCGTCGCCACCGTGCTGGCCGAGCGCGGCGCGGAAGTCTCGGTCGTGGACCGCAGCCCCGGGCTCGGGCCGGACCAGTGCTCCTGGTATGCCGGCGGCATGCTGGCGCCCTGGTGCGAGCGGGAGAACGCCGAGGCGGAAGTCGTGGCGCTGGGCATGGGCGCGGCGGATTTCTGGGCCGAACGGGTGCCGGGCGTTGTGCGGCGCGGCAGCCTGGTGATCGCACCGGCGCGCGACAGCGGCGAGCTCCGCCGTTTCGCCCGGCGCACGGAGAACTTCGCCTGGCTCGACAGGGACGGCATCGACGAGCTGGAGCCGGCGCTGGAAGGACGGTTCGCTCGCGCGCTGTTCTTCGGCGAGGAGGCCCATCTCGATCCGCGCCTTGCGCTTCGGGCGCTGGTCGAAGGGCTCGGCGAGGCCGGCGTCGAGGTTCGCTACGGCACGGAGGCCGTTCCGGAGGCCGAGTGGACCGTGGATTGCCGGGGGCTCGCCGCGACGGACCGCCTGCCGGAACTGCGCGGCGTCAAGGGCGAGATGCTCCATATCCGCAGTCCGGAGGTGGCGCTGACCCGGACGGTGCGCCTCATCCATCCCCGCATCCCGATCTATCTCGTGCCGCGCGGCGACGGCATGTACATGCTGGGCGCGACCACCATCGAGAACGACGAGCGCCGGCGCATCACGGCGCGTTCCATGGTGGAACTGCTGAGCGCCGTCTATGCGTTGCACCCGGCCTTCGGCGAGGCGGAGGTCGTGGAGATCGGCACCGACGCGCGACCGGCCTTTCCCGACAACCTGCCCCGGCTTGTCCGCGACGGAAAGCGGCTCCATGTAAACGGCCTCTACCGCCACGGTTTCCTGCTGGCCCCGGCGATGGCGTCGCGGGCGGCGGACATCGTGTTCGGCGAGGGAGCGCCGGCATGACGGTCAGCATCGAACTCAACGGCGAGGAGGTCAGCACGGAGGCCGCGACGCTTGCCGACCTTCTCGACGAAAAGGGCTATAACGGGGCCGTGGTGGCGACGGCGCTCAACGGAACCTTCCTGCCGAAGGGGCTGAGGGCGGCGACGCCGCTTTCCGACGGCGACGCGGTGGAGATCGTGGCGCCGATGCAGGGAGGCTGACCGGCCTTGGATTTCTACGGCTTCGAGCCTTCGTCGCGCCTGTTCCTGGGCACGGCGCAATATCCCTCCCCGGCGGTCTTGGGCGAGGCGATCCGCGCGTCCGGCGTGGAGGTCGTCACCGTGTCGCTGCGGCGCGAGTCCGGCGCGGCACGCGCGGGCCAGGGCTTCTGGGAGCTGATCCGCTCGCTCGGCGTGCGCGTGCTGCCCAATACCGCCGGCTGCCACAGCGTCCGCGAGGCGGTGACGACGGCGGAGATGGCGCGCGAGGTGTTCGAGACCGACTGGATCAAGCTGGAGGTGATCGGCGAGGACGACACGCTCCAGCCGGACGTGTTCGGCCTGGTGGAAGCGGCGCGCATCCTGACCGACTCCGGCTTCAAGGTGTTTCCGTACACCACGGAAGACCTCGTCGTGGCCGAGCGGCTGCTCCAGGCCGGCTGCGAGGTGCTGATGCCCTGGGGCGCGCCCATCGGCAGCGGGCGCGGCCTCAACAATGTCTTCGCGCTGCGCGCCATGCGGGCGCACTTCCCCGATGTGCCGCTGGTGGTGGATGCCGGCATCGGCCTGCCTAGCCATGCGGCCGCCGCGATGGAGCTCGGCTACGACGCCGTGCTGCTGAACACGGCGGTCGCGAAGGCGGGCGACCCGGCCCGGATGGCGGCGGCGTTCGCGCAGGCGGTGGCCGCCGGCCGCGCGGCCCGGGATGCCGACCCGATGGAGCCGCGCGACATGGCCCGGCCTTCCACGCCCGTGATCGGCCGCGCCATGCTCGGCGATGCTTGACCCGTTCTACCCGATCTTCGACAGTGCGGAATGGTGCGAACGGCTGGTGCCGCAGGGCATTCGCCTCGTGCAATTGCGCATCAAGGACCGGCCGGACGCCGAACTGCGCGCCGAGATCCGCGCGGCGAAGGCGGTCTGCGCGGCGCATGGCTGCCAACTGATCGTCAACGACTACTGGCGGCTCGCCATCGAGGAGGGCTGCGATTTCGTCCATCTCGGCCAGGAGGACCTGGACGGGGCGGACCTGGACGCCGTCCGGGCCGCCGGCCTCAGCCTCGGCGTCAGCACGCATGACGATGCCGAACTCGACCGGGCGCTGGCGACGAAGCCCGACTATGTGGCGCTCGGGCCGGTCTATCCGACGATCCTGAAGGCGATGCGCTTCGGCCCGCAGGGGCTGGGGCGGGTCGGCGAGTGGAAGCGGCGCGTGGGCGCCATGCCGCTGGTCGCCATCGGCGGCCTGACGGTGGAGCGCGCGCCCGGCGTGCTGGAGGCCGGGGCCGACATCCTCTCCGCCGTCACCGACATCACGCTGAACCCCGACCCCGAGGCGCGGGTGCGGGAGTGGCTGGCCGTCACGCGGGCGTAGAGCAGGCATCCGCCGCCGCCGGCCGTCCATCCGGCCCGCCTCCCAGGGCCGCGCTCCAACACCGCCGCGCGGGGAGACTCCGTGCAGGGCGTTACGAAGTGTCATGTTTTGTCATGTTCTCCATGCGTATAATGCTTGTTCGATATCCCGTTCCGGCATAACGCCGTCGATCCGGGCAGGGGTTCCGGGCATTCCATCCGGCTCCTCCGGTTCCTCGTTTTCGGCATGGGCCTGTCCTTTCGATCCGTCTTCGTTTCGTTCTTCCCGCCGCCCGGCTGCCTCGGCGGCGGGACCCTGATTCGCGCGTATCGCGCGCGGGTGCGGGCGGGTGTCGGCGCCGGCGCGGTTCGCGCGCCTGATTGCGCGCGCGAGTCGGCAAGGCGCAACTCTCCCGTCGATTCCTTCGGGGTTTTTTCGCGCCGGCGCCGGCGCGAAGCAGGAGGCGAAACGACCCGCGGATACCGCTTCCTCCTACCTTATTCTAGCACACACGCCCAGATGTCAAGATTAAACTCTGATATTTTTTCATATTTTGTGAACAAACAGCGGAATCCGGCTATGGGCCCGCCCTGCCGGCCTCGGGAACGCCCACCCCGGCGCGCTACCGCCTCAGGACGGCGCGGTCCGGTAGATGTGCCAGTGCAGGATCGCGGCGGCGCTGCGGTGGGGCGACCAGATTTCGGTGAGCCGCGCGGCCTCGGCGGGCGTCGGGCGGGCGTCGAGGCCGAGGGTCTTCTGGAGCGCGGCGCAGAGCGCGAGGTCGCCCGCCGGCCAGATGTCCGGGCGGCCGGCCGCGAACAGCAGCCAGACCTCCGCCGTCCAGCGCCCGACCCCCTTCAAGGCCGAGAGCGCGGCAATGGCCTCCTCGTCCGGCATCCGCTGGATGCGCCGGAGCGAGACCCGCCGGGACGCAAGCTCGCCGGCGATGGAGAGCGCATAGCCCGCCTTGGGCCGCGAGAGCCCGGCGGCGCGAAGCCCCTCCGGCCCGAGCGCCAGCACGGCCGCGGGCGTGACCCTGCCGCCCGCAGCCTCCTCCAGCCGCCCCCAGATCGCCCGCGCCGAGGCGGCCGAGACCTGCTGCGCCGCAATCGCCCTCAGCAGCGCCGCAAAGCCCGCCCCCCGAAGCGCCATCGGCGGCGCCCCGACCTCATCCAGCGCCGCCCGAATGCGCCCGTCCCGCCCGGCCAGCGCGGCCAGCCCGGCCCGCCAGCGTTGTACCGCGCCGCGCCGAGGCGGGGGAAGGTTCCTGTCTTCGGTCATGCGCCGTTCCCGATACCCTTCGCCCGGCCGGACCTCACTCGACTAGTCCGGTAGACCGGACCGGCAACCCTACCTTTGCGCCCCGGCCGTAGTACCGGCGGGTGAGTGATTTCCACAATCCGGCCGTCAAGCTCCGGGAGGTCGTTTTCGACATGAACATCTCACGGCCAGCAGCCACACGGGAGCACAATAGTGAGCCTTTGGCTGCTTTCGTTTGGCCGAGAGGCAGACTCCCGAAGAACGCAACTGCCACGGGCATCGAAACCTTCACAGGTCCTTTTCTCCCTTCCACGGATCGCCGGGAAAGAGCGAGACCAGTTCTTCCGAAACCGTCCGGGCTGCTTCGGCCGGCTGCCATTCGAAGCCCGGCCTGAGCAACGCGCTTATGTCTGCATTGAACTGCCCGTCGCCAAGTTTGCCTGCAAGATTACGCTCGAACATCGCGCGACTTACCCGACTACCCTCTCGCGCCATGTACTCGCGGAACACCGACGCAATCCGCCCGGCATCGCTCCGGCTGTCTCCGAGCCCTGTGGCAAGGTCAAATAAGTCCCGGCCCTTGCGGCGCTGATAGAGCGCCCGCAACTTCGTTGCCAGCAGTTCGTCGAGTGCGAAAGTCGTGATATCGGCCGTTCCCGAATACCACCGCGAGTCGACCGAGAATGGCCGTCTCCTGAAGCCCAGCGCCGCAAAATGCTCGCGTGTATTGATCTCGACCTTAAGCCGCAAACGCATCGCGGGAACGTCCTCGGACAGGAATCGGTAGCCGAACGTCACTCGTCCCTGCGACTGCTTCCAATGCGCGTCGCCGAGCCAGGGGTCGAGCGCATTTCGTAGCCTGTCCATCAACGGACCGGCAGGGCCGGGCTCGATCTGGACCAGATCGATATCCTCGGAATAGCGCGCGGGCGGTGTAAGGTAGAGCTTGTAGAGCGCCGTGCCTCCCCGGAAGGCGAGCGCCCCGGCGAGAACCGGATCGGAGAATATCGCGACCAGGGCGCGGCTGATGACCAGATCCTGCTCGACCTGGAAATCCTCGCTCCACGGCGCCCGCTCCCGCCATCCGGTGATGTAGTCGCGCGGGATCATGCTTCTGTCTCGACGTTTGCGTTCACGAATAACCGCCAGTCTTTCGACCGTGGCGCATCCGCAGCATCCGCGCCGGGCAAGAGCTTCGTATAGTTGCGGGCGCGCTGTTGCACATGCGCCTTGAGCGGCGCGGCCTTGTCTGCGGCCCCGACATATTCGAGGAGATAGCCCAGACGCTGAGCCCAGAGAATCGACGCGGACTTCGAGGCCCTGACGAGGCGCTCCGGGTCCATGTCCCCGCCCAGCTCGGAAAGCACGCCCGCCACCCGGTCCAGTCCGCCGGCGCGACGCATGTATCCGACGAGATCGAGCGCCGTCGCTTCCACGGTTGATACCATGACCGTTCCGCGCGGATTGTTGAACCTCTCGACCGGCACATCGGCCAGGTTGCGGCGCGCGATGAAGGCAACCCTTACAGCGCCGCGCAGGATAGCCGGCCGGTTCTTCTCGATGACGACCTGGAACTCCTGCGGACGATGATGGGCCGCGCCGTGATACTGGGCGGCCGAGAGCAGACCGGCATAGTAGCGGTTATTCCAGTGCCCCATCAGCGCCGGAACGAACTGGTCCGCCGGCAGGCAGCCGAGTCGCCTGTATTCGGGCGGCACGATGACGTAGAAGCCGCGCGCGGGGCTTGCGATCTCTCCCCTTGCCGCGAGGCGGCTTAGCGCCTGGCGCGTCGCCGCATCGGAGACCCCAAGAGCCGCGCGAAGCTCGGACGAGGTAAAATGATACCGGCCGCGAGCGGCCAGATCCGCGATGATATTGCGGGCGCGCGGCACAGCGAATGCACACATGGCACCGACAAAGTAGCATTATTTGTCACAATATCAATGTGAATTCGTAATTCATGCGGCCGGCGCACCGATCAACACTCTCACCGCGCCCTCCGAGATCGCACCAGCGACTTTGAATTTCAGCGCGTTCTCCGGCGGCGAGAACCGGCGTATTCTCGCCCTGATCGAGAAAGGGTTCGGGCTGCGCGCCGAACCGGAGGATTGCAGATGAGCGGGGAGCTTGAGGGCAGGGTTGCTGTCGTTACCGGGGCGGCCGGGGGGATCGGGCGGGAGTTCGTGCGCGGGCTGCTGGGCGCGGGCGCGAAGGTGGCGGCGCTCGACAAGGATGAGGACCGGCTCGCCGATTTCGCGGCGGAGCAGGAGGATGCGGTCTCCGCAGGCCGCCTCGCCGCCTTCGGGCTGGACATTGCGGACAATGCCGCGTGCGAGGCGGCGGTCGAGCGGACGCGGGACGTCCTCGGCGGACTGCATATCCTCGTCAATAACGGCGCGGTGGGCATGGGCGTCATCCGCTCCGACCACATGACGAACCTCATCGAAATCGACGAGATCGAACCGGAGGTCTGGGACCGGTTCGTCGCGGTGAACCTGTCCGGGGCCTGGTACATGACCCGCGCCGCCGCCGGCGGGCTGCTGGACCAGGGGTGGGGGCGCATTATCAATGTCACCACCAGCTTCTTCACCATGCTGCGCGGGCGGTTCCATCCCTACGGCCCCGCGAAGGCCGGGCTGGAGGCGATGTCCGCCGGTCATGCCGCGGAGTTCGCCGGCCGGGGCGTAACGGTGAACGTGGTCGTGCCCGGCGGCCCGGCGGACACGCCGATGGTTCCGCAGGAGTCCGGCATCGACCGCTCGCTGATGGTGCGGCCCTCGGCGATGGCGCCGCCGGTGCTCTGGCTCTGCTCCGCGGAGGGCGCCGGCTGGACCGGACACCGCTATGTCGCGGGCAACTGGGATGCCGCGCTCGACCCTGCCGCAGCGGCGGAAGGCTGCCGCGCCCCCATCGCCTGGCCGGACCTCGCGCAGAGCCCGGTGTGGCCGGGAGGCAAGCCGCCGGAGTGATCCGTTCCGGTTTGACAACGGGCCCCGCCCCGCTATAACCCGCCGCATTCCCGAGAACGCGGGCGGCTCCGCCCCGTCCCGGCCCTTGCGCCGGGACCTATCGGGACAACAACAAACGCGAAAGCGAGCGGCAAAAAGCCATGGCAAAACGCGAAAGCGCGAAACACAAGATAGACCGGCGCCTCGGCGTCAATCTCTGGGGGCGGCCCAAAAGCCCCTATAACCGCCGCGAATACGGGCCGGGCCAGCACGGGCAGCGCCGGCGCAAGCCCACCGATTTCGGCCTCCAGCTGCGCGCCAAGCAGCAGCTCAAGGGGCATTACGGCGACATTTCCGAAAAGCAGTTCCGCCGCCTCTACCACGAGGCCGTGCGCCGGCGGGGGGACACGGGCGAGAACCTGATCGAGCTGCTGGAGCGCCGGCTCGACGCCGTGGTCTATCGCATGAAGTTCGTGCCGACGATCTTCGCCGCGCGCCAGTTCGTGAACCACGGCCATGTCCGGGTGAACGGGCGGCGTCTCAACATCCCCTCCTACCGGGTGCGCGACGGCGACGTGATCGAGGTGAAGCAGAAGTCTCGCACCATGGCGCTAGTGCTGGAGGCCATCGAATCGCCGGAGCGCGACGTGCCGGACTATCTCTCGGTGGACTTCAACGAGCTGAAAGGCACCTTCCAGCGCGGGCCCGGCCTGGCCGATGTGCCCTTTGCGGTCCAGATGGAGCCGCATCTGGTGGTGGAGTTCTACTCCCGGTAGCGATGGGCGCGCCGGAACCTTTGCGGCCGCCGCGCCGGATTCCGGATCGCCGCACGATTCTCGCCCGCATGGACGGCGGTGAACGGCGGAGGCTGCTGCAACGCTCCGACCGCAAGGGCCTTGTCCGTCTTGCGGGCCATCTGGCGGCGCTCGGGCTCACCGGATCGCTCATCGCGCTGGAGGCGCCCGGCTGGCCGGTGCTGCTGCTGCCCCACGGCATCCTGCTGGCCTTCCTGTTCTGCCTTCTGCATGAGGCCGTGCACGGGACGCCGTTCCGCAGCGGCTGGCTGAACGGCGCGGCCGCCCGGGGCGTCGGGTTCGTCGTCTTCCTGCCGCCGGCATGGTTTCGCCATTTCCACCTGGCGCATCACCGCCACACGCACGACCCGGAGCGCGACCCGGAACTGGCGCGGCCCCTGTCCCGGTCGAAGGCGGGCCTCGCCTGGCATATCGCGGGCGGCGCCTACTGGGCCCGGCAGGCGCGGATGCTGGTCGCCAATGCGGCGGGCCGGAACCGCGACGCCTTCGTTCCGCCGTCGGGGCGCGGCGCGGTGGCGCGCGAAGCCCGGCTGTTCCTGCTGCTCTATGCGGGCGCGGCGGCGCTCTCGGTCCTACTCGGCGCGACGGCCCTGCTGTGGCTCTGGCTGCTGCCGCTCATGCTGGGACAGCCCTTCCTGCGCCTCTACCTGCTCACCGAGCATACCGGCTGCCCGCATGTGCCCGACATGCTGCGGAACACGCGCACGACCTTCACCAACCCGCTGGTGCGCTTCTTTGCGTGGAACATGCCCTACCATGTCGAGCACCATGTCCATCCGACGGTGCCGTTCCACAAGCTGCCGACGTTCCACAGGATCCTGCAGGACGACCTGACGATCACCGCGAACGGCTACCCGGCCGCGGCGCGCGCTGCGGTCTCCGCCGTTCTGGCGGGAAAGGCGTAACCCCGGCGTCAGGCCGTCATGCCGGGCGTTTCGATGCCGTGCTCGTTGAGGAAGCCCTGAAGCTCGCCCGCGTCCCACATCTCGCGCACGATATCGCAGCCGCCGACGAACTCGCCCTTCACATAAAGCTGAGGGATGGTCGGCCAGCCGGTGAACTCCTTGATGCCCTGGCGGACTTCCATGTCCTCCAGCACGTTCACCGAATGGTATCTCACGCCCATATGGTTCAGCACGCCGGCCACCGCCGAGGAGAAGCCGCATTGCGGGAAGACGGGCGTGCCCTTCATGAACAGCACGACATCGTTCCCGTTCACGGTTTCCTGGATGCTGGTCATCGCGTCGCTCATCGGCTTCTCCCGGTTTTCAAGAGGTCTCGGGGGCGGCCGTGCGCAGCGCCAGCGCATGCAGCTCGCCCCCCATCCGGCCCTGCAGGGCCCTGTAAACGATCTGGTGCTGCTGCACGCGGGACTTGCCGCGGAAGGCCTCCGAGACGACGCGGGCGGCATAGTGGTCGCCGTCGCCCGCGAGGTCCTCGATCGCAACCTCGGCGTCCGGCAGCGCCTCGCGGATCAGGCGTTCGATTTCTTCCGCCTGCATGGGCATTCGTTGCGTCCCCTCAGCCGCCGGCGATCCAGGCGGGCATCCACGCTTCGTGCAGACCGCGCAGTTCGTCCAGCGATATGGAGGAGCGCCCCCCGACTGTCAATGCGCCGCCGCCGGTCTCCCCGATTCTGAGCGCCGGAACCCCCGCTGCGGCCGCGCGTTCCAGCATGCCCTCCGGGTCCTCGACCGCCAGCAGGTAGCGCGCCTGGTCCTCGCCGAACAGGCCCGCAACAGCGTCAACGAGCGGCGAGCGCAGGGCGGCGCCGACGCCGCCGGCGAGCGCCATTTCGGCCGCGGCGACCAGCAGCCCGCCGTCGGAAAGGTCGTGGCACGCGGCAACCCGCCCGGCCCGGATTTCGGCGCGCACGAAGTCCCCGTTGCGCCGCTCCGCGGCGAGGTCCACCGGCGGCGGCGGGCCTTCCTCGCGCCCCTCGACCGCCTCCAGCCAGAGCGAGCGGCCGAGATGGCCCCGCGTCTCGCCGACCAGCACCAGCGCCAGGCCCGGCCCCGGAAGCGCCATGCCGGTCCGGGCGGCGAGGTCTTCCAGCAGCCCGACGGCGCCCACCACCGGCGTCGGCAGCACCGCCCGGCCGTTGGTCTCGTTGTAGAGCGAGACATTGCCGGAGACGACAGGGACGTCGAGCGCGCGGCAGGCCTCGCCCATGCCCTGGATGCAACCGACGAACTGGCCCATCACCTCCGGCCGCTCCGGGTCGCCGAAATTCAGGTTGTCGGTAACCGCGAGCGGCCGGGCGCCGACCGCGGTCAGGTTGCGCCACGCCTCGGCGACCGCCTGCCGCCCGCCCTCGACCGGGTCGGCCAGGCAGTAGCGCGGCGTGCAGTCGCTGGTGAGCGCGAGCCCGCGCCCGGTGCCGTGGATGCGGACCACTGCCGCATCGCCGCCCGGACCGCCGACCGTGTCGCCCATGACCGTGTGGTCGTACTGCTCCCAGATCCAGCGCCGGGAGGCTCCGGCGGGGCCGCCGAGGATGGACCGGAGCGCCGCCATGGGGTCCCTGTTGTCGGGGGAGATCGTGGCGGGCGTCGCGGGCGGCGTGCGCGTCCAGGGCCGGTCATATTCCGGCGACCCGTCGGCAAGCGGCCGGATCGGCAGGTCGGCAACCCTCCGGCCGTGCTGCGAGAGCGCCATGCGTCCGGTGTCTGTCAGGCGGCCGATGACGGCGAACTCCAGCCCCCATTTCCCGAACACCGCCGCGGCCGTCTCCTCGCCGCCGGGGCGGAGCACCATGAGCATGCGCTCCTGGCTCTCCGACAGCATGATCTCGTAGGCCGACATGCCCTCCTCCCGCTGCGGGACGCGGTCGAGGTCGAGTTCCACCCCGAGGCCGCCCTTGGACGCCATCTCGAAGGCCGAGGAGGTCAGGCCGGCCGCGCCCATGTCCTGGATCGCCACGATGGCGTCCGTGCCCATGAGTTCGAGGCAGGCCTCGATCAGCAGCTTGCCGGTGAACGGGTCGCCCACCTGCACGGTCGGGCGCTGCTGCTCCGCCTCGTCGTCGAAGGTTGCCGAGGCCATGGTGGCCCCGTGGATGCCGTCGCGCCCGGTGCGCGAGCCGACATAGACGACGGCATTGCCGACGCCCGCCGCCGCCGAGCGGAAAATGCGGTCGGCAGGCGCAATGCCGACCGCCATGGCGTTCACCAGGATGTTGCCGTTACAGGCCGGGTGGAAGGAGCATTCGCCGCCGACGGTGGGCACGCCGACGCAGTTCCCGTAGCCGCCGATGCCCGCGACCACGCCGGCGGCGAGCCGCCGCGTCGCCTCGTGGTCGGGCGCGCCGAAGCGCAGCGCATTCAGGATCGCCACGGGCCGCGCGCCCATGGTGAACACGTCGCGCAATATGCCGCCGACGCCCGTGGCCGCGCCCTGGTAAGGCTCGATGAAGGAGGGGTGGTTGTGGCTTTCCATCTTGAAGATTGCCGCCAGCCCGCCGCCGATATCGACCGCGCCCGCATTCTCGCCCGGCCCCTGGAGCACGCAGGGCGCGTCGGTCGGCAGCGTCCTCAGCCACTTCTTCGAGGATTTGTAGGAGCAATGCTCGCTCCACATGGCGGCGAAGATGCCGAGCTCGACTTCGTTGGGCCGGCGGCCGAGGATTTCCAGCACGCGCGCATATTCGTCCGGCGCAAGGCCGCCATGCTCCTCGTTCGGGCCGCTCATGCGGCGAGCGCGTCGAACAGCGCCCGGCCGTCCGTTCCGCCGAGGACCGCATCCGCGGCGCGTTCGGGATGCGGCATCATGCCGAGGACGTTGCGGCGCTCGTTCAGGATGCCGGCAATGTCTCCGAGAGAGCCGTTGGGATTGTCCATATAGCGGAAGGCGATGCGGTCCTCTCCGGCCAGCCGCTCAAGCGTGGCGGGCTCAGCGAAATAGTTGCCGTCGTGATGCGCAACCGGCATTTGCAGCACGGCGCCCCGCCGGTAGCCGTTGGTGAACGGGCTGCGGACGGTCTCGACGCGGAGCGTCACGGGCCGGCAGACGAAGCGCAGCCCCGCATTGCGGAGCAGCGCCCCCGGCAGCAGGCCGCATTCGGTCAGCACCTGGAAGCCGTTGCAGATGCCCAGCACCCGCACGCCCCGTTTCGCGGCCCGGACGACGTCCTGCATGACCGGCGAACGCGAGGCCATGGCGCCCGGCCGGAGATAGTCGCCGTAGGAGAAGCCGCCCGGCAGCACGACAAGGTCCGTTGGCGGCAGCTCGGAATCGCCGTGCCAGACCATGGCGACCGGGCGGCCGGCCGCCGCTTCGAGCGCAACCTTCGCGTCCCGGTCGCAGTTGGACCCCGGAAAGACGATGACGACCGCCTTCATGCGATCTCGATCGTGTAGTCCTCGACGACCGGGTTGGCGAGCAGCCGCTCGCACATGGCGGCCAGCGCAGCCTCGGCGGCGGCCGGATCGGTTTCCGCGAGCTCCAGCTCGATCACCTTGCCCTGGCGCGCCGCCTCCACGCTCTCGAAGCCCAGCCCCGCCAGCGCCTGCGCGACCGCCTTGCCCTGCGGGTCGAGCACGCCGGCGCGGGGCATCACCAGCACCCGCGCCTTCACGCGCTCGCCTTCGGCAGCGGTTCCACATTGCCTTCCTGCAGGATGCCGAGGCGCCGCGCCACCTCCCGGTAGGCCTCCGCGACGTCGCCCATGTCGCGGCGGAACCGGTCCTTGTCCAGCACCTCGTTGGTCTGCAGGTCCCGGAGGCGGCAGCTGTCGGGGCTGATCTCGTCGGCCAGAACGATCCGCACGTCTTCCTGGCTGTAGAGGCGCCCGAACTCGACCTTGAAATCGACGAGGCGCAATCCCGCGCCGAGGAACAGCCCGCTCAGATAGTCGTTGACCCTGAGCGCCAGGTTGAAAATGTCGTCGAGGTCCTGCGGCGAGGCCCAGCCGAAGGCGGTGATATGCTCCTCGGTGACCATCGGGTCGTCGAGTTCGTCGTTCTTGAAATAATACTCGACGATGGACCGGGGCAGCGGCGTGCCTTCCTCGATCTTGAAGCGCGACGCCAGCGACCCGGCGGCGATGTTCCGAACGACCACCTCGACCGGAATGATCTCGACCTCGCGGATCAGCTGCTCGCGCATGTTCAGCCGGCGCACGAAATGGGTCGGGATGCCCATCTCCTGCAGCCGGACCATCAGATATTCGGAAATCCGGTTGTTCAGCACCCCCTTGCCGGAGATCGTGGCTTTCTTGCGGTTGTTGAAGGCGGTCGCGTCGTCCTTGAAATACTGGACGAGCGTCCCGGGCTCGGGGCCTTCGTAGAGGACCTTGGCCTTGCCCTCGTAGATGCGTTTGCGTCTTGCCATGGGTGTCCACCGAATGGCGCCCGACGAAAAACCGGCAAAACGCCAGCCTTGCGGGTCGCCGAATCCGATATAGCAATCCCGCCGCCGGTTCTCAATGAAGCTCGACGTATCCCCCGATCTCCGGCCAGGTGCGGGCGAAACGCCAGACCGGCGCGGCATCTGCATCCGCCGGCAGCGCAAGCAGGGCGCGCGAAACCGTGCCGAAGCCCCAACCGGTGCGGATATGCATGGCGCCGTTGGGGTCGAGAACGCCGGGCGCGGTTTCCTCCGACGCGAGCAGCCGCTCCCAGTCGGCCCAGCCGCCGGCCGCTTCGGGGTCGGGCGCCCGCGCGGCCTCGAACCGGGGCAGGTAGAAATCCGTGCGCTCGGAGTTGACGCGGTCGTTCAGGTCCCAGGCGGTCAGCATGGAGAGACCCGCGCCGACAGGCTGCGCCGAAACGCCGCGCCCGCCCGCATGGCGGACCCAGAAGGCGTCCTCGCGGTCGGCGAGGAGCATGTTGAAGCTGCGATAGTCCCGCCCGTCCACCTGCGTCATGGCCGCCGCCGCCGCGCGGGCGGTGCCATGGTCCAGTGCCTCGAGGACAAGGGCGCCCCGTGTGCGCTTGCCCCGGGCGGGGCCGAGCGAGCCGCGGCGGTTGAGGATCGCGGCCGTCACGCCCGCCTCGTTGATCCCCATCCAGCTTCCGCCCGCTTCCTCGTCGAGGCCGGCGACCACGCCCGGCCTGTCCGGCCAGTGGCGGGCCGGCGGCTGCCAGGGGCGGTTCACGGCTTCGTCGCGATTCGCGCCGATGATCGCGGGCCAGGCATGACCGGGCCGGCGGAGCAGGATGACGGTGCACATGGAGGCTCTGCAAATCCGGAGCGGAACGGGCTATATATCGTCCGCGACCCGCCCGACCAAGCTAGCTAAGGGGACGACCCGCATGGCGACCTTCGCAGACCGCGAAAAGCAGTTCGAGACCAAATACAGCCACGACGAGGAGCTGCGCTTCAAGGTGCAGGCCCGGCGCAACCGGCTGTTCGGCGAGTGGGCGGGCGCGCAATGGGGGCT
>JAJDVH010000063.1 GCA_022826185.1 Alphaproteobacteria bacterium
GGGCGCGGGCGGGTGTCGGCGCCGGCGCGGTTCGCGCACCTGATTGCGCGCGCGAGACGGCGCACGCACCTCTCGCGCTTGCTCACGCCGGGGGCTTTTTCGGCCCCCAGCCGGTCGCTTTCTGCAGAAACGCCGAAAGGCGGCCCCGGAAGCCGCCTCTCTCTACTTTCATTCTACACCATACCGCCAAATGTCAAGCCCATACAGGAACAGAAAATGAAAATATCGGGCAATTTTCTCTTAACTTATTGAAGTCCGGGAGGAAACCGCAGGCGTTCTTCCCCCTCACCCCGAACCGCGTTTTCGACCGGGGCCGAGGCGACGGCCCGACCTGCGGCAGGCCAGGTAACGCCGTTGCCCGGAATTGATGAAGAAAATCTCTAATGGGTTGTATTGGAGGCATTATTTTTTGTTGACAGCTTGCGACGGAAGGTCGCAGACTTGGCTTGCGAAGACGGGAATGCGATGGGCGTTGCCGGCCAGGATCGAGGAGGATGAACGCCATGACACCACCGGTCCGGGACCGCCCCTCATAGGGGCCATCCGACAAGCGATACAAGATGGCCCGACCGCGATAGCGGCGGGCAACAGGTTTCAGAAGAGACCCATCGAAACACCATCGATAAAGCCCCGCCGTGCAACCCGAGTTCCGGCGGGGCCATTTCATATCCATCCGGAGAATGGGACATGTTCGTTGCCAAGATCCTCGACGACAAGGGCCATGAGGTCGTGACGGCCGACCCGGACGAGTCGGTCGCGAGCATCGCCGCCACGCTGTCCGAGCGGCGCATCGGCGCCATGCCGGTCTCCTCCCCCGGAGGCGCCCTGGTCGGGATCGTTTCCGAGCGGGACGTCGTCGCTGCGCTTGCCGAACACGGGCGCGACGCGCTCGAGCGCCCGGTCGGGGAGATCATGACGCGGCGCGTCATTACCTGCACCCGCGCGGACCATATAGACGACTTGATGGCGCGCATGACCGAGGGGCGGATGCGCCATCTGCCCGTGCTGGAAGGCGACGAGCTGGTCGGCATCGTTTCCATCGGCGATGTGGTGAAGGCCCGCATGGGCGAGATCGAAGCCGAGGCGCAGGCTCTCAAGGATTACATCACCACCGGATAATGCCGGCATCCGCTGCCGCCGGGCAGACCGTCCTTCCGTAACTCCAGGAACTTCCGGATATGGCACCGAGGATGATGGGCGCGCGAAAGCTGCCCGACGACGGACCGCGCAACGGCTGGTTCGAGACCCTGCCGCCGCCGCCGCCCGCGCGCCGGGTGGAAGGCCGGATCAGGGTCGATTTCGCGGTCGTGGGCGCGGGCATATGCGGCTGCTCGACCGCCCGGCGCCTCGCCGAGCTCCGTCCCGACGACAGCGTGGCGCTCATCGAGGCGGGGCGGGCCGGCTACGGCACCTCCGGGCGCAATGCGGGCTTCATGCTGGACAATCACAGCCATGGCGGCATGAGGCACATGGAGGCCGCGCGGAAGAATGTCCGCCTGTCCACCGCCGGCACCGACTGGCTCCGCAGGATCGTGCGGGAACACCAGATCCAGTGCCGGTGGAGCGACTGGGGGCGCATCTATGTCGCCGCCGGCGCGGAGGCGGAGCTCAGGAACGTCTCGGACGGCTTCGACTCGCTGGGCGTGCCGTGGCGGGACCTCGACCGGGACGGGGTCGAGGCCGTCACCGGCTCGCGCTATTACGGGCGCGGCGTGCGGGTGGACGGCTCCGCCCTCGTCCAGCCGTCCGCCATGATGCGCGGCCTTGCGGCGACCCTGCCGGCGAATGTCGCGCTTTACGAGGAAAGCCCGGTTCTGGAAATGGGCACGACGGGCGGCTTTCGCCTCGTCTGCCCGGACGGCACGGTCGAGGCGCGCCAGGTCGTGCTCTGCACCCATGTCTTCACCGAGGAGATCGGCGTTCTGAAGCATCGGGCGGTGCCGCTCGCCAGCTTCGCCAGCCTGACCGAGCCGCTTACGGACGCGCAGGCGGCGATGCTGGGCGGAGAAGGGGAATTCGGCCTCCTGCCCGCCCATTCGAACGGCAGCACGGTCCGCCTGACGCAGGACCGCCGCATCCTCATGCGCAACACGCTCTTCTATGCGCGCGAAAAGCGTTTCCCGCCGGCCCTGATGGAGCGCGTCGCCGACATCCATCGCCGCAGCATCGCGGCGCGCTGGCCGGACCTGGGCGACACAGGCTTCGCCGGCACCTGGGGCGGCATACTCGGCTTCACGCGCAATGAGGGCGCCATCTTCGGTCCAGTCCGCGAGGGTCTCTGGGCGCTCATGTCCTGCGACGTCGCGCCCATGACCAAGGGCGCCATCGGCGGCAAGCTGCTCGCCGAGCATATCTGCGGGGAGGACAGCGAATTGCTGCAGGTCGTGCTGTCGCTTCCGCGCGCCGCGCTCCTGCCGCCCGATCCGATCCTGCGTTTCGTTGTCAACCGCAGGGTGGGCCGCCTTGCCGCCACGGGCGCCGCCGAGCGGTAAGGCCAGGCGCGACATTGCCGCTGCGTGACGGCGGGGCGGGCGGGTGCTATCCGGGGCGGCGAAGCGTGAAGCCGGAGGGCCGCCCCCTTGACCGCCCGCGACCGCATAGCCATTCGCCGCGCCCTGATTTCCGTGTCCGACAAGGCGGGGCTGGAGGCGTTCGGGCGCTTTCTCGCGGAGCGCGGCGTCGAAATCCTCTCCACCGGCGGCACGGCCCGGCAACTGGGCGCGGCCGGCATCCCCGTCGTGGAGGTCTCGGAGCGGACGGGCTTCCCCGAAATGCTGGACGGGCGGGTCAAGACGCTGCATCCGGCGCTGCATGGCGGGCTGCTGGGGCTGCGCGACGACCCGGCCCATGTGGAGGCCATGGACGCGCACGGCATCCGGCCCATCGACCTCTTGGTCGTCAATCTCTACCCGTTCGCGGAGACGGTGGCCGCCGGCGCGGACGAAGAGGCCTGCATCGAGAATATCGACATAGGCGGGCCGGCATTGATCCGGGCGGCCGCCAAGAACCACCGCTTCGTCGCGGTCGCCACGGCCCCGGAGCATCTGGACGACATCCGCGCCGAGATGGAGACCGACGGCGCGACGCCGCTCGCGCTGCGCCGCCGGCTCGCCGCCGAGGCTTACGGCCACACCGCCGCCTACGATGCGGCCGTCTCCACCTGGTTCGCCGGGCGGACGGGCGAGGCCTTCCCCCCGCGCGTGTCGCTGTCGGGGGTGCGCCGCCAGACCTTGCGCTACGGCGAGAACCCGCACCAGTCGGCGGCGTTCTACACCGACGGCAGCGCCCGGCCGGGCGTGGCGACCGCCGAGCAGGTGCAGGGCAGGGAGCTCAGCTACAACAACCTGAACGATGTGGATGCGGCCTTCGAGCTCGCGGGCGAGTTCGAGCGCCCGGCGGTCGTCATCGTCAAGCACGCCAATCCCTGCGGCGCGGCCGTTGCGGACGGTCTGTGCGAGGCATGGGACCGGGCGCTGGCCTGCGATCCCGTCAGCGCCTTCGGCGGCATTGTCGCCGTCAATCGCCCGCTCGATCGCGCGCTGGCGGAGCGGCTGGCCGGCCTCTTCCTCGAAGCCGTGATCGCGCCCGGTGCAGACGAAGAGGCCCGCGGGACGCTGGCCGGCAGGACGAATCTGAGACTGCTGCTGACAGGGGCGGTGCCGGACCCGCTCGCGCCGGCCATGACCTTCCGCTCGCTCGCCGGCGGGTTCCTGCTCCAGGGCCGGGACAACGGCCGCGCGGAGGCGTTCCGGACCGTTACGAAGCGCGCGCCGGGCGCAGCCGAGATGGCGGACCTGAGGGTGGCGTTCACCGTCTGCAAGCATGTGAAGTCCAACGCCATCGTCTATGTGAAGGACGGGGCGACGGTGGGCGTGGGCGCCGGGCAGATGAGCCGGGTGGACAGCGCCCGCATCGCCGCGCGCAAGGCCGTGGACGCGGCCGGCGGCGGCGAACCGGCGACCGTCGGCTCGGTCGTGGCGTCGGACGCCTTCTTCCCCTTCGCCGACGGGCTGCTGGCCGCTGCGGAGGCGGGCGCCACCGCCGTCGTGCAGCCGGGCGGCTCGGTGCGCGACGAGGAGGTGATCCGGGCGGCCGACGAACGGGGCCTTGCCATGGTATTCACCGGCATGCGCCATTTCCGCCACTGACGGGACCCTTGCCCCATGCAAACCGGAAGGGCCTTGCCCCGGTCGGTCGCCGAGACCGGCGAACTTCTCGAAGCCGGCGACTATGTGTCGGACACGGCGCTTGCGACGGCGGTGTTCCTGTCGCTGAAGCTCGGCAGGCCGCTCTTCCTCGAAGGCGAGGCGGGCACCGGCAAGACGGAGATCGCCAAGGTGCTGGCCGCGGTGCTCGGCCGCCGGCTCATCCGCCTGCAATGCTATGAGGGCCTGGATGTGGCATCCGCCGTCTATGAGTGGAACTACGCCCGGCAGATGATCGAGATCAGGCTGGCGGAAGCCTCCGGCGGGGCCGACCGCGAGAGCCTCGGGCGGGACCTGTTCGGGCCGGAGTTCCTGATCGAGCGGCCGCTGCTGCAAGCGCTCAGGGGCAGCGGTGACGGGCCGCCCGTGCTGCTGATCGACGAGCTCGACCGCACGGACGAGCCCTTCGAGGCCTATCTGCTGGAGGTGCTCTCCGACTTCCAGGTGACGGTGCCGGAGATCGGCCCGATCCGGGCGGCGGTTCCGCCGGCCGTCGTCATTACCTCCAACCGCACGCGCGAAATCCACGACGCGCTCAAGCGGCGCTGCTTCTACCACTGGGTCGGCTATCCCGACGCCGCGCGCGAACTGGACATCCTCGGCCGCAAGGCGCCGGCGGCCCCCGGGGCGCTGTCGCGCCAGGTCGTGGGCTATGTGCAGAAGGTGCGCGAGCTCGACCTGTTCAAGCTGCCCGGCATCGCCGAGACCATCGACTGGGTGCATGCGCTGATGCAGCTCGACGCCGTCGCGCTCGACCCGGCGATGGTGAACGACACGCTCGGCGTGCTGCTCAAATACCAGGACGACATCGCGCGCCTGCAGGGCAGCGAGGCCGAGCGCATACTGAACGAGGTGCGCGCCGAACTCGCGGCGGCGGGGGCGGCATGAATAGCGGGCGGCTGCCCGAGAACATCATGCATTTCGGCCGGGTGCTGCGCACCGCCGGCCTGCCTGTCGGCCCGGACCAGGTGCTGAAGGCCATCGAGGCGGTCTCGGCGGTGGATATGGCCGACCGGGCGCAATTCTACTGGGCGCTCCATGCCGCGCTGGTGAACCGGCGCGGCCAGCAGGAGCTGTTCGACCAGGCGTTCCACATTTTCTGGCGCAATCCCCGCCTGCTGGAGCGGATGATGTCGCTGGTGATCCCGACCTCCAGCGTCGATACGGGGCAGGAAGAGTCCGAACCGCTGGCGCGGCGTCTGGCCGAAGCGCTGACGCCGCAGGAAACCGGACTTCGCGAGCGGGAGGGCGATGAGGAGGTCGAAATCCGCGCCGAGCTCACCTGGTCGGACCGGGAAGTGCTGCGCGCCATGGATTTCGAGACCATGTCGCTGGCCGAGCAGGAGGCCGCGAAACGCGCCATGGCGAAGATGCGCCTGCCGCTTCGGCCCGTGCCCGCGCGGCGCTTCCGGCTGCATCCGAGGGGGCGGCGGCCGGACCTGCGGGCGACGCTCAGGGGCGCGATGCGCACCGGCGGCGACTTCGTGGCGCTCCGCCGCAGGCGCCGCCTGCGCCGGCCGCCGCCGCTGGTGGTGATCTGCGACATTTCCGGGTCGATGGCCCGCTATTCCCGGATGCTGCTGCACTTCATGCACGCCGTCACCAATGACCGCGACCGGGTGCATTGCTTCCTGTTCGGCACGCGGCTGACCAATGTCACCCGCCAGCTTCGCCAGAAGGATGTGGACACGGCGCTTGCGGGCGTGGCGGAGGCGGTCGAGGACTGGTCCGGCGGCACCCGTATCGGCGCCTCGCTCAGGAGCTTCAACCGGCTCTGGTCGCGCCGCGTGCTGGGGCAGGGCGCCGTGGTGCTGCTCATCAGCGACGGGCTCGACCGCGACTCCGGCGAGGGGCTGGCGGTCGAGGTCGAGCGCCTGCACAAGTCCTGCCGGCGGCTGGTCTGGCTCAACCCGCTGCTGCGCTACGACGCCTATGAGCCGAAGACGCGCGGCGCGGCGGCGCTGATGCCGCATGTTGACGAATTCCGCCCGGCGCACAATCTGGATAGTCTTGCGGACCTGGCCGCCGCGCTCGGACGCGAGCCGGCCCGCCGGCAGGAGGGAGTAAGCGAATGGCTGATGCGGCTGTAGGCGAAGCGGATGCGATCCTGGACCGGGCGGCGGCATGGGCGGCGGCCGGCAGGGGCGTCGCGCTCGCCACGGTGGTCAAGACCTGGGGCTCGTCGCCGCGCGCGGTCGGCAGCCAGCTCGTCGTGGACGATGCGGGCGCCTTCGAGGGCTCGGTCTCGGGCGGCTGCATCGAGGGCGCGGTCGTGATGGAGGCCCGCCGGACCATCGAGGACGGCGAGCCGCGCCTGCTCGATTTCGGCGTGAGCGACGAGGAGGCCTGGGAAGTCGGGCTTGCCTGCGGCGGCTCCATCGAGGTGTTTGTCGAGAAGCTGGCATGAAGGCGGAAACGCTCGCCCGCCTGCGCGCCGCCCGCGGCGAACGGCGGCCTGTGGCCCGCGTCGCGGCGCTCGACGGCAGCGTGGATGCGGTCGTGGAGGACGGCGAGGGACCGCTGCCGGAGCCGGTTCTGGAAGTCGCGCGCGCCGCGTTGAAGCAGAACCGCAGCCATGATTTCGAACATGAAGGCGGGCGCTGGTTCGTGCAGGTCTTCAACCCGCCGCTCCGGCTGATCGTCGTGGGCGCGGTGCATATCTCGCAGCCGCTGATCGGAATGGCCGCCAATCTCGGCTACGACGTCACGCTGGTCGATCCGCGCGGTGCGTTCGCGACGGCGGCGCGGTTTCCCGATGTCGCGATCTGCGACGAGTGGCCCGACGATGCGCTGGAGGCGCTCGGCGTGGACGGGCGCACGGCCGTGGTGACCTTGACCCACGATCCCAAGCTGGACGACCCGGCCCTGCATGTGGCGCTCCGCTCCGAGGCGTTCTATGTGGGCGCGCTCGGCAGCCGGCGCACGCATGCCAAACGGGTCGAGCGGCTGGTCGAGGCCGGGTTCGACGAGGCCGCCATCGGGCGCATCCGCGCGCCCATCGGCCTCGATCTGGGCGGGCGGGCGCCGGCCGAGATCGCGCTCGCCATTGCCGCCCAGATGACGGAGGCGCTCTACCGATGAAGTTCGGGCCGATCCCGGTCGAGGATGCCGAAGGGGCGTTGCTGGCCCACTCGATCCGGGTGGAGCGGGCGGTGTTCCGCAAGGGGCGGGTCCTTTCGGCAGCGGATCTGGCTGCGCTTGCCGAGGCGGGCGTGGAGCGCGTGACGGCCGCGCGGTTCGAGCCGGGCGACATGGCGGAGGACCGCGCGGCTGCGGCCGTCGCCGCGACCGTCGCCGGGGACGGGCTGGAGGTCGCCGCACCCTTCACCGGGCGAGTCAACCTGTTCGCCGAAGCGCGCGGCGTGCTGACGGTGGATGCGGCGCGGGTGGACCGGCTGAACCTTCTCGACGAGAGCGTGACCCTGGCGACGCTGCCGCCCTACAGCCTTGTCGAGCGGCGCCAGATGGTTGCGACGGTCAAGATCATACCCTTTGCCGCGCCGGGCGAGGTCGTGGAGCAGGTCGAGGGTCCGCTGATGGCCGTGCATCCGCTCGCGCCGAAGCGGGTGGCGCTCATCCAGACCGAATTGCCGAGCGTCAAGCCGAGCGTGCTCGACAAGACGGTGGAGATTACCCGCCGGCGCGTGGAGGCGCTGGAGGGAGAGCTGATCGGCGAACGGCGCTCCGCCCACGAGGAAACGGCGCTCTCCGGGGCGATCGGCGAGAGCCTGCGGGAATGCCCGGACATCCTGCTGATTGCCGGCGCGTCAGCCATCGTGGACCGGCGCGACGTGCTTCCGGCCGCCATCGAGGCGGCGGGCGGGGAGATCGAGCATTTCGGGATGCCGGTCGATCCCGGCAACCTGATACTTCTCGGGCGGATCGGGGCAGTGCCCGTCATCGGCCTGCCGGGCTGCGCCCGCTCGCCCAAACCGAACGGCTTCGACTGGGTGCTCCAGCGCCTCGCAGCGGGGCTGGAGGTCGGGCGGCGCGAGATCATGTCGATGGGCGTCGGCGGCCTTCTGGTGGACATTCCGACCCGGCCCCAGCCAAGGACGCGGAGCCGGCCTGCCGCGGAGCCGCCCCGCCTGCCGCGCATTGCAGCCCTGGTGCTGGCCGCCGGGCAGTCCCGGCGCATGGGGTCCGCAAACAAGCTTCTGGCGGAGGTGGACGGCGCCGCCATGCTCCAACGCGCGCTGGAGGCCGCGCGCGCCTCCCAGGCGGCCTCCGTGCTGGTGGTCACCGGGCACGAGCGCAAACGCATCGAGGCGGCGGTCGATGCCCCGACGGTTCACAATCCCGACTATGCGGACGGGCTCTCGACCTCGCTCGCCGCAGGCATCGCGGCGCTGCCGGAGGATGTTGACGGAGCGGTGGTGCTTCTGGCCGACATGCCGTTCGTCTCGGCTACGCATATCGACCGGCTGGTTGCGGCCTTCAACCCGCTGGAGGGGCGGTCGATCTGCGTGCCGACCTTCAACGGCAAGCGCGGCAACCCCGTGCTCTGGGGCCGGGAGCTGTTCGCGGACATGCGCGGCATCTCGGGCGATGTCGGCGCCAAGCACCTGATCGGGGCGAACGGCGACCTGCTGGTCGAGGTGCCGATGCCGGATGCCGGCGTGCTGCGCGATGTCGACACCCCGGCCTCGCTCGCGGACGCGCGTTCCGGTTAGCCGGGATCGCCCTTATACCCGCGGTCGTTGACCGGAACCCATGACAGATTCGACGACCTCCGCCCGATCGCCCCCTTCCGTCATGCCCGGACTTGTTCCGGGCATCTCCCTCAACCGTTTCCGTCCGGCCAAGCGGCCGCATGGATGCCCGGAACAAGTCCGGGCATGACGGGAAGAAGACATGAGTCCCAAGTCGAGGCCGCTGGTATTACTCGGCCGGATGCAGCCGTCCTTCGATCCGGGCCACCCGCTCGGCAATGCTGTGAAGCTCCTTGCGCATGTCCGTCAGACCGTTGTGAACCACGAGCCATATGGCGCCGAAACTTATCACGAACGCAGGAATCAGAACTGCGGCTAGCGGAAGTGCGGCCTCGATCAGCTCGTTCAAACCCATCTCTCTCGTTCTTCTGGGTCCTGCCGTTGACGGCCTTCCGGAACACGGCGAATGCCTGAACCCAGTATGGGACCCAGGTGGCAGGGAATCAACGGTCCATCAAGGTCTCGACTACCGCCTCGGGGCATAGACGAAGCCGTCCATCAGGCGCCGCGCTGTGCGGTAAACCACGGCGCGCTCGGCATGGGACCGGGCGCCGCTGCCCGAGACCTCGGCGGCGACGAGGGCAATGCCGGAGGGGTGGCCGATGCGGATGTCGTTTCCGACGGATGCGCGGCTTGCCTCCTGGACCAGCGTGCCGTCGATCCGCGCCGCAACGCCCAGGCAGAGCGCAGCCGTAAGCGGCACGGCGCGGTGGGGGCGGCCGACGGAAATCATCCGCGCCGAGAAGTCCATGTCCGCCGGCCCGAGGCGTTCGCCCGAAAGCGTCTCGAAGGCGGTTGGCGGCGCGACCATGCCGACCTTCGGGATGCTGCCCGGCACCGGGTCGAGGCCGGCGGCTTCCCCGGCGGCGCGGCGCACGGCGTCGAGCAGCGCCAGCGCATCGGCGTCGCCTTCGAGCATGGCGGGGGTCTCGACGCCGGCGAGGCCGATATCCGCCGCGCGGACGAAACAGCAGAGATTGGCGGCATCGACGATGGACACATCCAGGGCGCCGGAGCCGGGAATGTCGAGCCGGTCCACCGGCCGCCCCGTCGGCAGGAGGCTGCCGGTGCTGGCGCCGCCGGGCTCCAGGAAGTCGAGCCGCACCGGAGCGCCGGTGCCCGCCACCCCCGGCAGGGAGAAATCGCCATTGACGGCCGCGCGTCCGTCCTCGACCGGGAAGCGGGCATGGATCATGCGGGCGGTGTTGGTGTTGTGGATGCGGACCACGGCCTCCCCGTCGCCCGCGGAGACCAGCCCCTCGTCCACCGCGAACGGTCCCATGGCGGAGGACATGTTCCCGCAATTGCCGGAAATGTCGGCCTCCGCGCGGTCCACGGCGATCTGGAAGAAGGTGTAGTCGATATCGGCGTCCGGCCGGGTGGGCGGGCCGATGACGCAGACCTTGGAGAGCGAGGAGATGCCCCCGCCCATGCCGTTCAGCTGGCGGCCGTTCGGGTCCGGGCTGCCCATCGCCGCGCAGAAGAGTTCCGGCCACGTCTCCCGGTCGGCCGGCAGGTCGCGCGCGTGAAAGATGAGGGCGTTCGAGGTGCCGCCGCGCATGAAAGCGGCCGGCAGGCGTTTCTGGGCGGTCATGGGCGTCATTGTAGAACGCGCCGCCGGTCGATGGCAGTCAGGGGCGGACGCTCTCGGCCTCGATGTTCCGGCATCCCTCCTCGATCCGCTGTTCCAGGAGAGCCATGAAGGCGCGGCGGTCCATGCCGGGCGCGATCGGCTCCAGGAAATCGAGCCGGATCGTACCGGGGCGCATCCGGTATCCGCGGCGGCTCCAGTGGTGGCCGGAATTGAGCGCGACCGGCACGACCACGGCGCCCGTCTCGCGGTAAAGCGCGGCGATGCCCGGGTGGTAAGGGCGGCGCTCGCCCGGCGCCACCCGCGTTCCCTCCGGGAACACCACGAGCTGCGCGCCGGTCTCCAGCGCGGCCCGGGCTTCCTGCACCATGTGGCGGAGCGCGGAGGCGCCGCCCTGGCGGTCCACCGCGATCTGCCCGGCGCGGCGGAAATACCAGCCGACGCCGGGGACCCGCAGCAGCTCCTGCTTCACCACATAGACCGGATCGGGAAGCAGGGCAGCCAGGACCAGCGTTTCCCAGGCCGACTGGTGCTTGGCCGCGACAATGCTGCCGGGCGGCGGCAAGCGGCCCCGGACCTCGTGCCTGACGCCAGCCAGAGCCCGGAGCAGGACGATCGTCGCCTGCCCCCAGACGGCGCCCGCCCGGCGCGCGGCGCGGCGCGACCCGAACAGCATCGGCGAGAGCAGGAACACGAGCAGGGCGGTCGCCGTGACGAAACCCGCCGCGAACAGCGCCGAGCGGACCATCGTCATCCGCCCTCCTTCATCGAGCCGTACCATTCGGCGAGGCGGTCCAGCGTCAGGGCGAGAAGGTATTTGTGATAGGCGCTCAGCAACACCTCCCGCGTGCCCGGCCATCGCCACCACCCGTCCAGCTTGAGCGTTTCCGGAATGACCGGATGGGCCAGCATTTCGACGCCCGGAGCGCTGCGGCGCAAAAGATGGAGCGCGCGCGGCAGGTGGTAAGCGGCGGTGACAATGCGCAGGCTGCGCGCCTTCCGCTCCGCCGCCCAGACGGCGACCTCGGCGGCGTTGCCGACCGTGTCCTGCGCGGCGCGGCCGAGTTCGATACAGCATGTGAGGGCGGTATTCCCGGCCTGTCCCGCAAGGTCCAGCAGGCGAGCCACCGTCACGCCCTCGCCGACGCCGGAGACGAAGAGGACAGGAGCTTTGCCTTCTCCGAGCAGGCGCACGCCTTCGGCAACGCGGTCCGCTCCGCCCGTCAGCACGACGATGGCGTCGGTTTTCCGGTCGGGCGCCTCGGGCTGTATGGGCAGCACCGCAACGAAACGCAGAAGCCCGCCGGTCCACAGCGCGGCGAGCAGCAGCAGAAGAATAGCGATGCGCGTCGTCAACGCGGGTCCGGCGGCCGCAGGCGGCCGGCGAACGCCGAACGGCGGAGGCAGTCGGTTTCCTCCGCTAAAGTCCGGTATTTGCCTGGCGGCACGTTGCGGTTACCTTGATTGGAGTTGCCGGGCGGCCTATACAAATTCGCCCTCTGGCAGGGGATTTAGAGGCACCTGCATGATCCTCGCTTGCCCAAACTGTATGGCACGATATCGCGTCCGGGTCGAGGCGCTGGGCGCATTGGGGCGGCGCGTCAGGTGCAGCAGATGCGGGCATATCTGGCATGCGGAACCGCCGGGATACAGGGTTGAAATCATCCACGCCGAACCGGAACCCGCGCCCGCAGCAACCGGACCGGAACCCATCCCTCCCGTTCCCGAGGCGGACTCCGCCCCGGCCGCCGACGCCTCGAAAGCCGACCCGCCGAGGCCGCAGCTTCCGGTGCCCGCGCGCCCGGCGCCGCAGAGTCGCGGGCCCTCGCTCTGGACCTGGATCCTGAGCCTTCTGATACTGGCCCTGTGCGTGGTGGCGTACGAGGCCCGGCATTCCATCGCGAAGGAATGGCCCTGGCTGGCGCCTGCATATGAAGCCCTCGGCATGGCCGTGGAGGACGGGCAGGAAACGAAGACAGGCCAGCCGGAGTAGCGCCGCGCCTTGCGATACGCCGTCTATTACACGCCGCCGCCGGAAAGCGCGCTGGCGCGCTTCGGCGCGGCCTGGTTCGCCCGCAAGGCGTCCTGTCTCGATGCCCCGCGCCGCTACGGCTTCCACGGCACGCTGAAGGCGCCGTTCCGGCTGGCGGACGGGACGAGCGAAGACGGGCTGTTGAGCGCGGTCGGGGGATTTGCGGCCTCGCGTCGGACACTGCCGGGTCCGCCATTGCGTCTTGCCGCGCTGGCCGGCTTTCTGGCGCTCGTGCCGGCCGCGCCGTTTCAGGCTCTCGACCGGCTCGCCGCCGACTGCGTCGCGGCCTTCGACCGGTTCCGGGCGCCCGGGACGGAAGCGGAGCTGGCCCGCCGGCTGAGCGCCGGTCTCAGCCCCCGGGAGGAAGCGCTGCTGCGGCGCTGGGGCTACCCTTATGTCATGGGTGCGTTCCGGTTCCACCTGACGCTGACCGAACGCCTGGACGAGGCGGGACTGGACCGGGAGCGCGCTCTCGCGGAGTCGATGCTGGGGGAGGCGGCTTCACCGCTGTTCATCGATGCGGTTACGGTGACGGTCGAGCCGGCGGACGGCGCGGCCTTCCGGATTCTCCGGCGCTTCGAATTCGGGAAGCAGGACGGTTCGGCCGCGTGACCGGTCTGGCGCGGGCCTTTTCGGGAGTGTTACAAACCGCCGCACAACAAGAGGAGGGAACGATGGGAAATCCGAATTGGGTCGGGCTGCTGGCGGGCCTTGCGCTATCTGTCGCCGGGTTCAATGCGGCCGGCGCGGCCGAGCAGGCCCGGGCTGCGATGGCGAATGCGAACGGTGAGTCGGTGGGCGAGGTCGTCCTCATGCAGACGCCGCAGGGCACGTTGCTGCACGCAAAGCTGACGGGCCTCCCGGCGGGCGCGCACGCCTTCCATGTCCACACGGTCGGCAAATGCGAGCCGCCCTTCAAGTCCTCGGGCGGGCATTTCAACCCCGACGGCAAGAAGCACGGCATCCTCGCCGAAGACGGCATGCATGCCGGCGACATGCCGAACATCCATGTGCCGGAATCGGGCGCTCTGGAAATCGAGGTGCTTAACGCCCTCCTGGCGCTGGATGCGAACCTCTTCGACGACGACGGCGCGGCCATCGTGATCCATGCGGGTCCCGACGACTACAAGACCGACCCGGCCGGGGCCGCCGGCCCGCGCATCGCCTGCGGCGTGATCGTCAAATAGCGCGTCGGCGGACGCGAAGGGGCCATGGCCGAAGGCAAGGACGAGCGAACGCAGGAACGCCGGGAGGCGCCGGTCTGGGACCGCCCGACCCGGATCTTCCACTGGGTTCTCGTCGTGCTGGTTGTCGTCTGCTACCTGAGCGGGCGCAACGGCCGGTTCGATATCCACATACCGGCCGGGCAGGCGCTTCTCGTGCTCGTCGCCGCGCGGATCGTCTGGGGCTTCGCGGGCAGCACGTCCTCCCGCTTCCGCGCCTTCGTCCGCCCGGTGCGGGAAATCGCCGCCTACCTGCCGACACTCACCCGGCGCGAACCTGACGGGCGGGCCGGGCACAACCCGCTCGGCGGGCTGTCGGTCGTCGCATTGCTCCTCGTCCTGGCCGCCCAGGCGAGCCTCGGTATCTTTGCGGTCGACGTGGACGGCCTCAACGAAGGTCCGCTCAGCTTCCTCGTCAGCTACGACGCCGCTCGCGAGGCGGCGGAACTGCACGCGATGATCGTGGACGGCCTGCTCATACTTGTCGGTCTCCACATCGCCGCGGTGCTGTTCCACCTTCTCTACAAGCGGGAGAACCTGACCGGGACGATGCTGACCGGGCGCGCGCGGCTCGCGGAAGGGCAAACGCCGCCCCGCCTCGTCTCCGATTGGCGTGCGCTTCTCGTGCTCATACTGGCGGCGGCGGCGGTCCTCGGTGCAATCGAGATCGCCGCGCGCGTCTTCTAGCCCCGGCTAGTTCCGTTTTTCGCGGAACACGCGGTGGCAGCCGCCGCAGCCATTCTTGCCGAGATCGCCGAACGCAGCGCCGGCGGCGCCTGCATCCCCGGACGTCAGAGCGGTCTGGAGGGCCGCCGCCTTGTCTCCGAGCAGGCTCGCCGCCGCGGTGAAGTCATCCCACTTTTCCCAGATGAGGTCCCTGGATTCGGACTTGGGGTCCGCGCCCATGCCGGTGCCCGGCGGGAAGACATCGGTAATTTTCGGCGCCGCCGCAGCGATGGTTGCGGCCGCCTGCGATGCCTCCTCGGCCGAGTTCCGGCCCTCAACGAAGCCCTTGAGGGTGCGCATCGCGCCGCCCATGCCCTTCATGAGCTTGCTTCGCTCTTCCATCACCTTGCCGTGCTGATCGGCGACTGCGGCCTGCTCCGGGCTGAATGCCGTAAACGCCACCGCGAGGGCGAGAGCCCCAACGGTCGTCCATCTCAATATCCTCGTCTGCATGGCTCCTCCCGATGTCGCCGTTTCACCGATCGTTCAGACCCTTCACAGTAAACCATGGCCGGGCGGCGCGCGACCTATGGCAGCCGGGCCAGCCGGATGTCGAACTCGGCGGCGCAGAAGGGGGACTCCATGCCGAGTTCGCGCGCCCGCGCGGCGTCGTCCTGCTCCCTGAATTCGACCAGCAGCGAGTCCTTGACCCCGAACACGGCGTCCGAGTCGATATAGGGGTCGTCGTGGGCGAAGATGTGCGTCACGAGCCGCCGGTAGCCGGGTTTGGTCACGATGAAGTGGATATGCGCCGGCCGCCATGCGTGGCGGCCCATGCGGTTGAGGATATCTCCCACCGGGCCGTCGGTAGGCACCGGATAGGACACCGGCTTGACCGTGCGAAAGGCGTAGCGCCCCTCCGGGTCCGTGACGAAGCGTCCGCGAAGGTTCATCGCGGGCTGCAGGTCCGGCTGCTGGACGTCGTAGTAGCCGTCGGCGTTGGTCTGCCAGACGTCCAGGCTCGCGCCGGCCAGGGGCTCGCCGTCACTATCCGTGACGCGGCCCGAGACATGGCAGGGCATTCCCTTGCCGTCCCGGCAGATGTTGCCGCCGGGTTCGAGCTGCGGCGCGCCCTCCACATGGAAGGGGCCGAGCACCGTTGCCTCCGTGCATCCGTCCTGGGCCCGGTTGTTGAGGGTCTCCATCAGCATGGAAACGCCCAGCACATCGGAAGCCAGCACCCACTCCTGGCGCCGGTCGTCGCACATCTGCCCGGTGGCGGTCAGGAATTCGATGGCCCTGGACCATTCCTCGACCGTGGGCTCGACTTCCTTCACGAAGGCGTGCAGGTGCCGGATGGCGGCCTCCATGACCTCCCGGAAACGGGGATCCTCGCAGGAGGCCAGCCGCTCGACGACGATGTCCGCAGAGTCGGCCTCGGTGAACAATCGGTTCATGTCGGACTCCCGCGTTGCGCCGCCCGGGCCCCGGTTAGGCCTTGAGGTATCGCTCGGACCGCCGGCGGCGGATGGAACCACTGTCTTTGGATTTAGGCCTAGAAGCCATGTCTCTCCATCCACTCGATAACTTCGGGAAGCGTCGCAAAATACTGATTTTGCATATGATATCCCCCAATACGCCAAGGCATTCCGGATGAATGTCTCCTGCGATGTCTTCGTACATATACCGTCATCGTTCCGTCGCCCTTTTGAACCGTAAGTTCAGCTTCGGCGCTACTCCCGAATTCAGCGCCCCGCGGCTGAAAATGATCCACAATTGTTCGCAATTCGTGCAAAACACCACTATGGATGAAGCGGTCCCATTGTTTCAATCCTTGCGGGCGAAGGTTCGATGGCGTGGTGGCCATCCCGGGCGTTCGGCCTGGATTGATACTCGCCGTCGGTTTGATCGCCCCCGCTACGGATGCAGGAGCCTCATTACTTTCCGACTTGGTGGAGGGCTGTTCCTCGGCAATTGCTTCTTCCGGAACCGTAACCTTCGGAACCATTGCCGCTAGAGCCGCTAGCTTGGCTCTTTCGACGGTCGCCCGAGAGCCTTCCTCGGCGTCTAGAAGGTCGAGTAAACGGACAAGAGTATCGGCGTCACGATATTGGTCGTTAGCGGATGTCTCTTCAATGGATTGATGCGCCCACCTGTTTCGCATCGTCTGAAGCTCTTTGACCCAGTTTCTTCCTTCTCGCGGCAGCTTGAGATTGTCCTGCAGATCAAACCAGTTCTGGTCAAAAACCCTGAGAAGAGCGGCTAAATCGAGTTGCCTCAATCTGCTGTAGCCTTGCTCTTGAACTTGCCGCTGCTGTGGGAATGTGAGTTTGTCCAAAACATGTTTCTCCCACCAATCATCGGACATGGTAGGCAGGTGCTTCGAGAGGAAACGCTTGAGTTCAACAGTTGTGATGCGGTATAGATCGTTCATCAGTCATCCTCAGTTGCAACCGCCTACCGTTTCTCGACTTGTTTCAGACGTTGCGCCATATAACGATCAGTTCTCGCGATTCTACATGCGCTGCGCTGCCGGCTGGAGATAACCATCTCGCGTCTGGGGCAGTTTCTTGCCGAGGATGGCGCCGGCGACGACATTGCGGAGCACCTCCGCCGTGCCGCCGCCTATGGTGAACATGCGCACGTCGCGCGCCATGCGCTCCAGCGGGCGGTTCCGGGAATATCCCCGCGCGCCGAAGAGCTGCAGGGCGTCGTTGACCACCTGGATCGCGCTTTCCGAGGTCATCACCTTCGCCTGTGCGGCCAGCAGCATGTCGGGAAAGCCGCCTTCGCCGCTTCGCGCTGCGCCATAAACCAGCGCCCGGCTGGCGGCGAGCTTGATCGACATGTCCGCGAGTTTCCATTGCAGGCCCTGGAACTCGTTGATCGGCCGGCCGAACTGCTCTCGCTCCTCCGACCAGTCGAGTGCCAGCCGGTAGGCGCCTTCGGCGATGCCGAGCGCCACGGTAGCCGCGCCGACGCGCTGGCTGTTATAGGCGGTCATCAGGTCCGCGAAGCCCTTTTTCAGCCCTCGCGGCGGCATGAGCATCATGGAGGGAGGCACCTCCATCTCCTCGAAGGCGATCTCCGCCTCCGGGATGCCGCGCAGCCCCATGGTCGGCTCGCGCTTCACGATGCGCAGCCCTTCGGTCTCGTCACGAATGGCGAGGAAGCCGCCGATACCCTCCTCCGCGCCGTCCTCGTCGAAGACGCGGGCGAAAATCAGGTGGAGCCGCGAGACGCCCCCGCCGGTAATCCAGTGCTTGCCGCCGTTCAGCACATAGCGGTTGCCGCGCCGGTCGGCCCTGGTGGTCATCTCGCCGGCGGAAGACCCGGCCTCCGGCTCCGTGATGCAGATCGCCGGCTTGTCGCCCGCCAGCACCATGTCGGCGGCCATGCGCTTCTGTTCTTCCGTGCCGTAAGCCATGACGGCGCTGATGGCGCCCATATTGGTTTCGACGACGATGCGGCCGGTGACCGAGCAGGCTTTCGACATCTCCTCGATGACCAGCACGGCATCGAGCCAGGACCGCCCCTGGCCGCCATAGGCTTCGGGAATCGTCATGCCGACGAAGCCGCCTTCGACCAGCCGGTCCACATGGTCCCAGGGATAGGACTCGGTGCGGTCCACTTCCGCGGCGCGCTCCTGCACCGGCCCTTCGGCCAGTTCCTGCGCCGCCGATTGCAAGGCGCGCTGCCGGTCCGTCAGTTCGAATGTCATGGGCTTGCGTCCCCGCCGCAGGTCCGTCCAGACTAGCCCATCATGGACGAGGGGTCAGCAGAGCTGCCGCCGGAAGACTGGCATCCGGTGCGCATCCTTCCGAAACGCAGCATATGGCGTCCCCGGAGCGCGCCGCCCGTCCGGCGAGACCCGCAGCCGATGATCGCGTGGTGCGAGAAGAGGGTGCGACATCCATGGAAGGCCGTGCTGGAGCCCGATCTGACGCAGGTGTTCTGGTTCGAGCACAATGACGATGCGCAGCGTTTCGCGCTCCGTTTTTTCCCGTTCAAATGCAGCTGACGGATGGAAGTCTGTCCCCTGGACCGGCTCGACTTCGCTCGGGTCATTCCTCCCGGCGCGCTCGTCACCTGGTCCGAGGGCGCGGGAGAACCGACGGCGCTGACGACCCGCCTGATCGCGCAACAGGACCGCCTTGAGGCTGAGCTCTTCATCGGCGTCACCCTGTCCGACACGCTGCGGGACCTCGATCCCTCCCGCTTCGCCGTCTCCAGCTACTGCACACTGTTTCGTTATTTCGACCTGTTCGAGCGCGGAGGCGTCGATATCCGTCCTTCGCATTATTCCCGCATGGCGGACCTGCGTCCCGATGTCCTGCTCATCCAGGTGACGCCGCCGGACGGGGCCGGCCGGCGGAGCCTCGGCACCGTCGTCGGCCACAATCCCGCCTACATGGCCGCCGGGGCGAAGGTGGTGGCTCAGGAAAATCCGAACCTGCCCTGGACCGGGGGCGATGCGGTTATCGGCGAAGACTGCATCGACATCCTGGTGCCGGAAGCCGCCCCTCTGGAGCAGCTCGTTCCGCGCCGCCCCGGCCCGGTCGAGCACGCCATCGGCGCACATGTGGCGCGGCTGGTGCCGGATCGCGCAACGCTGGAATTCGGCATCGGCTCGATCCCGGCCGCGGTCCAGCAGGCGCTTGCCGGCAAGCGCGACCTTGCGATCCACACGGGCCTGCTGGACGAGGCGGCGGTGGACTTCATCGAAAGCGGCGCCGTCACCAACCGCTACCGCGAAACACACCCGGGCCTCGTCTCGGCGGGTTTCCTGTTCGGCACGCCCCGGCTCTACCGCTACGCCGACCGCAATCCCCTGTTCGGCATGCGCGGGTCCGACCATATCCACGGCGCGCGAGTGCTCGCGGCGCTGGACCGTTTCTTCGCCGTCAACTCCGCCATAGAGGTCGATCTGACCGGGCAGGTGAATGCCGAGGCCCTGAACGGTCGTTATATCGGCGCCATAGGCGGGCAGGGGGATTTCCAGCGCGCGGCCCTGCACAGCCCCGGCGGGCGCGGCATCGTCGCCCTGCCGTCCACCGCCGGGCGGCATTCGCGCATCGTCGCCCGGCTGTCGGGGCCGGTGACGACGGCGCGCGCGGACGCCGACGCCGTCGTGACCGAGCACGGCATCGCGGAACTGGCCGGCCGCACCCTGCAGGAGCGCGCCCGCGCGATGATCGCGATCGCCGACCCGGCGCACCGGCGGCAATTGGAAGGCGCCCTCGACGGGCTTGCCTGACGGGTTCTATAAAGCCCCGGCTTCACGAAACCCCAAGGGATTCGCCCATGGCGCACAGCCGGATTACGGAAGCGGACGTCGCCGCGCTTCGCGCCCGCATCGGCGAGCCCGTGCGCCGCGTCACGCCGCCGTTCTATACGGAGGTCAACGCCGATGCGGCGAGCCGCTTCGCCTGGGCGATCGGGGACGACAACCCGCTCTACCACGATGCAGGCTATGCGGCGGCCACGCGCTGGGGCCGGCAGTTGGCGCCGCCTTCCATCCTTTACAGCCTGGAGAACACGGTGTCCGGCGCGGTGGAGGGCCTGCCGGGCGTCCATGCGATGTTCGCCGGCACCGATTTCCGCTGGAAGAAGCCGATCGAGGTCGGGATGAAGTGCCGCGCGGAATCCCGCCTCCACGATATCGTCGAACACCGGACCCGCTTTGCAGGCGCCGCCATCCAGCAGATCTACCGCATCCGCTTCTTCGACCAGCACGACCGCGAAGTCGCGGAGGCGGACTCGTGGTGTTTCCGCACCGAACGCGATACGGCGCGCACGGAAGGCTCCAAATACGAGCCCCGGCTGAAGGAGCCGCACCGCTACAGCGATGACGAGATCGCCGCCTTCCAGGAGCAATATCTTTCCGAGAGCCCGCGCGGGGCCGAAACGCGCTATTTCGAGGATGTGAAGGTGGGCGACCCGGTCGGGCCGATCCTGAAGGGGCCCTATACGGTCACCGCGGCGGTCGCCTTCATGCAGGCTTGGGGCAACTACGCGGTCCGGAACCACCGGCAGGCCTGGCAGTATTACAACCGGCACCCGAAGCTGGCCGCGCGCAACCGCAACAACGTGCCGGAGCCTCCCGTGCGCGTGCATTGGGACCGCGAATTCGCACAGGAGGTCGGCGTGCCGGGAGCCTATGATTTCGGCCCGGAGCGGATCGCATGGCTCGGCCACCTGGTGACCGACTGGATGGGCGATGACGGGTTCCTGAAACGCCTCAATGTCCAGGTTCGGGGCCATAATGTCGTGGGGGACGCCACCTGGTGCCGGGGCGAGGTGGTCGAGACGGGAATCGTGGACGGAGAAGGCCGGGTCGAGTGCGCGGTGCGTTGCATCAACCAGCACGAGCGAACCTCCGCGCTCGGCACGGCGACCGTCGTCCTGCCGCGAAAACCAGCCTGAGAAACCGATATGGAAGCGAGACATGTCTGTCCTGTTCGATGAACATCGCGAAGTCGTCCAGCCCGAATGGATCGACTATAACGGCCATATGAATGTCGCCTTTTATTTCCTCGCCTTCGACCATGCCACGGACGCATTTTACGATGCGGTCGGTTGCGGCGAGCACTACAAGGCGAACGGAAACTATTCGACCTTCACGCTCGAGGGCCACATTACCTACGATCAGGAAGTGCTGGAAGGCGACCCGTTGCGGTTCACGACGCAATTGCTCGATTTCGACGAGAAACGCCTTCACTATTTCCATGTGATGTACCATGCCGAACAAGGCTATGCGGCGGCGACCAACGAGTTGATTGCCATGCATGTCGACATGGACCAGCGCAGATCCGCGCCGTTTCCGCCTGAAATACTGGAAAAACTGGCGGAAGTAAGGGAGCGGCACAGCACCTTGCCGCGCCCCGACAAAGCCGGCCGCGTCATCGGCATCCGGCGAAAATCCGGCGCTTGATTGCGGCGCCGGCAAAGAGGATGATGGCTGGTCCATGCTGGTGCGGACCGTAATCCTCTTCCTTGTCGGTTTCGCCGGTCCCGCTGCGGCGTTCTGCACCGACGCGGCCGCGCCCGGCGTCGAATGGAACCGCTGCTTGTTCGACGAGCGCAACATGCCGGAAGCCACTCTGGCCGGTGCGAAAATCCGTTCGTCGTCGTTCAAGCGGGCAAATCTCGAAAAGGCGGATTTCACCGGCGCCGTCGGGTCGCGCGCCAAGTTCATCTCGGCCGGACTTCGCGATGCGCGGTTCGAAGGAGCGAGGCTGAACGATGCGGACTTCACCAAGGCGGACCTGAGGGGCGTGGTCTTCAGGAAGGCGGACTTGCGCCGGGCCCGGTTCTTCCGGGCCAGGCTGGAGGGCGCGGACTTCACCGGCGCACGCCTCCAGCAGGCCGATTTCTTCGACGCCGATCTTTCCGGGGCCGTGTGGACCGACGGCAAGCATGTCTGCGCGCCGGGGTCCGTCGGCCAGTGCAGATAGGTCATCCAGGGTGAGCCCGGCCAGGGAGCTGCTCCAGCGCACCGCCACCGGGCTTCGACAAGCCTTCGACGACGAACAGATAGCCCTGGTGGCAGTCGCGCTCGTGGTCGGGCTCGCCGCCGGATGTTGCGCCGTGCTGTTCCGGGAGCTGCTCGCGATTTTCCAG
Source organism: Alphaproteobacteria bacterium (assembly GCA_022826185.1). Taxonomy (GTDB): domain Bacteria; phylum Pseudomonadota; class Alphaproteobacteria; order Bin95; family Bin95; genus Bin95. The sequence continues at coordinate 22,053 of JAJDVH010000063.1, forward strand.
TCGATCTTCCTCGGCACGGGCGAGGAAGACCTGACCGAGTTCATCTCGGAGCTGCCGGCCTGGAAAATCGTGCTTGCGCCCACGGTCGGCGGTCTGCTCGTGGGCATCTATATCCGCGTCTTTCTACGCGGCCGGCCTGTGGGTGTGGCGCAGGTGATGGAAGCGAGCGCCGCCGGCGGGCGCATGGAGCTTGCGCCGGCCCTGCACGGCGCCGTGGCCAATGCTCTGACACTCGGCGCCGGCGGGTCGTCGGGCAGGGAAGGGCCGGTGGTGCATCTGGGCGCGGCCGTCGCCTCCTGGCTGGCGCGGCGGTTCCACAACCGGAGGGGCGCTGCCCGCACGCTGCTCGCCTGCGGCGTCGCCGGGGCGGTGGCGGCTTCGTTCAACGCGCCGTTCGCGGGCATTTTCTTCGCCCAGGAGGTCGTGATCGGCCGGTACGCGTTCGGCGCGCTCGTGCCGGTCGCCGTGTCCTCCGTGGTCGCGACCCTGATCTCGCACGCGGTCTACGGGGCGTATCCGGCTTTCATCGTGCCTGAGTTCAGCCTGGGCTCCTGGCTGGAATTTCCGGCCTTCGTGCTGCTCGGCGGCGTGACGGCGGTGACGGCGGTCATCTTCATCCGCTCCATCCGGATCACGGCCCGGCTCGCGGAAGCCTCGACCGTGCCGGCATGGATGCGCCCCGCGCTCGCAGGGCTGGCGGTGGGGCTGATCGCGGTGGTCTTCCCGCAGGTGCTGGGCGTCGGATACGGCGCGACCGACAATGCGCTGAAAGCGGAATACGGGCTCTGGCTGCTGATCGGGCTGATCGTTGCCAAGACGGCCGCGACATCGCTCACAATCGGGGGCGGCATGGGCGGCGGGGTGTTCAGCCCGTCACTGTTCCTGGGCGCCATGCTCGGCGGGGCGTTCGGCTCCGTAGCCGGTTCGGTGGCGCCGCACCTCTTCGCCGGGCTCGGCGCCTATGCGCTGGTCGGCATGGGCGCGATGGCCGGCGCGGTTCTGGGTGCGCCGATCTCGACCATCCTCATCATGGTCGAGCTTACCGGCGATTATCAGCTGACCATGGCGGTCACGCTCGCCACGGTAACGGCCGCCATGCTGACGCGAGCATTGAACGGCGCCTCCTATTTCCGCACCGTGCTGGCGGAGAGCGGCATCGACCTGGACGAGAGCCTCGAGACGGACGCCATGCGGCAGATGCGGGTACGCGGCGTGATGAGCCAGTCCTTCTCCTCCGTGCCGCGCACCATGAAGATGCGGGAGTTGCGGGTCGCGCTCGCGACGGCCCCTTACGGCGAGCTTTTCGTCGTTGATCCGTCGAACCGCCTGTTCGGCACCATCACGCTGGCGGACCTGGACGAAGCGGCGTTCGATCCCGTGATCCAGGACCTGATCTGCGCCGGAGACGCCGCAAGGCTGAACCCGCCCATGCTGACGGTGGAAGATGATCTCGAAAGCGCCTTCAACCTGATGGAGACGCGGCACGAGGAGCATATCGCCGTGGTGGACAACCGGGTGGACCGGCACCTGGTCGGCTTCATCCACGAGCGCGACGTGATGCTTGCCTACAACCGCGCCCTGGTCGATATGCACCGCCGCGGGGGAACGGCTTACTGACTTCAGCTCATTCCTCGCCGGAAGGCGCGCGGCCGATATTGTGGCCGCGAAGGTCCCGCAGGTCGGGGGGCACGACACTGGCCGCGATGGAGGCGTCAAGGGCCTCGAATTCGCTGTAGCCGATCGTTTCGTAGAGCTCCGCCCGGCTCTGCATCGCGTCCAGCAGGGCCTCGGTGCTGTCGGCGTCGGCCAGGTGCGCATACATGTCGGCCATGGCCTTCGCCGCGATGCGCAGGGACGAGACCGGCCAGATCACCACCTTGCAGCCCATCGCCTCGAACTGCGCGCCGGTGAAATAGGGGGTGCGGCCGAACTCCGTCATGTTCGCCATCAGCGGTGCGTTGACCGCTTGAGAGAACCGCCGGAACATCGCTTCGCTGATGAGGGCATCCGCGAAAACGATGTCGGCGCCCGCCTCTATATAGAGGTTGGCGCGTTCGATGCCCGCTTCCAGGCCCTCCTGGGCGACGGCGTCCGTGCGCGCGATGATGCGCAGATGCGTGCGCGCCCGGTGCGCGGCCTCCACCTTGCGCGCCATCTCTTCCGGGGCTGCGAGCTGCTTGTCGTTCAGGTGGCCGCATTTCTTCGGCAGCAGCTGGTCCTCGATCTGCACGGCGGCGGCGCCGGCGGCCTCCAGTTCGCGGACCGTGCGCATGACATTCAGCACTTCGCCATAGCCGGTGTCGGCGTCCACGATGAGCGGCAACTGCGTCGCGCGGTAAATGCTGCGGACGTGGTGGCAGAGCTCGTCCAGTCCGATCACGCCCAGGTCCGGCAGGCCCATCGAAGCCGTGACCGCCGCGCCGGAGACATAGAGGCACCGGAAGCCCGCCCGCTTGGCGAGCAGGCCGGCCATCGCATTGTGCGCGCCGGGCGCCCGCAGGATACCGGGCCGGGCCAGCAGGGCGGCGAAGCGCTGTCCCGAAGGCTCCTTGATCCACCGGTCATTGGTAAGCCAGGTCATCGAACCTCCTCCGGCGGCCTGTCTCTGGCCGCACCCCGGTCTCCGCGTTTCCCCTGCTCAGGGTAGCCGACGATAGGAGTCGTTGCTCCCGGCTACCGTTCGGCTTCCCACTCCACATCGACCGGAGCCGTCAAATCGGTTCCCGGCGGAATTTTGACGGTTCCCTTGAGAGCACCGAAGATTTGCGAGAAAGACCCGGGATTGCCCGTTCCCGTCGAACCTTCCGCATTCTCTTGCTGCGGTAATCCGGCGCCGGATTTCCGGGTCCGTCGGGCAGCTCTTTCTCCGGATGACTCGCTCATTGCCATTGCCTCAGTCGTAGCTGCGCTGGTCGTCGATCACCTTGCCGTCGTTCGGCAGGGAGTCGGCGAACTCGATGCGGCCGCGCATCTTGCACTCGGCGCGGAAGCTCTCGGCGACGGCGTCGCGGAAGCCGTCACCGCGGGCGGGCGCCTCGACCATCAGGGTGGCGGTGTCGAGATTGTTCTCGGAGCCGACCACGAGCCTGAGCCGCGCAATCTCCGGGTGGCGGGCCAGCACGCGGTTCACCTGCTCCGGGCGGATGAACATGCCGCGCACCTTTGCCGTCTGGTCCGCCCGGCCCATCCAGCCCTTGATGCGGGTGTTCGTGCGCCCGCAGGAGCTTTGCCCCGCATCGACGGCGGACATGTCGCCGGTCGCGAAGCGGAACAGCGGATAGTCGTCGGTCAGGGTCGTCACCACGACCTCGCCGACCTCGCCGTCCGGCACCGGGTCGCCGGAGCCGGGCCGGACGATCTCCACGATCACGCCCTCGGCAAGCACCATGCCTTCCAGCGCAGGCGTTTCATAGGCGACCAACCCGACATCGGCCGTGCCGTAGTTCTGCATCACATTGACGCCCTTGCCCCGGATTTCCGCCCTGAGCGAGGGGAAGAGCGCGCCGCCGCCGACCAGCGCCTTTGAGAGCGAGGGCAGCGCCGTGCCCATCTCTTCGGCCTTGTCCAGCACGATCTTCAGGAAATCGGGCGTGCCCATGAAGCCGACGGCGCCGAAATGCCGGATCGCCTCGACCTGCTGTTCGGTCTGGCCGACGCCGCCGGGAAACACCGTGCAGCCGAGCGCCTCCGCCGCGCTCTCCATCATGAAGGCGCCGGGGGTGAAGTGGTAGCTGAAGGTGTTGTGGACGACATCGCCCTTGCGGAAGCCCGCGGCATAGAGCGAGCGCGCGCCCCGGAACCAGTCGGGTTTCGCGCCCATGGGCTCGCAGATCGGCCCGGGCGAGCGGAACACGCGCCGGAACTCGCCCACGGGCACGATCGTCATGCCGCCGAAGGGCGGGTCCGCCGCCTGCACTTCCATCAGGTCTGATTTGCGGGTGACGGGCAGGGCCGCCAGCGCTTCGCGGGAGGTGATGTCGCCGGCCTCGACCCCGGCGAGCGCCCGCCGCCAGTAAGGCGCCTTGTCCTTGGCAAGGGCGATCAGACCGCGCAACTCGTCGAACTGCTCGCGCTCACGCTGCTCCGGGTCCCGGATCTCCAGCTTGTCGTAAAAGTCGCCGTTTGCGGTCATGGTGCCTCATACCCAGCGTTTGCGCCGACGATAGAATTTGATGTCCCGGTAGCTCCTGCGTCCGGTCGAGCTGATGCCGAGATAGAACTCCTTGACGTCCTCGTTCTCGCGAAGATCGGCGGCCTCGCCGTCCATGACGATGCGCCCGTTCTCCAGGATGTAGCCGTAATGGGCGTATTTGAGCGCCATGTTGGTGTTCTGCTCGGCCAGCAGGATCGAGCAGTTTTCCTCTTCGTTGATGCGCTTGACGATCTCGAAGATCTGTTCGACGAGCTGCGGGGCGAGACCCATGGAAGGTTCGTCCAGCAGGATCATCTGCGGCCTCGACATGAGCGCGCGGCCGATGGCGCACATCTGCTGCTCGCCGCCGGAAATATAGCCGGCGAGGCTTTTGCGACGGCTCTTGAGAGCCGGGAAATATCCGTAAACCGCATCGAGGTCGTCATTGAGTTCCGACCGGCGGGCATGGCGCGTATAGGCGCCCGTCAGCAGGTTTTCCTCGACGGTCAAATGTTCGAAACAATGGCGGCCTTCCATCACCTGGATGACGCCCTTGCGCACGAGGTCGGTCGGCGTCAGCGCATCGATCTGCTCGCCCTGATAGAGGATCGAGCCCTTGGTGACCTCGCCGCGCTCGGCGCGCAGCAGGTTGGAGACGGCCTTGAGGGTTGTCGTCTTTCCGGCCCCGTTCGCGCCGAGGAGGGTGACGATACCCCCCTTCGGCACGTGGAGGGAGACGCCCTTCAGCACGAGGATGACGTGGTCGTAAATGACCTCGACATTGTTGACTTCGAGGACGTTGCCAACGGTCTCGTTCATGGGCTTCCGGGCCTCTCCCGCCAATGGGGCCGCGCCGCTCTACGAGCAGTCGCGCGGGGTGATGTTGTTGTCCTTCGCGTACTGGGCTGCATCCTGCTCGATCAGCGGGCGCACGACATCGCTCATCGCCGGGATCCAGTCGGTGATGATGTCCCAGCCCTTGCCGTTCCACTGCTGGATCAGGATCGCCGGGTTGGTGCCTTCGTGGTTCAGGCAGGTCACCTTGGTCGGCGGCATCAGCCCCGTCAGGCCGAGACCCTCGATATCCTCTGCGGTGAGATCGAGATTCTCGAACGCCCAGCGCACCTGTTCGCCGGTGACGCGCTTGCCCTTGCCGTATTTCTCCTGGGCCAGCCGCACCGCTTCCACGATATAGGCGGCGTTCACCATGCCGCGGTTGTAGAGCACCGTGCCCCTGTCGCCGTCGTCGCTCAGGCCGCTCATACCCTCCATGTCCTCGAAGACCTTGTAGTCGGTCCCGGCTCCGTTGAAGGTCGCGCCCTTGTAGCCGATGGCGCCGTCGCCGGCCGGCAGCACGTCCTGCTCGGAAGCGGACCACCAGTTGCCGATGAACTTGCTCATGTCGAACTTGATGTTCGCGGCTTCCTTGACGGCGGTGGCGTTCATCACGCCCCAGCCCCACATGATGATGTAGGCCGGCTTGGTGCGGCGGATCTGGAGCCAGACCGACTTCTGCTCGGTTCCCGTCGCGAACGGAACCGGATACTTGTCGTAGGTGAAGCCGAACTTCTCGGCCAGGATGTCGAAGGTCGGGATCGGCTCCTTGCCGTAGGGATGATCGAGGAAGATGAAGGCGAACCGTTGCCCCTTCAGCGCCTCGAGCCCGCCCATCTCGTTGGCGATGTACTGGATGACGGCCGTGGCCTGGCTCCAGTAGGTTGCCGGGAAGTTGAAGACGTAGGGGAAGACCCGCCCGTCAGCGGCGCTGGTGCGGCCATAGCCCATCGACAGGATCGGAATCTTGTCGGCCGTGGCCTTGTCGATCAGCGCATAGGTCGTGCCGGTGGAATACGGGCTCACGGCGGTCGCGCCGCCATGCTTGTCCTTCAGCCGGTCGTAGCATTCGACGCCGCGGTCGGTCTTGTAGCCGTATTCGCACTCCTCGACGATGAACTTGACGCCGTTGACGCCGCCGTCGCGTTCGTTGATGAGGTGGAAGTAATCGACATAGCCGTTGGCGGTCGGAATACCGCCGGGCGCGAAGGGGCCTGTGCGGTAGGTGAGCGCGGGGATGAACTGGCCTTCCTCGGCCTGGGCAACGCCGATGGCGCCGGCCGCAATGGCTGCGGCCACACCGGCCATCACCAGTTTTTTCGTGAGCATGATGGGGAACCTCCCTTGGGTTTCTGCCTCGTCGGCATTGCGGCCGGTTTCCGCCATGGTCAATAGGGAAACGGCCAGAGGCGCAGCTTCTCCTTGGCAATCTGCCACAGCCGCGCCAGACCATGCGGTTCGACGATCAGGAAGAAGATGATGAGAACGCCGAACAGCATGAATTCGATATGGGTAATCGTATCGCTCGCCACGGAGTAGCCGAACCATCCAGGCGCGCTGTTGAGGAAGATCGGAAGCAGGAAGATGAACGCGGCGCCAAGGAAGGAGCCGAGCACGCTGCCGAGACCGCCGACGATGACCATGAACAGCACCTGGAAGGACCGGTTGATGTCGAAGGCGGTCGGTTCCACGGAGTTGATGTAGCACATGGCCCAGAGGGCGCCCGCGACACCGCAATAGAAGCTGGAGATCGCAAAGGCGGAGAGCTTCGTCGGGAGCGGCCGGATGCCGACCAGCTCCGCAGCGATGTCCATGTCCCGGATCGCCATCCAGGACCGCCCGATGCGCGAACGCGCCAGATTGCGCGCAATCCAGGCGAGCACGATGACAAAGGCCAGCACGAACAGGTATTTCGCCTCATCGCCTGCCGCGGCGCCCGTGACCTGGAAGCCGAAGACGGTGCGCGGCGGCGCCGGCGGCACGCCCGAGATCGAGTCGTTGACGAACCACGGCACCTTGACGAACAGCCAGAGCAGGAAGAACTGCGCCGCCAGCGTGGCAACCGCAAGGTAGAAGCCCTTGATGCGCAGGCTCGGCAGGCCGAAAGCGATGCCGATGGCGGCCGCGCAAAGCCCGGCCAGCGGGATGACGACCCAGATCGGCAGCCAGGTGATGTTGGTTGCGATCTTGTAGGCGAGATAGGCGCCAGCGGCCATGAAGGCGCCGGTGCCCAGCGAAAGCTGGCCGCAATAGCCGGTCAGGATGTTGAGGCCCAGCGCGGCGATCGAAAGGATCAGCACCGGGAGCAGGATCGAGACCATCAGATATTCGCTCGCGAGGAGCGGCACTCCGACGATTGCAAAGGCGGCCAACGCGAACACGAACCAGCGGTCGAGCGGGATCGTGAGCATCGCCTGGTCGGCGGAATAGCTGGTCTTGAACTGTCCGGCTTCGCGGTAAAGCATCAGGTCATACCCGTTCGATGATCTTCTCGCCGAACAGGCCCTGCGGCCTGAAGAACAGGAAGATCATGGCGACGATATAGGCGAACCAGTCCTCTGTCGCACCCTCGAGCAGGGGAACGCCCCAGTAGTTCTCGAACACCTTCTCGCCGGCCCCGACGATCAGCCCGCCGATGATGGCGCCCGGGATCGAGGTGAAACCGCCGAGAATCAGGACCGGCAGCGCCTTGAGCGCAATGGTGGAGAGCGCGAACTGCACGCCGAGCTTGGCTCCCCACATGATGCCGGCCGCGAGCGCCACGAAACCGGCCACCGCCCACACGATCACCCAGATATTGTTGAGCGGGATGCCGACCGAGAGCGCCGCCTGGTGGTCGTCGGCGACCGCGCGCAGCGCCCGCCCGACGGGCGTGAAGTGGAAGAAGAGCGCCAGCGTGGTAACCAGGAAGGCTGCGATCACGCCGGCGAACAGGTCGGCGGACTGCACCAGGATTTCGCCGAAGCCCGCCTCCCAGAAGAGCGCCTCGTCCGGGATGCCGACGCGGACCGGGCGCACGTCGCCGCCCCAGAGCGTCTCCCCGAAGCCTTCCAGGAAGAAGGCGATGCCGATGGTCGCCATGAACAGGATGATCGGGTCCTGGTTCACCAGCGGCCGCAGCACCAGCCGGTCCACGACGAACGCAAGCGCGGTCATGATGCCGATCGTGATGACGAACGCGAGGATCGGATGGACGCCAAGGTCCATCAGCCCGACGAAGTTCAGCGCCGCGAACAGGACGAAGATGCCCTGGGCGAAGTTGAAGATGCCGGAGGCCTTGAAGATCAGCACGAAACCGAGCGCCACCAGCGAATACATGACGCCTGAAGTCAGCCCGCCGATCAGCACCTCCACCAGGAAGGCCGGCTCGACGACCATCTGGACGAACGGGTCGATGAAGATGAGGTAAAGGGTTTCCATCGCCGAACCGTCCTAGTCGTGGCTCACGCCCAGATAGGCGTCGATGACATCCTGGTTGCCGCGGACTTCGTCCGGCGTGCCTTCGGCGAGCTTCTTGCCGTAGTCGAGCACCACCACCCGGTCGGACAGGTCCATGACCACGCCCATATCGTGCTCGATCAGCGCGATCGTGGTGCCGAGCTCATGGTTGGTGGAGAGCACGAAGCGGCACATGTCCTCCTTTTCCTCGACATTCATGCCCGCCATCGGCTCGTCGAGCAGAAGCAATTCGGGCTCCGCCGCCAGCGCCCGCGCCAGCTCCACCCGTTTCTGCAGGCCGTATGGCAGGCGCCCGACGGGCGTCTTGCGGATCGACTGGATTTCCAGGAAGTCGATCACCTCCTCGACCTTCTCGCGATGCTCGATCTCCTCGCGCCGGCCGCGCCAGAAATAGAGCGCCTGTTCCGCCAGGGTGGCCCGCATCTTGAGCATGCGGCCGGTCATGACGTTCTCCAGCGTCGTCATGCCCTTGAAGAGCGCGATGTTCTGGAAGGTGCGGCTGATGCCCTGCGCCGCCGCCTCGTGGGGGCGCATCTGGCGGCGTTCCGCGCCCTTGAAGGTGATGGTGCCTTCCTGCGGATGATAGAAGCCGTTGATGCAATTCAGCATTGACGACTTGCCGGCGCCGTTGGGGCCGATGATGGCGAAGATCTCGCCTTCGTGGATATCGAAGCTCACATCCGTCAGCGCGCGGACGCCGCCGAAGCGCAGCGAAATTTCCTTGACGCTGAGCAGGATGTCTCCCGGCCGCGTCATGCAGCGGCCCTCTCGCCGCCGGCCCCGGATATGCGGGCGTCGCGGATGGCGAGGTCGCCGGTGATCGTGCCCGAGCGCCCGTCCTCGAAGGTGACCGGGGTTTCCAGCACGATGCTGCCTTCGCCGCCGTAAAGCGCGTCGATGGCCGGAGCGTAGCGCTCGGAGATGAAACGGCGGCGCACCTTCTGCGTGCGGGTGAGTTCGCCGTCATCGGCGTCGAGCATCTTGTGCAGCACGATGAAACGGTGAATCTGCGAGCCGGCGAATTGCGGGTCGGCCGCCAGGCCCGCATTGAATTCCGAAACATGGCCCTCGACGATGTCGAGCACCTCCGGCCGGGCGGCGAGTTCCTGGTAGCTCGAATACGCGATATTGCGCCTTTCGGCCCAGTTGCCGACCGCCTCCATGTCGATGTTTATCATCGCGGTCACGAAGTCCCGCTCATGGCCGAAGGTCACCGCTTCGCGAATGTTCGGGTAGAATTTCAGCTTGTTCTCCAGGTATTTCGGCGCGAAGAGCGTGCCATTGGCGAGCCGGCCGACATCCTTGGCGCGGTCGATGATCCGCAAATGGCCGTCATCGTCGATCACGCCCGCATCCCCGGTGTGGACCCAGCCGTCGCCGGTCTTGGTCTCGGCTGTGGCCTCGCTGTTCTTGTAATACTCCTGGAAGACGCCGGGGCTCCGGTAGAGCACTTCGCCTTCCTCGGTAATACGCAGCTCGACGCCCGGCGCCGGCGGACCCACGCTGTCGGGGCGCACATCGTCATTGGTCTGGATGGTGACGAACACGCTCGCCTCGGTCTGGCCGTAAAGCTGTTTCAGGTTGATGCCGAGCGAACGGAAGAAGCGGAAGATCTCCGGACCGATGGCCTCGCCGGCGGTATAGCCGACCCGGAGCCGGGAGAGGCCGAGAACATTCTTGAGAGGGCCGTAGACGAGGACTTCGCCCATCCGGTAGAGAAAACGGTTCGCAAGGCCGACCTTCCGGCCTTCCAGAATGTCGGCGCCGGCCCGTTCGGCGACATTCATGAAGAAGCGGAACACGCGCTGTTTCAGCGGGGCCGCGTCTTCCATGCGGATCGTCACCTGGGTCAGCAGGTTCTCGAACACGCGCGGCGGCGCGAAGAAATAGGTCGGTCCGAGCTCGCGCAAATCGTGCGGCACCGTCTCCGGCGATTCCGGGCAGGCGAAGGAGAAGCCGACCAGATGCGCCTGGCAATAGGAGAGCACATTGTCGCCGACCCACGCCATCGGCAGATAGGCCAGCACGACCTCGTCCTCGCGCAGATGCTCGAAGTCCGCGCCGATCTTCGCGCACAGCAATAGGTTGTCGTAGGAGAGCACCACGCCCTTTGGCGTGCCGGTGGTGCCGGAGGTGTAGAGAATGATCGCGGTGTCGCCGCCCTTGCCGAGATCGACCTCTTCGTCCCAGCCGCCTTCCCTGCCCATGCCGACGACATCGTCATAAGCGTGAAGGAACGACTCGCTGTAGTCCCGCATGCCGCGCGCATCGTCGTAGATGATCGTCCTGAGCGCCGGGAGATGTTCCTTCTGGGACAGGACCTTATCGACTTGTTCCTGATCCTCGGCGACAATGAATGCGGCTTCGGCGTGGTCCAGCACGAAGCGCATCTCGTCCGCTACCGCGTCCTGATAGACCGGCACCGGAATGGCGCCGAGGCTCTGCGCGGCGCTCATGGCGAAATAGAGCCGCGGCCGGTTGTCGCCGACGATGGCGACCTTCTCGCCCCGCTTGAGGCCGAGCGCCTTCATGCCGCCCGCAAGCTTGCGCACCGCGTCGCGGAAGTCCGCCCAGGTCCAGGTCTGCCAGATGCCGAGGTCCTTCTCGCGGACGGCCGCTACAGAAGCGCGGTGTTCTGCGTTGTAGCGCAGCAGCTTCGGGAAGGTGTCGTGTTGCGCAACATCCGGTAGGGCGCCGGCCATGGCTTCGGTCTCCCCCTGGGCGAGTGCGAACGCTCGGATCGGTCGATTACGGTCGCGATGTCTGAGGCGTGTGCGGAGAGGTTGGTAGCCAAGCAGCGCGCCGAGTCCAAGCAAAAAATGATAGAGACGGCCGCCTTTGGTGTCGCAGCGGGCGCGGCGGGGATATGTTAGCCGCCCGGTTGCCGCAGGCGCGGCGCCCTGGGAGAGAGCGTTCGGCGATGGCTCGGGTGGCAAGGCGCAGGGGTTCCTGAAGGATGGCAAGTCCGGATTTCTCGGTCCTGCCTTCCGTGGACCGCCTGCTTGAGGACCCCGCCCTGGCCGCGGCGGCCGCGGAATACGGGCGGGCGGAAGCGCTGGCGGGCGCGCGGCAGGCGCTCGCGGATGCGCGGCGGACGCTCGGGGCCGGCGGCGCGCTCGACCCTTCATCGCTCGGCCCGGCGGCGGCGGCGCATATTGCGGCGCGGGGGCGGCCGTCGCTCCGGCGGGTGTTCAACCTGACCGGCGTGGTGCTGCACACAAACCTTGGCAGGGCGCCGCTCCCGCAGGAGGCGATTGCCGCGGTCGCGGAGGCCGCCGGCAATTGCAATCTCGAATACGACCTGGAGACGGGCCGGCGGGGAGACCGGGACTCCCATGTCGAGGCGCTGCTGACCGAACTCACCGGCGCGGAAGCGGCGCTGGCGGTCAACAACAATGCCGCTGCGGTCCTGCTGGTGCTGAACAGCCTTTCCGCGGGGCGCGACGCGCTGGTTTCGCGCGGAGAGCTGGTCGAGATCGGCGGCTCCTTCCGCATGCCGGAGATCATGGCCCGCGCCGGCGCCCGCATGGTCGAGGTCGGCACGACCAACCGCACGCATGCGAGCGATTTCGAGGCTGCCATCGGTCCGGACACCGGCTGCGTGATGAAGGTGCACACCTCCAACTATGAGGTCGTCGGCTTCACGGCGTCGGTGCCGGACGACCGCCTGGCCCGTATCGCGGAAGCGGCGGGCGCGCCCTATGCGGTCGATCTGGGCGCGGGCCAGCTTGTCGATCTCGCGCGCTACGGGCTGCCGCAGGAGCCGATGCCGGGCCAGGCGCTCGCCGCCGGGGCCGGGCTCGTCACCTTCAGCGGCGACAAGCTGCTGGGCGGCCCGCAGGCCGGTATCGTCGTCGGCCGCGCAGACCTTGTCGCCCTGCTCAAGCGGAACCCGATGCGCCGGGCCATGCGGCTCGGCAAGCTCTCCCTCGCGGCGCTGGAAGCGGTGCTGCGGCTCTACCGGGACCCGGACCGGCTGGCCGAGCGCCTGCCTGCGCTCCGTGCACTGACCCGCTCCGTCGAGGAGATCGAGGCCCAGGCGCACCGGCTCGCGCCGGCGATGGAGGGCGCGGAGGTCGTGACCGTCGCGAGCCGGATCGGCTCCGGGTCGCTGCCGGTGGAGCGCCTCGAAAGCCGGGCGCTGGCGCTGTCCGCGCCCGGCGGCAAGGCGCTGGAGGCGCGCGCGGCGGCCTTCCGCCGGCTGCCCGTCCCGGTCATCGGGCGCATCGCCGAAGGGCGGCTGCTCTTCGACCTGCGCACGCTTGACGACGAAGACGCATTCCTGTCCCAACTGGCCCCATGATCGTCGCGACGGCCGGGCATATCGACCACGGCAAGACCTCGCTGGTGAAGGCGCTGACCGGCACCGACGCCGACCGGCTGCCGGAGGAAAAGGCGCGGGGGCTCACCATCGACCTGGGCTTCGCCTACTGGCAGGCCGGCCCCGGCCAGACCGTCGGCTTCATCGACGTGCCGGGGCATGAGCGGTTCATAAAGAACATGCTGGCCGGCGTCACCGGCATCGACGCGGCGCTGCTGATCGTGGCCGCCGACGACGGGCCGATGCCGCAGACCCGCGAGCATCTGGCGATCCTCGACCTGCTGGGCGTGCAGCGCGGCATTATCGCCGTGACCAAGGCCGACCGCGCCGAGCCGGAGCGCGTGCGGGCGGTTGCCGAAGAGGCGCAGGCGCTGGCTGCGGATACCGGGCTCGCCGGGGCGCCGGTGCTCCCCGTCTCCGCGATAACGGGCGCGGGCGTGCCGGAATTGCAGCGCCTGCTGCAGCGGCTTGCGGGCGCGGTCGGGCGGCGGCGGGCGTCGGGGCGGTTCCGGCTGGCGGTGGACCGCAGCTTCACCCTGCGCGGCGCGGGCCTCGTGGTCACCGGCACGGCCTTTTCGGGCGCGGTCAAGGTCGGCGACCGGCTGCTGGTCTCGCCCGGCGGGGTCGAGGCGCGGGTGCGCGCCATCCACGCCGAGAACGTCGAGGCCCATGCCGCCCAGGCCGGGCAGCGGGTGGCGCTCAACCTCGCCGGGTCGGGCCTGCGCCGCCACGCCGTCTCGCGCGGCGACTGGCTGCTGGCGCCCGAGGCCCACGGGCCGACGCGCCGGATTGACATAAGGCTGAGGGTGCTCGGCAGCGAGGCGCGGCCGTTGCGGGACCGCACGCCCGTGCATGTCCATCTGGGCGCGGCGGATGTGACCGGTAGGGTCGCGGTGCTGGACGGCCCGTCCATCGCGCCGGGCGCGGCCGGCTGGGCGCAATTGCTGCTGGACCGCCAGATCGGCGCGCTTGCCGGCGATGGCGTCGTGCTGCGCGACCAGTCGGCCATGCGCACCATGGCCGGCGGCCGCGTCGCCGATCCGTTTCCCCCGGCGCGCGGCCGGGCGCGGCCGGAGCGGCTGGCGGAACTTGTCGTGCGCGCCGGGGACGACCCGTTCGGCGGGCTGGTGGAGGCGGCGGCCTTCGGCTTCGATTTCCCCCGCTTCGCGCTCGCGCACAATCTGAACGACGCGGAACAGGCGGCGCTGAGGCGGCGGCAGGGCGTGGTGTTCGCGGGTCCGGTCGCCGTCGATGCCGGGCGCTGGCAGGCGCTCTCGGATGCCTTCGAGCGCGAGGTGGACGCCTGGACGGCGGCGCATCCCGACAGCCAGGGACTCGGTCCCGTGGCGCTCCGCCGGCGGCTCGACCCGGTGCCGCCGCGCGATATCGCGGAGGCGGCGCTGGCGGCGCTCGCCTCCACCGGCAAGCTCGCGCGGTCCGGCGGTTTCGTCCACCGGCCGGGCCACCGCGCGGCGCTCGCCCCGGAGGAGGAGGCGCTCTGGAAGCGCATCGAGCCGCTGGTAGTCGAGGGAGGCCTGCGCCCGCCGCGCGTCCGCGAACTGGCCGACATGCTCAAGGTCGATCACGCGAGGGTGGAGCAGGTGTTGCGGCAGGCCGGGCGCTTCGGCCTGGTGCGAAGGGTGGCGGACAATCGCTGGTTCCCGCCGGATGCGCTCAGGGGGCTGGCGGACATTGCCGAAACCCTGGCGGCTGAGAGCGCCGACGGGCGTTTCACGGCGGCGGCCTACAAGGACCGCTCCGGCATCGGGCGCAATGTCACCATCGAGTTGCTGGAGTTTTTCGACAAGGAAGGTTTCACCCGGCGCGAGGGCGACGCCCGCCGGATCGTCCGGGAGTGGCGGGGATAAAGGCGAACGGTGAGAGGGAGACTGATTCCATGCGCATAGAAGACATCCGCGTTCACCTGCTGGTGCTGCCCTGGCGGGAGCAGCCGGCCTTCCAGCGCGGCTATGCGCGGGAGCGCAATGTGCTGGCGGTCGAGATCGAGACGCGCTCGGGCCATGTCGGTCTCGGCTACCAGCTCTATCTGCGCGAAGGCTTCCGCACGGTGAAGGAATGCCTGGAAGAGACGATGGCGCCCCACCTGATCGGGCGCGATGCGAGCGAGGTCGAGGCGATCTGGCGCGAGCTGTGGACCGCCTCGCTGGCGGACGGGCGCGGCGGGGCGCCGGTGCTGGCGCTCTCGGCCGTCGATGTCGCGCTCTGGGACATTGTGGGCCAGGCCGCCGGGATGCCGCTGCACCGGCTCTGGGGCCATTACCGCGCGGAGGCGCCCGCCTACGGCTCGGGCGTCTGGCGGGGTCTGGAGCCGGACGCGATGGTGGAGAAGGCGCTGCGCTTCAAGGCGGAGGGCTACCCGGCGGTCAAGATGCAGGTCGGCCACGCCTGGACCGACGCGCAGGACCTGGACCATGTCCGCCGGGTGCGCGAGGCCGTCGGGCCGGAGACCGACATCATGGTCGATGTCAACATGGCCTGGACGGCCGACCACGCCATCCTGCAGGGCCGCAAGCTGGAGCAGTACGGCATCTACTGGCTGGAGGAGCCGGTGGTGCCGGACGATTTCGCCGGCTATTTCCGGATTGCCGACGCGCTCGACCTCCGGGTCGTCGGCGGCGAGAGCCACATGACGCGCTACGACCTCAAGCCCTTCTTCGAGAACCCGAAGCTGCCGATCCTGCAGCCGGACGTGGTGCGCGGCGGGCTGACGGACCTGCGCAAGACGGCGGCGATCGCCGATACCTGGGGCATGACCATCGCCCCGCACCTCTATCCCGAACTGATGATCCAGCTCATGGCCTCGATCCCGAACGGGCTGATCCTAGCCCGGATTTCTCACCGGGGGTAGGTGCATCGGGGCTCTGCATATGAGAAAGTTCTTTTGCAACAAAGCCTTGCCCGGTTGCAGAGGAGCGCCCCGATGCTTACAGAGTGTAACCCGACCCCGATGCGATTTGCACG
>JAJDVH010000028.1 GCA_022826185.1 Alphaproteobacteria bacterium
GGAAGAGGACGCTATGACAGGCATACGAAACGAGCCCAGCCGAAAAAGGACATCTGGCTGCGACCGCTCCGCAAGGACTGGAAGCGGACGCTCAATCGCTGAATCCATCACCCTCATCACCGCGTGACCGAACGCTTTCGAAGTCGCGGCGGCTCTCGGCACACTGGGCAAGGGCACTCCTTGGGATGCGGACACGAAAGTCAGCGACGATTTTCTCACTCCGCTGTTCGAGAGTTATTTCCGGAAACGGAACCTGCCCAACCTCATGCAGAAGAAAAACTTCCACGAGCTCGCCGACCATGTGCCAGACGGCGAGATCGACCCCGAAATCCGGGAGAAGCTGGACGCGGTCGCGCGCGTGGCGGAAAGCGCGAGGCAGCCATGAACGCGCAGGAGGTCATCCGGCGGCTTCGGCTGGAGCCGCATCCGGAAGGGGGGTTCTACCGGGAGACCTACCGCGCGCCGGGGGAGGGGCGCACGGCCGTGACCTCGATCTATTTCCTGCTGGAGGGCGGGCCGTCGCGCTGGCACCGGGTGGATGCGCCGGAAATCTGGGTCTGGCACGCCGGCGCGCCGCTGGTGCTGGAAACGGAGACCCGCCGGGTGACCCTCGGGCCGCTGGAAGAGGGCCACGAGCTTCAGGCGGTGGTGCCGGCGCATGAGTGGCAGCGCTGCCGGTCCTTCGGCGCCTGGAGCCTCGCCGGCTGCATCGTCGCCCCCGCCTTCACCTTCGAGGGCTTCGAAATCGCCCCGCCCGGCTGGGAACCGCCGGCCTCAGGCCTCTGAATCCGTAAGCAGCATGAGGCCGCCCGCGCCGACCACGATCATCGCGATCAGGCCGGCCTTCAGCAGGCTCATCTTCTCGCCGAACAGGACGACGCCCGCCAGCACGACCAGCGCCGTGCCGACGCCGGACCAGATGGCGTAGGCGGCGCCGACCGGGATGACCCTGAGCGAGAGCGCCAGGAAGAAGAAGCACACGCCGTAGGCCAGCATGGAAAGACCGCCGATCCCGACCCGTTCGAAGCCGTGGGAAAGCTTCAGCAGGCCGGTGCCGACGGTCTCCAGCAGGATGGCGAGCGCCAGATACGCCCAGGCCATCCCCCTTACTCCCTTATCCGCAGGCGGCGACCGCCCGGCGGGCCATGACGCCGACCAGGTGCGCGCGATACTCCGCCGAGGCGTGGATATCCTCGTTCAGGTCGTCGGCGGACGCCGTCATGCCTTCGAGCGCGGCGGCCGAGAAATTGCCTTCAAGCGCCGCTTCCATCGCCGTTTCGCGATAGACGCAGCCGGCCGCGCCGGTGACCGCGACGCGCACGCCGCCGGCCGTCCGGGCCACGAACACGCCGACGATGGCGTAGCGCGAGGCCGGGTTCGGGAACTTCACGTAGGCGGCCGCCTCCGGCGCCGGGAAGCGCACGGAGGTCACGATCTCGCCCTCGTCGAGCGCCGTCTCGAACATGCCGGTGAAGAAGTCGTCCGCCGCGATCTCGCGCCGGTCGGTGCAGACGGTCGCGCCGAGGCCCACCAGGGCGGCCGGATAGTCGGCGGCCGGGTCGTTGTTGGCGATGGAGCCGCCGATGGTGCCGCGGTTGCGGACCTGCGGGTCGCCGATATGGCCGGCAACGTCCGCCAGCGCCGGGATCGCCGCCGCAACCTCGGACGAGTTCGCGACGGCGTCGTGGACCGTCATCGCCCCGACGGTGACCGCGCCGCCCTCGACCTTGATGCCCCGGAGTTCCGCGACGCCCGAGAGATCGACCACGTCGGAGGGCTGGGCGAGGCGCTGCTTCAGGGTCGGCAGCAGGGTCATGCCGCCGGCCATCAGCACCGCATCGTCTCCGGCGGCGGCCTTGGCGGCGGCGTCCGCAACCGAACCCGCCGCGTGATAGGTGAAGTCATGCATGGGAAGGAGACTCCTTGGGCTCAGGCGTTCAACGCCTGCCAGACACGGGCCGGGGTCGCCGGCATGTCGATCCGCGAAACGCCGCGCGAGGCCAGCGCATGGTGCACGGCGTTCATCACGGCCGCCGGGGCGGCGATCGCGCCGGCCTCGCCGCAGCCCTTGGCGCCCAGCGGGTTGTGCGGGCAGGGCGTGGTGCGGGTCGAGACGGTGAAGGACGGCACATCGTCCGCGCGCGGCATGGTGTAGTCCATGTAGGAGCCGGTCGCGAGCTGGCCCTCGCCGTCATAGACGCAGCCCTCCAGCAGCGCCTGGCCGACGCCCTGGACGATGCCGCCATGCACCTGCCCCTCGACGATCATCGGGTTGATGACATTGCCGAAATCGTCCGACGCCGCGAAATTCACGATCTCCACCGCGCCGGTGTCGGGGTCGATCTCGACCTCGCACACATGGCAGCCGGCGGGGAAGGTGAAATTGGCCGGGTCGTAATAGGCGGTCTCGTCCAGCCCCGGCTCCAGCTCCTCGATGGGATAGTTGTGCGGCACATAGGCGGTCAGCGCCACATCGCCGAAGCCGACCGATTTGTCGGTGCCGGCCACGGTGAACTGCCCGTCCGCGAACTCGATGTCGGCCTCGGACGCCTCCATCAGATGCGCGGCGATGCGCTTGGCCTTGGTCTCCACCTTGTCGAGCGCGCGGGCGAGCGCCGAGCCGCCGACGGCGAGCGAGCGCGACCCGTATGTGCCCATGCCGAAGGGGATCTTCGAGGTGTCCCCGTGGACGACCTCGACCGCGTCGATATCGACGCCGAGCCTGTCCGCGATGATCTGCGCGAAGGTCGTCTCGTGGCCCTGGCCGTGGCTGTGGGTGCCGGTGAAGAAGGTGACCGAGCCGGTCGGATGCACCCGCACCTCGCCGCACTCATAGAGCCCGGCGCGGGCCCCGAGCGAGCCCACCACCGCCGAGGGCGCGATGCCGCAGGCCTCGATATAGGCCGAGAGGCCGATGCCGCGCAGCTTGCCGCGCGCCTCCGCCTCCGCCCGCCGGGCGGCGAAGCCGTTATAGTCGGCGTCGGCCAGCGCGGCCGCGAGCGTGCCCTCATAGTCGCCGCTGTCATAGACCAGCGCGACCGGCGTCTGGTAGGGGAAGGCGTCGGACGGCACGAAGTTGCGCCGGCGAAGCTCCGCCGGGTCGATGCCCATCTCGTGCGCCGCCGTCTCGACGATCCGCTCGACCACGAAGGTCGCCTCCGGGCGCCCGGCGCCGCGATAGGCGTCCACCGGAACGGTATGGGTGAACACCGCCTGCACCCCGCACCAGATCTTCGGCGTGGTGTACTGGCCGGCGAGCAGCGTCGCGTAGAGGTAAGTCGGCACGCAGGGCGCGAAGGTGGAGAGGTAGGCCCCCATATTCGCCCTGGTATCGACCTTGAGGCCGAGGAAACGCCCGTCGGCGTCCAGCGCGAGCTCCGCGACCGTCACATGGTCGCGGCCATGCGCGTCGGTGACGAAGCTCTCGGCGCGCTCGGCGGTCCACTTGATCGGCCGCGCGACCTTGCCGGCCGCCCAGGTCAGGATCGCCTCTTCGGCATAGTGGAAGATCTTGGAGCCGAAGCCGCCGCCCACGTCCGGCGCGACGACCCTGAGCCGGTGCTCCGGAAGCTGGAGCACGAAGGCGCCCATCAGGAGGCGGATGACATGCGGGTTCTGGCTGGTGGTGTAGAGCGTGTATTCGCGCGTCGCCCGGTCATATTCCGCGACCGCCGCGCGCGGCTCCATCGCGTTCGGCACCAGCCGGTTGTTCACCAGCTCGACGCGGGTGACGTGGTGCGCGCCGGCGAAGGCAGCGTCCACGTCGGCCTTGTCGCCGATTTCCCAGTCGTAGCAGAGGTTGCCGGGCGCCTCGTCATGCACCTGCGCCGCGCCCGCGGCGAGCGCGGCCTCGATGGAGGCGGCGGCCGGCAGCGCCTCATAGTCGACCGCGACCGCCTCGGCCGCGTCGCGCGCCTCGGCCGCGCTGCTGGCGATGACCACGGCCACCTGGTCGCCGACATGGCGGACCCGGTCGGCCGCCAGCGGCGGATGCGGCGGCTCGACCATCGGGCCGTCCTTGCCCGTCACCTGCCAGCCGCAGGGCAGGCCGCCCAGCCCGTCCGCGGCATAGTCCGCGCCGGTCAGTATCTTCACGACGCCCGGCATGGCGGCCGCGGCGCCCGTGTCCACCGACGCGATGCGCGCATGGGCATGGGGGCTGCGCACGAACACGGCGTAGGTCTGGCCCGGCCTGTCGATATCGTCCGTATAGGCGCCCTGGCCGGTGATGAAGCGGTAGTCTTCCTTGCGCTTTACGGATGCGCCGATCCCGTCCTTCGGCATGGGTCAGCCTCCCTGGCCTGCGGCCATGGCGCGGGCGCCGGCCATGATCGACTTGACGATGTTGTGGTAGCCGGTGCAGCGGCAGATATTGCCTTCCAGCCAGTCGCGCACTTCCTGCTCGCTGGGCGCGCTGTTGCGGTTCGCGAGGTCGAGCGCGCTCATGATCATGCCGGGCGTGCAGAAGCCGCATTGCAGG